>JAUTXN010000229.1 GCA_030838045.1 Acidimicrobiaceae bacterium
GAGCCGTGACCGACGACGAGATGACCGCCCTGAGCGACGACGAGCTCGACCAGCAGAACGCCAAGCCATTGCCGGCCCGCGAATCCGTCTCCCTTTCGGTGCAAGGGGCGGTAGCCACCGTCTCGGATCCGCCCGAGACCGAGGACCAGCGGGCCGGACCTCCCGCTTCCCGGTAGGCGAACTGGTCGCGTGGCAAAGCCCCGTGGCGACCACGCGCGATATTGCACACCGTCGGAATGAGGACCAATGCCGAGACCACGAGTGCACAACTTTTCCCTCTCGCTCGACGGCTATGCGGCCGGAGCCAACCACAGTCTGAACAGCCCGATCGGAGCGGGGGTGCCCATCTTGGTCGGGAAAGGCGAGCGGCTGTTCGACCACTTGGACGGCGGCCGGCTGGGCTACCGATGCGTCGAGCTCGTCGCCTCGCGTGCGGTCGCGCATGCACGCTTCGTCACGCGTGCCCCGGACCGGCGATAGTTCGGTCTCGGTGGACGCGATAGGGGACTCGGTCGATCGCATCGCGGCCGAAACCGGGTTTTCGGGCGTGGTCCGCATCGACCGTGATCATGGTGTGGTGCTGGCCAAGGCATACGGCTTGGCGCACCGAGGCCACGCGGTGGCGAACAGCGTCGACACCCAGTTCGGTATCGCCAGCGGCACCAAGGGGTTGACGGCGCTGACGGTCGTGAGCCTGGTCGAACAGGGAACTCTTGGGCTCGCCATGACGGCCCGATCGGTACTCGGGGCGGACTTGCCGATGGTCGGCGACGATGTGACCGTCGAGCAGCTGCTCGCACACCGGTCGGGAATAGGTGACTACTACGACGAGAGCGCCGATCACGAGATCACCGACTACGTACTGACGGTCCCGCCCCACGAGTTGGTGGACAGCGAGGATTACCTCCGGGTGCTGGACGGCCACGAGGCGCAGTCGGGGCCGGGGGAGCGGTTCGCATACTGCAACAGCGGCTATGTCCTTCTGGCGTTGATCGCCGAGCGCACGACTGGTACGCCGTTCGCGGAACTGGTCCGGCACTGTGTATGCCTGCCGGCCGGGATGGAAGACACCGCCTTCCTGCGGTCCGACGAGTTACCGGGATGCGCCGCGGTCGGCTACCTGGCGGCCGACGGGTTGCGGACCAACGCCTTCCACCTGCCGGTCCGAGGCAGCGGCGACGGTGGCGTGTACTCCACCGCCGGGGACATCCACTCGATGTGGTCCGCGTTCTTCGCCGGCCGGATCGTCTCCAAGGACTGGGTCGCGGAAATGGTGCGCCCTCGGAGCCAGGCACCCTCGGAGTCCAAGCGTTACGGGCTGGGCTTCTGGCTCGACGAGTCGGGAGATGCGGTGATGTTGGAGGGATTCGACGCCGGCGTCTCGTTCCGGACGGTCCATGACCCCGTCGCCGGCGTCACCCACACGGTGCTGTCCAACACCTCGCTCGGTGCGTGGCCGATGGCCCGACACCTCGCAGAGATCCTCATGCCCTGACAGTGGCCGGGTATTTCAGTCCGACTCCGGCGGCCCTCTCGACATCAGGAATGCCGCCGCGACGCTCTTCGGCACGACCATGGTCCAGGCATCGATGACGAGTTCGCGCATCTCCGGCTGATCGATGGCGTCGAGGCGCACGCGCACCCAGTTGTAGCGAAGATCCGACTGGCAGGGCATCAGGAACTTGGTGGGTGCGGATTCCACGAGCGCGACCCGTTCATCCTTGGGAAACGCGAAACCCATCACCGCCTCGTCGCGGGAGAACGCCAGGTACACGATTCGCCCGACCCGAAACTTGACCCGGTCCCGGACCAGGGCTTCATATGACCGAGGAAGGCGCAACGCCAGCAGGCGCACATCCTCGATGGTCACCACCGGGTTGACCCCTGGACGGGGACGTGGCGCTCAGCCAGCGTTGAGCGCGCCGGAGATGACCCGACCGACCTGGGTGGCTTCGAGAAGGAAGGCATCGTGGCCGAACGGCGACGTAACCACATGGCGATGGGCGCGCCCGCCGAGCAGCGCCATGAGCTCTTCTTGAAGTCGCGGCGGATACAACCGGTCGCTGTCGATGGTCACGATCGTCGAAGTGGCCTGCACTCTGTCGAGGGCGGCCGCCAGGCCACCGCGACCTCGGCCGATGTCGTGGTGGTCCATTGTCCGGCTGAGCACCAGGTAGCTGTTGGCGTCGAAGCGGCGGACCAGCTTGTCTGCCTGGTGGTCAAGGTAGCTCTCGATGGCATAGCGGCCACCGGTGAGGGGGTCCTCGCCCAGTTGTGGCTGGCGGCCGAAGCGGGCCTCGAGTTCGGTTTCCGAGCGGTAGCTCAGGTGCCCGATGCGACGGGCCAACCCCAAACCCACATGCGGACCGTCGCCGGGGTCGGCACCGTAGTAGTCGCCCCCCCGGAATCGAGGGTCGAGGCGGATTGCGTGCGCCTGGGCGGCGCACAGCGCGATCTGCTCGGCTGAGGCCGCGGCGCCGCAGGCCAGAACCACCAACCGCTCCACCATGGCCGGGTACATCACTGCCCATTCCAGGGCCCGCATGCCACCCATCGAGCCACCGATGACGGCGGCCCAACGGTCGATTCCGAGCGTTTCGGCGAGCGCCCGCTCGACCGCCACCTGGTCACGCACGGTGATGCGCGGGAATCGCGAACCCCACGGAGCCGAATTCTCACCAGGCCCGGCCGAAGATGGCGAGGCCGGCCCGGTCGTGCCCTGACAGCCGCCGAGGGTGTTGGGGCACACCACCCACCACCGGTCCGTGTCGATGGCCTTCCCCGGTCCGATCAGTGCATCCCACCAACCGGGAGCGAGATGCCCCGGCTCGACCGGGCCCGCGGCATGGCTGTCGCCGGTGAGGGCGTGCAGCACGAGCACCGCGTTGTCGCCACTGGCCGATCGTTTTCCCCAGGTCTCGTAGGCGACGGTGATCGGCCCGATGCTTGCGCCCAACTCGAGCGGGAGCGGCGCCTTTGTGAAGACGGTTGCGAACTGCCGGCGGCCCGGGTCATCTCCGGGGCGCCATGCGCCCGAGGCCGGCGGGCGACCGTCACCCGCCGGCCTCGGTGTACCAAATGCGATCGCAGTCAGGACTTCGCCGCCCGGAAGCCGGCATCGAGGTCGGCCAGGATGTCGTCGATCGTCTCCAGCCCGACCGAGAGCCGGACGAGGTCGGCGGTGACGCCGGTCGTGGCCTGCTCGGCCTCGGTGAGCTGCGAATGGGTGGTCGTGGCGGGGTGGATCACGAGGCTTCGAACATCGCCCACGTTGGCCAGGTGGCTGTGCAGCTCCAACGCCTCGACGAACGCCCGCCCGGCGGCGGCACCGCCGTTGATGCCGAAGCTGAGGATCGAACCGGCGCCGTTGGGCAACATGGTTTGAGCCCGCGGGTACCAGCGGGAGCTGGGGAGGCCGGGATAGGTCACCCAATTGACCTCATCGCGCGCCTCCAGGTACTCGGCGACCGCTTGGCCGTTGCGTACATGGCGCTCCATCCGCAGGCTCAGCGTTTCCAGGCCCTGGATCAGCAGAAAGGCGTTGAAGGGCGAGATGGCGGGGCCGAGGTCGCGCAGGCCCTGCACCCGGACCTTGGCGATGAAGGCTCCCGGACCGAGCGCCTCCCAGTACTTCAGGCCGTGATAGCTGGGATCGGGCGTCGTGAAGCTCGGGTGGCGGCCGCTGGCGCCGAAGTCGAAGGAGCCGGCGTCGACGATGATGCCGCCGATGGCCGTGCCATGGCCGCCGATGAACTTGGTCGCCGAATGGACGACGATGTCGGCGCCGTACTCGATGGGCCGGTTGAGGTAAGGCGTGGCCAACGTGTTGTCGACGATCAACGGGACGTCGTTGTCGTGGGCGACCTGCGAGATCCCGCCGATGTCGAGCACGTCTCCCCTCGGGTTGCCGATCGTCTCGCCGTAAAACGCCCTCGTGTTGGGCCGCACCGCCGCCGCCCAGGCGTCCAGGTCGTCGGGGTCGTCCACGAACGACACGTCGATCCCGAGCTTGGGGAGCGTGTAGTGGAACAGGTTGTACGTGCCGCCGTACAGCGATGCGGACGACACGACGTGGCCGCCGGTATCGGTCAGGCCGAGGATGGCGAGCGTCTCCGCTGCCTGCCCGCTGGCCAGCGCCAGGGCCCCGACGCCGCCCTCGAGGTTGGCCATGCGCTCCTCCAGCACCTGCTGGGTCGGGTTCATGATCCGGGTGTAGATGTTCCCCGGTTCGCCCAGCGCGAACAGCGCCGCGGCGTGGTCGGTGTCACGGAAGGCGTAGCTCGTTGTCTGGTAGATGGGTGTGGCCCGGGCCCCCGTCGTCGGGTCTGGCGCGGCGCCGACGTGGATTTGGCGGGTTTCGAACCCGCGGGCGTCATGCGGCATGGCGGCTCCTTCTCGAAAGTTTCCTCCCCACGATCTACCACAAAGTTGACCGGATAGGTCGTCTATCCGGTGATGGCGGGGATGATCGCGGGGCGAGCAGCAGGCTGAGCGGCGGGGTGGGGGCCTTCGCCTCGTCTGCCCAGGGCCAGGCAACCTCAGCACGCTGCCGCCGCGAGGTGCGGTCGCGTTTGAACCCTACGATCGGGCAACATGGAGGCCAAATGACGGAGCCATTGCGTCACATGACCCTCGACGGCGCAATTTCGTTGGCTCGTTCTGCCCATGCGGGCATGACGGATAAGGCTGGCCAACCGTACATCGAACATCCCCTTCGAGTCATGGAGAGTCTGCGCGCGGATGGAGCGCGCTTCGGCGTGCGTATCGGCGATTCACAATGGGTGAACAGACCTGACGAACAAGCGGTCCTCATGGCCGCAGTCCTTCACGACATCCTGGAAGATACACCTCTGGTGGCGGAGGACCTGATCTCGCGCGGATGCCCAGACAATGTTGTCGATGCCGTGGTCGCTCTTACCCGGTTGGACTCAGAGTCATACGACACGTTCTTGCGGAGGATGGCTGGCAACGAGATCGCCCGTCGCGTCAAGCGCGCCGACATTGAAGACAACGCCGACGAATCGCGCCTGTCCCGGTTATCGGCGGACCAAGCCGGCCGCCTTCGAAAGAAATATGGCGCCGCCAGGCGGCTTCTCGATGATCTGTCGGCGTATGAACGGGTGATGGAAACCGTCCGCAGTCAGCCCGATGGTCATTTTCGGTACTTCCTGAACGACCGGGCCGAGATAGGTCTCATGCGACAATGGCGTTGGGACGAGAATGGACGTGAGGGAGGCGGCTGGTCGTGGCCGGAATATCTCCATCCCGAGACAACGCACGGGCGGTGGAAGGTCGGTGACGCCTACATGCTCGATGCCATCACAGGGATGGGTGAGGACCCGTATTCGTGTGGAGAGGGGTCCTCACCACTCACCTTGGTTGAGGCTCTCCGTCTCGCCGGGAAAATGGGCGTCGAACTCGACGCGACGAGAATCGCGCCTTAACTCAACTCGCAGATTCTTCCCGCCGTTGACCCTGGGGAGCGCCGCTATTGCGCTACTTCGGAACCGCGGCGACAGACTGGCCGGCGATCATCGCCGCTCCCGCGGCGTTCGGGTTGAACCCGTCGTCGCTCAACACGGAACCGGGGTGGGGACGAAAGACGGGCAGCCGCCAGGATGAGCGACCGGATTGACGCAGGCGAGGTAGGCAGGAAGGTCGTCCAACGGCGGAGTGTTGGCGACGAGCACCGCCGCCCCGGTGGAGCGGAGGCCAATCCGGGAGGAACGACTTCGGCTCCGAACCTCGACGGGGGATCAGTACTCACCTTTGATCACGAAGTACGAGCCGCGGATCGTCCCGGCCAGCTTCGACTTCTGCCTCGCGAACTTGAACGAACCGAGCTCGGCGGGGATCTCCATGCCTTCGGAGAGCTTGAACCCGACCGCCCGCTTCTTCGGTTCGTCGAGCTGGTACAAGACG
>JAUTXN010000245.1 GCA_030838045.1 Acidimicrobiaceae bacterium
TCACGACCCAGCAGCGGGTGCGGACCAACGCCGGGGTCGAGGTGGTGGGGGTCGACCCTTCCTCGGGGGCGTTCGAGACCATGCGCAGCATCGCACCGCCGGTGGGTCGCGGGTGGGAATACCTCACCGGCACCGGCTGGGACTGGGACGCCGAGCTGGACACCCTCCCCCATCTCCTGGCCGAGAAGATGGCGGCACCGACCGTCGACGCCGGGACCTACGACCTGGTCATCCATCCGTCCAACCTGTGGCTCACCATCCACGAGTCGATCGGCCACGCCACCGAACTCGACCGGGCGCTCGGATACGAGGCGGCGTACGCCGGTACGTCGTTCGCCACCTTCGACAAGCTCGGGAACCTCAAGTACGGCTCGCCGGTCATGCACGTCACGGCCGACCGAACGGCGGCCCACGGCCTGGCGTCGGTGGGCTACGACGACGAGGGGGTGGCGTCGCAGTCATGGGACCTGGTGCGCGACGGGATGCTGGTGGGATACCAGATCGACCGGCGGATGGCCCAGATGAAGGGGCTCGGGCGTTCCAACGGGTGCGCCTATGCCGACTCGTCGCACCACGTCCCGATCCAGCGCATGGCCAACGTCTCGCTCCAGCCGGCGTCGGACGGCCCGACGACCGATGGGCTGATCGCGGCAGTCGACGACGGCGTCTATGTCATCGGGGACAAGAGCTGGTCGATCGACATGCAGCGATACAACTTCCAGTTCACCGGCCAGCGCTTCTACCGGATCCGGGGCGGCCAGCTGGCCGGCCAGCTGCGAGACGTTGCCTACCAGGCGACCACGACCGACTTCTGGGGATCCATGGAGGCGGTGGGCGGCCCGTCGACCTACGTCCTCGGGGGCGCCTTCAACTGTGGCAAGGGCCAGCCCGGCCAGGTGGCGGCGGTCAGCCATGGATGCCCGAGCGCCTTGTTCCGCCAGGTCCGGATCCTCAACACCTCCTCCGAGGCCGGCCGATGACCCGCTCGGGCAAGACCCCGATGACCCGCTCCGGCAAGACCCGATGACCGGCTCGGGCAGGACCCCACAGCCCCCGCGGACCCCGCAGGACACCGTCGAAGCGGCACTGGCGCTCTCCACGGCCGATGGCTGCATCGTCATCGCCGACGAGTCGAGCGATGCCAACCTGCGCTGGGCCAACAACACCGTCACCACCAACGGGGTCACCCGGGCCCGTCAGCTCACCGTGATCGCCACGGTCGGCAAGGCGACCGGCGTCGCGGCCGGGGCGGTGTCACGCAGCAGCGTCACGCCCGACCGGATCGAGGAACTGGTCCGCGCCGCCGAAGCCGCGGCCCGCGCCAGCATGCCCGCCGAGGATGCCCAGCCGCTCGTCGAACCAGGGTCGGCGGGAGCCGCCGACGCGGGCGCCGCCTGGCACGACCCGCCCGTCGAGACGTCGATCGAGGCCTTTTCCACCTTCATCCCCTCGCTCAGCGATGCCTTTGAACAGGCGAGGGGCGCCGACCGGCTGCTGTTCGGTTTCGCCGAGTACCAGGTCCGCTCGACCTACCTCGGGTCCTCGACCGGCCTCCGGCTCCGCCACGCCCAGCCCACCGGGCGGTTGGAGCTGAACGCCAAGTCGCCTGACTTCGCCCGCTCGGCGTGGATGGGCCAGCCCGCCGCGATGCTCGGCGACATCGACATGGTGGCGTTGGAAGGCCAGCTCGGCGAGCAGCTGGAATGGGCCCGGCGCAGCATCGAGTTGCCCGCGGGCCGCTACGAGACGCTGCTGCCGCCGACCGCCGTGGCCGACCTGATGATCGACCTCTATTGGTCGACGGGGGCGCGCGACGCCTACGAAGGGCAGACCGTCTTCAGCAAGCCCGGCGGCGGGACGCGCGTCGGCGACTCGCTGACCGACCTGGCGTTGACGTTGCGCAGCGATCCCAACGCCCCGGGGTTGGCGTGCTCCCCCTTCGTGGTCGCCTACGCCTCGAGTTCGATGCAGTCGGTGTTCGACAACGGCCAGGCGCTGGCGCCGACATCGTGGATCGCGGACGGCCGCTTGACGGCATTGATGCAGACCCGGCACTCGGCCGCGTTGACCGGTCTGGCGGTGACGCCGGCCATCGACAACCTGATCCTCGAAGGCCCAGCGTCGCCGTCAGGTGCGCCGCTGCGGTCGCTGAGCGAGATGGCAGCCGCCACCGGGCGGGGGTTGCTGCTCACGTCGCTCTGGTACATCCGGGAGGTCGACCCCCAGACGCTGCTCCTGACCGGCCTGACCCGCGACGGGGTCTATCTGGTCGAGGGGGGCGAGGTGGTGGGCGCGGTCAACAACTTCCGGTTCAACGAGAGCCCCGTCGACCTGCTGCGGCGCACCACGGAGGTGGGCGCCACCGAACTCACGTTGTCGCGGGAGTGGGCGGACTACTTCACCCGCACCGCCATGCCTCCGTTGCGCATTCCCGACTTCAACATGTCGTCGGTGAGCCAGGCGACCTAGTAGCCGCGGAGCGGGGCCGCCCCTTAGCTGGCGGCCGCCTCGGTTTCGCTGTCCTGGGCGCGCCAGTAGGCCAGCACGTCGGCCAGGGTCTCCTCCAGGGCGAACTCGGGCTCCCAGCCAGTGGCGTCGTGGAGCCGCGACGGGTCGCCCCGCAGGTCGGGGAGGTCGACCGGGCGCACCCGGGCCGGGTCGGTCACGACCTTCAGATCCGAACCGGCCAGCGCCAGCAGGAGCCGAACCACCTCCGCCAGCGTCACCGAGCGGCCCGAGCAGATGTTGTACGCCTCGCCGGGCGCGCCGCGCTCGGCCAGCAGGCGGTAGGCCCGAACCACGTCGCGCACGTCGAGGATGTCGCGCGCCACCTGCAGGTTGCCGGTGCGCAGTTCGGTCGCTCCCGTCCTCGATGCCTCGACGATCTGCCGGGCCATGCTGGGCACGAAGAACCGGGGCGTCTGGCCGGGGCCGGTGTGGGTGAACGGGCGAGCCCGGACCACGTCGAGCCCCCGGCCGATGTGGGCCTGCAGAGCGGCCATCTCGGCCGCCGCTTTGCTGGCCGCGTACGGCGTGGCGGGCCTAAACGGCGACACCTCGGTCACCGGTAGGTCGTCGGGCTGCACCGGGCCGTAGATCTCGACCGAGGAGACCAGAACGACCCGGGCGCCGGGGGCGCAGGCGTGGACGGCATCGAGCACGTGGAGAGAACCGAGAACGTTGACACTGAACGTCGCGGCCGGGTCCTCCCAGGACGAGCTGACGCTCGACTGGGCGGCCAGGTGGTACACCACCTCGGGCCGGGCGGCTTTGATGGCGTGGTGCACCGCCGGGCCGTCGGTGACGTCGAGCAAGGGGTCGGCCAGGACCACGTCGTCGCCCTGCGCCGCGAGGTGCCGGCACAGCCAGGGGCCGACGAAGCCCTGACCGCCGGTGAGAAACGCTCGCACTGTGTCGGACCCTACCCGGCCCCACCGACCGCTTCGGCATAGACCTGGCGCGTCGCTCGGATCGTGTGTTCCCAGCTGAACGCCGCCGCCCGGTCCCGTCCGGCCTGGCCCAGGCGGCGCCGGGCTGCTTCGTCGTCGATGAGGGTGGCGATGGCGTCGGCCCACCCGTCGACGTCGTCGGGCGCCACCAACCGGGCCGCCTCCGCCACGACGCCGGCGCCCACCCCCGCACCGACGAGCTCGCGAAGCGCCGCGATGTCGGCGCAGACGACCGGCGTGCCCTGGGCCATGGCCTCGAGGACCGGCAGCCCGAATCCCTCGTGGCGGCTGGGCAGGGCGAAGAGGGTCGCCCCGGCGTACAGCGCCCGCAACTCCGACTCCTCGACCGGGCCGATGAGGCGGATGTGTCCGCCGGGCCCACCGTGGCGCGCCATGAGCGAGGCCGGGACGAGGTCGTCCGAGAGCCATCCGGTCGGACCGGCCAGGATCAGCCGGTGGTCCGCGGCCCGGCCTGATTCCACCAGGGCGGCGAAGGCTCGCACCAGTGTGGTCACGTTCTTGCGGGGTTCGAGCGTGCCGACCCAGAGGATGTACGGCACTCCGGAGAGGTCGTGGCGAGCCTGGGTTGCCCTGATCTCGTCGGCCGACGCCTCGACGTGATCGACGCCGTTGGGCACGACGCGCAGTCGATCCGGGGAAATGTCGCTGTGGGCGGCGATCTCGGCCGCAGCCGAGTGGCTCACCGTGATGACCAGGTCGGCCCGGCGGGCGGTGGCGGCCAGCCCCCGGGCGTGGAACCACCGGCCGTGGATCGGAAAGGACTGGGGAAAAAGGGCCGGTGCCACGTCATGCACCGTCACGATCAAGGGGGCCCGGCCGCGGGGCGGGACAGCGACCGATGGTGCGTGGACCAGGTCCATGCCCGAGAGTTCCCGGGCCAACCAGTCGAGGCGCCCGACGCCGAGGGTGTTCCAACCCTCGTACAGCAAGGCCCGGGGCAGCGGCAGCCGGATCGGCGGCGCCCCACTCCCGCCCGACTCGCCCGTCCCGCCGGTGGCGGTGCCGCCGGCCTGGCCGGTGGCGCCGGACCGGCCGAGGGTCCCACGGCCCCCTCCGGTCCCGCCGGTGGCGGCTTGCCAGGCGGCGTCGATCTCCGCTCGGGGGTGGCGGGCGGTGAATGCCACGACGGAGTCGTCGGGAAACAACTGCGGCAGTAGTGTCACCAGCTTCGCCGTGTACCGGCCGATGCCGCCCGGCGGCCGGTACAGGAGCTGCTCGACGTTGACCGCCACCCGCACCAAACGCATCCTCTCAGTCCAGCCGGTCGCGGAGCGAGGCGGCTCCGACCGGGCACTGGCCCGTCTGGTCCGCAGCCTCGCCCAAGACGGCTGGGACTGTCACATCGCCCTGCCCGCGCCGTCGCCCATGGCGGCGGAGTTCGAAGCGGCCGGGGCGACATTGCACGTCGTTCCGATGCGCCGGATCACGACCAGCGGATCGACGCGCTACTGGGCGGCGTACCTGCTGGGGTGGCCGGTCGCGGTGTCCCGCCTGGTCGTCCTGGCCCGAAGACTGCGGGTCGACATGGTCCACAGCAACTCGCTTCACTCCTGGTACGGCTTCGCGGCCGCGGCGATCGTGCGCCGGCCCCACCTCTGGCACGCCCGCGAGATCGTGGTGCAGTCCGATGCCGCCCTGCGACTCGAACGCCGGCTGTGCCGCACATACGCCGACACGGTCGTGGCCGTGTCCGAGGCGGTCGCGGCCCAGCTCGACCGGGCCAACGTCGTCGTGTGCTACGACCAGGTCGACCCCGACGAGTTCCACCCCCGCCGGGCCGGCCACTTCCGCCCCCGTCTCGGCCTCACCGACGATGCCGTGGTGGTCGGCGTCGCGGGCCGGATCGACACCTGGAAGGGCATCGAGGTGCTCCTGGACGCGGTCCCGGAGCTGCAACGACGGCGACCGGGCCTGGAAGTGGTCGTGGCCGGCGGACCGGTGGCGGGGAAAGAGGAGTACGCCTCCCGTTTGGCCGCTCGGGCGGCGGCCCTGGCCGGCGTGCACTGGCTCGGGGCGCGCGACGACATGGCCGAGTTGATCGCCGATCTCGACGTGCTGGTGCTGCCGTCAACCGAACCCGAACCATTCGGATTGGCCGTGATCGAGGCGCTGGCCTCGGGGGTGCCGGTCGTGGCCTCGGCCGCGGGCGGCCCCCTCGAGATCCTGGGGACCGATGCGAGCGGAGCCGGTGCCGGCGCGAGCGCCGGCCGGCTGGTCTCGCCCGCCGATGCGAGCGGAGCCGGTGCCGGCGCGAGCGCCGGCCGCCTGGTCTCGCCCGGCGATCCGAGCGAGCTGGCCGCGGCGGTCATCGAGTTGTTGCCGCCCGGCCCGTCGAGCACGTCGCAGCGGCGTCAGCGCCCCGTCCTGCAGGCGGCGACGCCCGCCGGAAACCTCCCCGCGGTCTTCGAAGCGGTCCTCAACGACTCCCGGGAATCCCGCGCTTCGCACGCCTCCCGCGGCTCCGCGAAGCGGCGGCGTCGCGGTACAGGGTCCTCAGGCCGCCGGCGCAGCGATCCCAGGTGAACAACCCGACCCGGGCGCGGCCCGCCTCGATCAGGCGGGTTCGGGCGTCGGCATCCTCGAGCAGGTGCGACAACGCCGCCGCCAACGCTTCGGAGTCGCCGACCGGCACCAGCGCCGCGGCCGCACCGACCGTCTCGGGGACGCCCCCCGCCGCGGTCGCAACCACAGGGACGCCCGCCGCCATGGCCTCCAGCGGGGGGATTCCGAACCCCTCGTAGACCGACGGGTAGGCGAAGACCGCCGCCCCCCGGAGGAGCGAGGCCTTCTCGGCGTCGCTGATCCAGCCCGAGCGGCGGATCCGATCGTGGTGAATCGCTTCGTTGATCGCGGCCCGCAACCCGTCCTCGCCCGACCCGTCGGGCCCGGCGATCACCAGTTCGACGTCAGGATGCTGGGCCGCCACCTGGTCGAATGCGTTCACCAGCAGCCGGAGATCCTTGCGGGGTTCGCTCCGGCCGAGCGACAAGACGTAGGGCCGCCCGGAGCCGCCCACCGCCGCCACGGCCGCCGCCGGGCCCCCGAAAACAGCGCCTTCGACACCAGGCGCAACCACCCGGACCCTCTCGGCTGGCACACCGAAGTACTCGGTGATCTCGTCGGCCATCGCCTGGGTCAGGGCATGGATCCACGCTCCTCGCCGCAGGGCGCGGCGGATGAGGTCGGGATAGCGAAGCGTCGCCGGTAGGCACATCTCGGGGAATCGGACGAACGACAGGTCGTGCACCGAGACCACCTGTGCGGCGCGCGCCGAGGGGGGAACGACGAAGTTCGTGCCGTGCACCACGTCGACCGGTCCGGTCCACCACTCGATTACCGGCCCGTCGAAGCGCCGCCACAGGTGGTGCAGCGGCCGCGCCGCCATCGGGACACGGCCGGGCGCGATGCCTGCGCCCATGTTCCCGACCAGTTGATCACGCCCGCGCCAGGTCACCGCGTACGGGCGGATCACACAGTCGCCGGAGGTCGACAGCGCCCGCAGGAGTCCGGCCGTGAACACCCCGACCCCCGTGCGCTCGCCGATCAGGGGGGTGACGTCGATCGCGACTCGCAACACTGAGCGGCGAGCGTATGGCACCGTGACCGTGGCTCGGCCCCTCCCCCCACCGCCTAGCCTCGGCCCATGCTCGTCGCGTTCGCCGGTGGCGTCGGAGCCGCTCGGATGCTGCGGGGGCTGGTCGACGTCATGGATCCCGCCGAGATCGTTGCCGTCGTCAACACCGGCGACGACGTCGTGCTGCACGGCCTGCACATCAGCCCCGACCTGGACACCGTCACCTACACCCTGGCGGACGCCATCAATCCCGACACCGGGTGGGGCCTGGCCGGCGAATCCTGGGCCGCCATGGAATCACTGGCGGCCTACGGCGATGGCCAGGCGGCCTGGTTCCGCCTTGGCGACCGGGATCTCGGGACCCATCTGTACCGCACCAACCGCTTGGCGGCCGGCGCCCCCCTCAGTCAGGTCACCGCCGAGATCACCCAACGCTGGGGCATCGGGATCAAGCTGCTGCCCATGTCCGACGACCCCTTCGAGACCCGGATCACGGTCGCGGGCCACGAAATCGGCTTCCAGGAGTACTTCGTCGGACTGCATCACGAGGTGGCGGTGGAGGCGGTCGCCTTCCGTGGGGCCGCCCAGGCCCGCCCGGGCCCCGGCGTGCTGGCGGCCATCGACCGTGCCGAGCGCCTGCTGATCTGCCCGTCGAATCCCATCGTCTCCATCGGCCCCATCCTGGCGGTCCCCGGCATCCGGCCTGCCTTGGAGGCCCGCCGGGCGGACACCGTCGCGGTGTCCCCGATCGTCGGGGGCCGGGCGCTCAAGGGCCCCGCCGACCACATGCTGGCCGAACTCGGCCACGAGGTGTCCGTCGTGGGCGTGGCCCGCCTCTACGCCCCGCTGGCGGCCACCCTCGTCATCGACGAGGCCGACGCAGGTCTCGCCGGGGCGGTCGAGGCCGAGGGCATGGTCGCCGTCGTCACCGCCACCGTCATGACCGGCCCCGCCGAGGCGGCCGCCCTGGCCCGGACCGTGCTCAGCGACCAGGCCGGCGAGCGCGCCGCCTCGTGATCTCCCTCATCCCGGTCGCGGGAATGCCCGAGATCCACCCGGGCGACGTCATCGCGGAGGTGATCGCCCGCCACGCCGAGCTGGCCGACGGTGACGTGGTCGTGGTCACCCAGAAGATCGTGTCCAAGGCGGAAGGGCGCCTGGTACCGATCGACCCCGACGACCCCGGCGCGGCCACGCAGGCGATCCTGGACGAGTCGGTGCGGGTGCTGCGCCGGCGCGACCAGCTGTTCATCACCGAAACCCGTCACGGCTTCGTCTGCGCCAACTCCGGCGTCGACCTGTCCAACGTCGAGCGGGGCTGGGCCGCCCTCCTCCCCCTCGACGCCGACCGGTCGGCCCGGCGCATCCGCGACGGCCTGCGGGGCCGCACCGGCAACGACGTGGCGGTGATCGTGTCCGACACCTTCGGGCGACCGTGGCGCCACGGCCTCACCGACGTCGCCATCGGCTGTGCCGGCATCGCGGCGATCGTCGACCTGCGGGGCGGCGTCGACACCAACGGCCGGGAGCTCCACGCCACCGAAATCTGCATCGCCGACGAGATCGCCGGGGCGGCCGAGCTCGTGATGGGAAAAGCCTCGTCCATCCCCGTCGCCATCGTCCGGGGGGTGGACCCGAAATGGCTGCGGGAGTCGTCGGTCCGTGCCGAGATCGTCCGCAACCACACCGACGACCTGTTCCGCTAGAGCGGGTAACATCTGTATGGCTGTACAGAGATCTATACAGGAGCGACCCGCGTCCGAACTAGTTCCGCTCGATGGCTGCGAGGTGAAGCTGGTCGACCCGGACCGGGTTCGATCGGTTCAGGCCGCGCTGCCCTCCGCCGACGTCGTCGAAGAGCTGGCCGAGGTGTTCGGGTTGCTCTCCGACCCAAACCGGCTGCGTCTGCTGGCCAGCCTGCTCGAGGGTGGGGAGCTGTGCGTCTGTGACCTGGCGGCATCGGTGGACATGGCCGAGTCGACGACCTCGCATGCCCTGCGGCTCCTGCGGGCCCACCACGTGGTCAAGGCGCGCCGAGCCGGGCGGATGATGCACTACTCGCTGCGCGACGGCCACGTCCGCATGCTGTTGGATGTCGCCCTCGAGCACGTCCGCCACACCGACGACCCGGGAGCCACCGAGGCCCCGTGAGCCGCTCGCGACGCCTGGCGCTGGCCCTCGGACTCAACATCGCCCTGGTATTCGGCCAGCTGGCGTTCGGCGTGGTCGCCCACTCGCTGGGCCTCTTGGCCGACGCCGGTCACAACTTGAGCGATGTGGCCGCAGTCGTGATCTCGCTGGTGGCGGTGCGCTGGGCCCGCCGAGCCCCCACCGCGGAGCGTTCGTACGGCTATCACCGGGGCACCATCCTGGCGGCCCTCGGCAACGCCGCCCTGATCCTCGCCGCGACCTGCCTGATCTTCTACGAGGGCGTCCACCGTCTGTCGGATCCCCAGCCCGTTCGGGGCGGGCTGGTGGTCGTGGTGGCGCTCGCCGCCTTCGTCGTCAACGCCGCCGCGGCGGTGGCGCTGCGCGAGCACGGCTCGGACCTGAACATGCGATCCGCCTTGTTGCACATGGTCGGCGACGCCGTGGCATCGCTGGGCGTCGCACTGGCCGGCCTGGTCATCGTGGTGACCGGCGGCTTCACCTGGTTGGACCCGATGGTGTCGATGGCGATCGGGGTGCTGATCGCGGTCGAGGCGTTCCGTCTCGTCCGCCATGCCGTCGAGGTCCTGTTGGAATCGACACCAAAGGACATCGATCTGGCCCGCCTCACGGTGGCGATGGCCGGCGTCGATGGCGTCGAGACCGTCCACGACCTGCACGTGTGGAGCCTCTCGTCGGAGGTACGGGCCCTTTCGGCCCACGTGGTCCTGGCGGGTCACCCCAGCCTGGAGGAAGCCCAGACGGTGGGCGAGCGGGTCAAGGCGGCGGTGGGCGCCCCGTTCGCGTTGGCGCATGTGACGCTCGAACTGGAATGCGAAGCGTGCGCCGAGAGCGTGGAGGGCCCCTGCGGCATGGACGCCCCCGTGCACGCCCGGCGGGCCCATCACCACTGACGAACCCACCGGGCCCGCGCTCAGCTGGAACCGCGCGCCCGCCGCTCCCGGAAATAGTCGAGCACGCCGCCGGTGCCTTCGGCCAGGCTGGTCCAGGGCTTCCACCCCAGGTGGATGGCGGCCCGGCCCGGGTCGAGGCAGTTGCGGCGCAACTCACCCGGCCTCCCCGGGGCGTACCCTGCCGGCTCCTTGACTCCGGCCGCCTTGGCCATGGTGTCGTACAGTTCGTTCACCGACGATTCCCGCCCCGTCCCGATGTTGATGATCAGCCCACCCCCGCGCGTCGCCGCCCGGGCGAAGGCGTCGACCACGTCGTCGACGTACACGAAGTCCCGGGTTTGGCCGCCGTCGCCGAAGATCGTGCACGCCTCGCCAGCCAGCAGCCGGCCGGCGAAGATGGCGACGACCCCCGCCTCACCGTGGGGGTCCTGGCGAGGCCCGTACACGTTGGACAAGGCCAGCGCCGTGTACTCCAGGTTGTGCAGCTCCCGGTAGGCGAACAGGTAGTCGCCCACGACCTTCTTGGCGACGCCGTAGGGCGACAGCGGTTGTTGGGGGTGCGACTCCTTGATGGGCAGGAACCTCGGGTCGGGATCGCCGTAGATCGTCCCCCCGCTCGAGGCGAACACCACCTTGGCCGCACCGGCCGCCCGGGCCCCCTCGATCACCTGGAGGCTGCCCAGAATATTGATCTCGGCGTCGTAGACGGGCCGGGCGACCGACACCCGCACATCGGCCTGGGCGGCCAGATGAAACACCACCTCG
>JAUTXN010000247.1 GCA_030838045.1 Acidimicrobiaceae bacterium
GGGGCGACTCCATGATCGACGCGGGCATCCTGGACGGCGATTACGTCGTTGTCCGCGAGCAGCCCGAAGCCACCAAGGGTGACATCGTGGTGGCCGGCATCCCGGGGGAAGAAGCCACGGTGAAGACATTCAGCCGCAAGGGCAACAAGATCGTGCTTCTCCCCTCCAACCCGCGGTTGGAGCCCATGACGTTCGATCCCGCCGACGTGACCATCTTCGGAAAGGTGGTCACGGTCCTGCGCCGGCTGTAACCGACCGGTGCCTGCGCCGGCCGGTCGCCGGGGTCGGCTGGACGCCAAGTGGTTGCGGGATGCCGATGCCTTATCCGCCGTCGGCGCCTGTGACGGCTGACGGCTGACGGCTGACGGCTGACGGCTGACGGCTGACGGCTGACGGCTGACGACGGCTGACGGCTGACGGCGCTGGACTAGGTGCTGGAGAGAAGTTCCGCCAGCACCCGGTGCACTGTCTCCAACTCTGAGCGGTGGACGCGTTCGCCCGCCGCATGGGCCACTCTGGGATCTCCGGGTCCGAAGTTGGTGGCCGGAATCCCCCGCTCGGAGAAAAACGCCACATCGGTCCATCCCAGCTTCGCCTTGGGCTGGCCCCCGGCGGCAGCCACCAACCGGGCCAGCAACGGATCCCCCAATCCGGGCGGAGCCGACGGGGCCCGGTCCAGTACCTCGACATGGTCGCCCCGGGCAGGGTCGAGGGCGGGAGCAAGCAACGCCTCGACGGCCGCGACGGCCTCGTCAGCGGAGCGGTCCGGAGCAAAGCGGTGGTTGAGCGTCACGGTCGCCGAATCGGGCACCACGTTGCCTGCCACTCCCCCACGAACGCCTACCGCCTGCAGCGCCTCCCGGTAGGCGCAACCGTCGATCACCGGTTCGCGGCCGGTGTAGCCGGCAACCAACCGCAACACCGGTCCCAGCCGGTGGATGGCGTTGACCCCGAGCCAGGGCCGGGCACTGTGGGCGCGCTCACCGGTGACGGTCACGTCGAGTCGCAACACACCCTGACATCCCGCCTCCACCTGGGCACTCGTCGGCTCCGTGAGGATGGCGGCGTCGGCGACGACCAGGTCAGGACGCAACTCGAACAGCCGGGAGAGGCCGTTGTGCTTCCTCGCCACTTCCTCGCACGCATAGAAGACATACGTCACGTCGACGGTCGGTTCGGGGATCGTCGTAGCGAGCTCCAGCATCACCGCCAACCCGGCCTTCATGTCCGCCGATCCCAGACCCCAGAGGAGGTCCCCGTCGATGCGGGGCGTCTGGTTGTTGTTCGGGGGCACGGTGTCGAGGTGGCCGCCGATGACCAACCGGCGCGCCCGACCGAGGGTCGTGCGGGCGACGACGTTGTGCTCTACCCGGTGGACCTCGAGCCAGGGCGCGGACCGCAACCGGCGCTCGACGTGATCGGCGATGACCGCCTCGTCGTGGCTCACCGAGGGAATGGCCACCAAGGCTCCGGTAGCCGCCAGCAGGTCGGTCACGAGATCAGGCGGTCGGAGCGCCGACGACCACGCGAGGCCACGGGCGAGGCCACGGGCAAGGCCACGGGCCGGGTCACGGGCGAGGCCACGGGCAAGGTCACGGGCCGGGTCACGGGCCGGGTCGTCGGCGAGCGCGCACGGGCGTGCAGCTCACGTCGAGACACCCTCCTCGCGCAGCAACTCGTTCAACTTGGCACTGTCGTGGCGCTGGCCCGGCTCGAGGTGGCGCAGGATGAGGATGCAGGGCAGCCCGAACTCGCCGCCTGCGAACTTGCGGGGCCGCGACGCCATCACGCCGACGCACCACGGTGGCACCACGCCCCGGGAAACCTCGGCGCCGGTCTGAGCGTCGATGACGGGAATAGCCCGGTTGAGCACACATCCCTCGCCGAGGACCGCCCCCTCTCCGACCCGCGCCCCCTGGGTGATCATGCAGCGGCTGCCTATCAGCGCGTCGTCGCCGATGATTACCGGCGCCGCTTGGGGCGGCTCCAGCACGCCGCCGATTCCGACGCCACCGGACAGGTGGACGTTGGCCCCGATCTGGGCGCACGAACCCACCGTCGCCCAGGTGTCGACCATGGTGTTGGCCCCCACCCGAGCCCCGATGTTCACGTAGCTCGGCATCAGGATGGCCCCGCGCTCCAGGTAGCTGCCCCACCTCGCCGAGGCACCAGGCACGACCCGCACCCCGAGGGCGGCGAAGCCTCGCTTCAGTGGGATCTTGTCGGCGTACTCGAACGGTCCATGTTCGATCGTCTCGATCGAGGACAATTTGAAGTACAACAGAATGGCCTGCTTGAGCCACTCGTGAACCACGACCGAGCCGTCAGGGTCCACCTCGGCCACCCGGTTTTCGCCCCGGTCCAAGGTGTCGATCGCTTCCCGAGCGGCGGCCAGGCCGGTCGGGTCGCCCGCGGGCAGCTCGGACCGGTGCTCCCACAGCTCGTTGATCGTCGCCCGGAGGTCAGCCATGGCGTCGAAAGCTACTATTCCTTCTTACCTGGCACCGGGCCGAACGTCAGGCGCTTTCTCCTGCCGTCCCTGTGCTTTTGACAGTTCTGGCTCGTGGGCGTACGTTCGCCCCGAGGACAAGGCGCCCGTTCGCGCATCGTCCGGTAAGGCGCAGTTGCGCCTGCCTGCCCGGGACCCCGGCAGCGTCACTGAGTTGCGACGTTGATGGGAGGGAGGGCTGGGCACCGCGGTCGAGATCCACGGCTGGCTGCGCGGACGGTAGGCGCGCCGCCAAATGAAGCGCTGTCCGGGCAGGGGCAGACGATTGAACACGATTCAAGATGATTCCAATCACACGACAGGAGCATTAGCCATGACAACAGGATCGAATGACCTCACGAATAAGGACCTCCACGGGACGGATTTCCCGGGCGCGGACCTCCATGCGGAAGACCTCACACGCGCGAACCTCAGCGGAGCCGACCTCACCGGAGCCGACCTCAGCGAGGCGAACCTGAGCGGAGCGAGCCTCTTTGGGGCGGACCTGACCGGGGCGAACCTCACCGGGGCCGACCCCAGCGGAGCGAACTTCAGCGGCGCCGACCTGAGCGGAGCCGACCTCACCGGGGCCGACCTCAGCGGTTCCGATCTCACCGGGGCCGATCTCAGTGGCGCTGACCTCAGCGGTACCAACCTCACCGCCGCGACATTGACCGGCGCTTTTGGAAGCGATGAAACAAAATGGCCAGACGGATTCGATCCCGAGTCCGCTGGAGTGCAATAACCCGAGTCCGCTGGAGTGCAATAAGGAGTGGGGGGCGCCGACCGATCGGGAGAGGTCTCGGCGCCAATTTCCCTTCTCAGGAGAGAAAGGTGAAATAGGAACCAATCAGCCTGTTGACAGCCACCCCCCCCTCAGGCGGGGTCCTCCACCTCCACAGACGTGGAGGGGCTCGGCAGGCCCAAGCGGCGGGCGATCAACTCCAGACGCTCGAGCGGTTGCACCAACGCCACCCGGACATAGCCCGCACCGGGTGGGCCATAGATGTCGCCCGGGGACACCAACGCCCCGCCTTCGGCGGCGAGGGTCTCGGCGAATCCCCATGCGTCGCCGCCGGGGGCCGGGGCCCAGAGGTAGAACCCGCCCTCGGGCAGCGGTGCCTCCACCCCGACGCCCGCCAGGATCTCCCGCATCCGCAACAGGCGCTTCCAGTACCGATCCCGCTGGTCGTCGACATGGCCCTGGTCGGCCAACGCCGCCACCCCGGCGAGTTGCACCGGACCGGGCGGCATCATCCCGACGTGCTTGCGGACCTCGCGGAGGTACACGACCAGCTCAGGGTCCCCGGCGTACCAACCCAGCCGAAGCCCGGCCAGGTTGGATCGCTTCGACAGGGAATGAATGGCCACGACTCCTTCGAGGCCACCGGCGCCGTCGGCCAGGATCGTCTGGGGCGGACCGTTCCAGGTGAACTCCAGGTAGCACTCGTCGCTGAAGACCGGGATGCCACGCTCCCTGCCCCAACGGGCGGCGGCGGCCAGGTCGTCGCATTGGCCGGCCGGGTTGCCAGGGCTGTTGACCCACAGTGCCAACGCCCGGGAAGCGTCGGCCTCGTCAACCGCGGCCAGGTCGAGCCGGAACGACGCGTCGACCGGAACCGGCACCGCCCGACACCCCGCCAGGATGGCCCCCATCTCGTAGGTCGGGTAGGAAATGGCGGGGTACAGAACGGTGTCCCGTGAAGGCGTCCGCAGCCGGAGCCACTGGGGCAGCGTCGCCACGAATTCCTTGGTGCCCACGCACGCCGCAACGGAATCGGGCGGAAGGGACACGCCAAGGCGCCGCTGCGCCCATGCCCCGATGGCCTCGCGCAGGGCGGCCGACCCGGCCGACGCGGGGTACCCCCGGACTGTTCCCGCCTGGTCTGCGCCGGCCAGCGCCGCCAGCACCGCGGGCGGCGGCGGGTCGGTCGGGGTGCCGATCGACAGGTCGACCAGCCCCCCGGGCAACGCGGCCGCCTTGGCCTTGGCGGCATCCAACTGGTCGTACGGGTAGACCGGCGGCACAAAGCCTGCCGTCGCGCCGGGCGGCGGGGCGGTCAATCGTCCCCCTTGGCGGCAACGGGACCCGGCTCGACAACCCACTCCCGGAAGCGCGCGGCACCCGCCTCGTCCACCCGGACCCGCAGCTGAGCGGCCTCGTCTCGGTGGCGCTCCACCAGCACCTCACCCTCCCGGTGGACTGCCGCCAGCACGTCCCCCCGCTCATAGGGGACTTCCAACTCGACCACCCGGGCCAAGGCGCGCAGCCGGTCGCCGACCGCCTCCAAGAGCTGATCGACACCCTCGCCGGTCAGCGCCGAGATCATGACCGAACCGGGGTAACGCTCCGCCAAGCGTTTCGCCTCGGGGGTCAGGTCGGCCTTGTTGAACGCCAGCAACTCCGGCACCTCACCCGCCCCGATCTCGGCCAACACCGTGCGCACCGCCTCGATCTGCCCCACGGGACTGGCAGCCGAGCTGTCGACCACGTGGACCAACAGGTCGGACTCGTTGACCACCTCCAGCGTGCTCCGGAACGCCTCGATCAGTTGGTGGGGCAACTTGCGCACGAACCCGACGGTGTCGGACAGCAGCACCGACTCGCCGCCGCTCAGCGCCAGGCGACGGGTACGCGGGTCGAGGGTGGCGAACAGCCGGTCCTCGACCAGCACCCCGGCGTTGGTCAAATGGTTGAGCAAGGTGGACTTGCCGGCGTTGGTGTAACCCACCAGCGACACCGTCGACAGCCGGCTGCGGGCCCGGGCCTTGAGCTGCACCCGACGGGTCCGGGTGACCGACTTGAGCTCGGACTCCAGCTTCGTCATGCGTCGCAGCAGGCGCCGGCGGTCGACCTCCAACTGGGTCTCGCCCGGCCCCCTCGTGCCGATACCGCCCGCCTGCTGCGACAGGGCCTTGCCCTTGCCCCGCAGCCGAGGAAGCCGGTAACGCAACTGCGCCAGTTCGACCTGGGCCTTGCCCTCCCGGGTGCGGGCGTTCTGGGCGAAGATGTCGAGGATCACGGCGGTGCGGTCGATGGCCGTGCGGCCCAGGATCTTCTCCAGGTTGCGGGACTGGGCGGGCGTCAACTCGGCATCGAAGACGACGGTGTCGGCATCGACCGCCAGCGCCAACTCACGCAGCTCGGCCGCCTTGCCGGAGCCGATCAGGGTGGCCGGGTCAGCCGAGTCGCGGCGCTGCACGATCCGGGCCATCTCGTCGGCGCCCGCCGTGTCGACCAACAAGGCCAGCTCGTCGAGGTGATCTTCGGTATCGGCGAGCGAGGCCCCGCCGAGCGCCACGCCGACCAGGACGATCTTTTCCCGAAAACTCCGTTCGATCAGGCTCATGCGGGAATCCCAGCGCCGAGCCTGGCGGCATCGAACTCGACCAGGCACACGGCCACGCGTTCCGTGGGCCCGGACAGGACCACCGTGCCATCCGCTCGAAGCTCCACGTCAGCGTCGCCTCCGGGCTGGTGCACCGTGACCCGGCGCCCGACCCTGCCCCAATGCGACAGCGCAACCGCGGCCGCGCAGGCGCCGGTCCCGCAGGCTGCGGTCTCGCCGACACCGCGCTCCCACACCCGCATCGTGATCTCGTCGGGTCCCGGCCCGAGGGTGACGAACTCCACGTTCTGGCCGCCCGGCACGCTGTTCTCGAGCGCCGGCCCCAGCTCGCCCACCGCGACCAAGGCGGGGTCGGGGCCGAGCACCACCAGGTGGGGGTTGCCCATGTCGACCCGGAGCTGGCCGTGGCCCACATTGCACCGCTCGCCGTCGCCGCCGCCACCGCCGCCACCACCGCCGCCGCCACCACCGCCACCGACCTTCGCCTGGCCCATCTCGACCGACGCCCAGGCCCGTGTCGGACCGTCGCCCGGTCGCACGGTGATGGTCACGGTCCGCAGACCGGCGCCGGTCTCGACCACGAACGGCTGGCCCGCTTCCACCAGCCCCGCGTCGAGGGCCGCCTGGGCCAAGCAGCGCATGCCGTTGCCCGACATCTCGGCCGGGCTGCCGTCGGCATTGCGCAACTCGAAACTGAGCGCGGCCACGCCGGCGGCCCCCCGGGTCGCCCGGATGATCCCGTCGGCGCCCACTCCCCGGTGCCGGTCGCACAGGGCCCGGGCCCGAACGGCATCGATCGGCGACGACGAGTCGAGGTCGAGCAGGATCAGGAAGTCGTTGCCCAACCCGTGGTGCTTGGCGAGTGTGAGAGTCGTCATGGTCGCTTCCAGTCTCCCAGCAGGGCGGGGACAACGGCGAGTGGATTCTCCGCCGCCCCGTACCACGTGATCCGAGGGTCCCGGCGCCACCAGACCCGCTGACGCCGGGCGAACGCCTTGGTCCGCCGCACCGCATCAGCCGCGGCCGCCGCCATGGGCGCCCCCTCCTCGAGATGGGCCAGCACCTCGCGGTAACCGAGCGCCTGGCGGGCGGTACGGGACATGCCGCCCGCCCGAGCCGCCAGCCGCCCCACCTCGCCGACCAGGCCCGACTCCAGCATGGTCCGAAATCGCTCTTCGATGCGCCCGCCGACCACGCCTCGAGGCAACCACAGCCCGGCGATACGGAACCGGGTGGGGGGAAACGTCGCGATGCCGGGTCCGAAGGTGGAGAAAGGGTGCCCGCTGCCCAATGACACCTCGAGGGCCCGTACGACCCGGCGGCGATTGGACGGAAGCATCCGCGACGCCGCAAGCGGGTCAATTTCGTGCAGGCGTCGATGCAGGGCGACGGTGTCGGGCTCGGCTTCCAACTCGGCTCGAACCTCGGGGTAGCGACCCGGTGGCGTGAAGCGGTCGACCACCGCCTGGAAGTACAGCCCCGTGCCGCCGACCAGCAACGCCCGCGATCCACGGGCTTCGATCCCCGCCAGGGCCGCCTGCGCCGCCGCCTGGTAACGGGCCACGGTGAAGTCCTCGCCCGGCGCCACCAGGTCGAGCAGGTGGTGGGGAACTGCCGCCCGGTCGGCCGCCGACGGTTTGGCCGTGCCGATGTCCATACCCCGGTAGACCTGCATGGAGTCGACGCAGAGCACCTCGACGGGTGGGCCCGCACCGTCGGCGGTCAGGCCCCGCGCCACGGCCATGGCCACCGCCGACTTCCCCGATGCCGTGCAGCCGACCAGTGCCAGATGGGGGTACGGCAGGTCGGTCAGACCGCCACCACGGGGATACGCGTCCGGTGACGGGGCCGGGCAGTGACTTCGACCAGTTCACCGACAAGGAAGTGGGGCGCCCCCCGGGTGATCCGGGCCGTGACGAAGGTACCCGCGGGCAGGACCTGGTCCACTTTCAGGTGCACCAGCTTGTTCTGGCCGGTGCGCCCGCTCACCACATCGGGATCACGCTTGCTCGGGCCCTCGATCAGGATTTCCTCGACCCGACCGGCGCGCGCCTCGTGCTTGGCCAGAGCCGAGCGTTCGACCACGATCCGCAGCCGGGCGAAGCGCTCGGCGATCACCTCGGCCGGGACGAAGTCCTCGGACCGCTCGGCCGCCTCGGTGCCGGGGCGGGGCGAATAAATGAAGGTGTAGGCGCTGTCGAACTGGGCCTCGGCGACCACCTCGAGGGTCCGCTCGAAGTCGTCGTCGGTCTCACCGGGGAAACCCACGATCAGGTCGGTCGTCACCGCCAGGTCGTCGACCGCGGCGCGGGCCTCCGCCAGGCGCCCCAGGTACCGCTCGGCGGTGTAGCCGCGGTGCATGGCCGCCAGGGTGCGGTCACTGCCGGACTGCAGCGGAAGATGAAGGTGGGGGCACACCGCCTCCTCGCCTGCCATGGCGGCGATGATGTCGGGGCGCAGGTCCTTCGGATGCGGGCTGGTGAACCGCACCCGGCGGATACCTTCGACCTGGGCCACTGCTCGCAGCAGGTC
This sequence comes from Acidimicrobiaceae bacterium, assembly GCA_030838045.1. GTDB lineage: Bacteria > Actinomycetota > Acidimicrobiia > Acidimicrobiales > Palsa-688 > JALYXV01. Next base: position 8,371 of record JAUTXN010000247.1, read on the forward strand.
GCCGAAGATGGGCCGGGCTCGGGGGTGGTCGTCGGCCGTCCACGCCGAACCGGTGCGCGGGGTTGCGGACCGCCACTCCGGATCGGTCCGCAGCGCCGAGGTCAGATCGCGTCCGTAGGAGTTGACGTTCTGCCCGAGGAGGGTGACCTCGACGGTCCCGGCCTCGGCCAGGGCCGCCACCTCGGCCACCACCTGGCCGAAGGGGCGGCTGATCTCGACGCCCCGCACCGAGGGAACGATGCAAAAGGCGCAGCTGTTGTCGCAACCGATCTGGATTGTGACCCAAGCGGCGTGGCCGAGTTCGCGCCGCACGGGCAGGGCGGAGGGGAACATCGAGTCGTCGTCGAGGGACGCCGCGTCCCAGATCTCCATTACCGGCCCCTCGACGCGCGCCTGTTGGAGCAACTCGGCCGCCCGGGCGACGTTGTGCGTGCCCCACACGGCGTCGACCCAGGGAGCGCGGCGCTGGATCAGGTCCCGGTCCTTCTGGGCCAGGCAGCCGGCCACCGCGATCTGCAAGTCGGGCCGGTCAACCTTCGCCGCCTTCAACATGCCCAGGTTGCCGTACAGCTTGTTGTCGGCGTTCTCCCGGATGCAGCAGGTATTGAGGACGACCACGTCGGCGTCATCGAGACGGTCGGTCGCCACCATCCCGTCAGATTCGAGCAGCCCGGCCAGCCGCTCCGAGTCGTGCTCGTTCATCTGGCACCCGAAGGTCCGGATGAGGTAGCGGCGGGCTGGTTCCACAACGACGAGGATACGTTGCCCTCAGTCGGTCGAGCCCACCTTCATGTCGACTCGATCGGGGTAGAAGCACATGAGCCCGGCGATGTCCTCGGCCCCTGCGATGGGCGTCTCGTAACTCCACACGATGCCGTCGAACGCCTCGCCGTCGAGTTCGAGGGTCCAGTACGACGCTTCCCCCTTGAACGGACAGGTCGTATGAAAGGTGGTCGGCCGCAACCACTCGACGCGGACGTCCTCGCGAGGCAGGTAGTAGCGCGTCGGGAGGCCGGTCTCATGCAGCAGCACGGGGTGGTCGCTCTCGGCCACCAACGTGGCGTTGACGACGACCTCGACGTGGAGGTCCGACGGGGTGATCGTGATGGTGTGACCGGCCATACCCGAGGTCATAGCAGACCGCCCTCGGCTTGCGGCGACGCGCGAGACTCGTCGCATGACGATTCCCGGGGCGTATCCATCTGGACCAGACCCTCGACCGGCGAGCGGCATGCGAGGGCTCATGGCCGATGCATCCACCTTGGCGGCCAGTGGTTTGATCGCGGCGGTGGGTTTTGCCATCGTCGCAGGCTTCTTCGGGTTCCTGGTCGATCCGGGCACGGCGGGATTTCGGGGCCGGCTCCTCAACCTGACCGACACCGTCGATGTCGGCGACATCGCACTGCTGGGGATCGCGGCAGCCTTGCTCTTGCTGACATTCGACCCGCCCGGAGGTTTCCCCCGACCGAAGTTGCTGGCGGTGGACTCAGGGTTGGCCATCATCATCGCCTGCTACGGCCTCATCCGTACCATCGTGCTCATCTCGCAGAGCGGTCCCGGGCTGGCCCGCCTCGACCAGGCGGTGGCCACGTTGGGTGTCGCCATCGCGGCGGCCACCGTCGCCTACTACACCGCACGGGAATCGTTCGCCAAACGGCCCAGCTAA
>JAUTXN010000259.1 GCA_030838045.1 Acidimicrobiaceae bacterium
TCGCCACTGGTGGCCCCGGTCGCGGCGGTGCTGCCCTTCGCAGAGTTGGGCGTCGCCGTGGCGTTGATCCTGACGGCCAGCGCGGTAGCCGGTGGGATGGCCGCACTGGTGTTGCTGGGCCTGTTCATCACAGGTATCAGCATGAGCCTGGCCCGGGGACACCAACCCGACTGCCGGTGCTTCGGCCAGGTCCATTCGGCGCCGGTCGGCCGGACGACACTGGTGCGCAACGTTGGCTTCGCCGCCGCGGCCGTCGTCGTCGTGGCGGCCGGCCCCGGTTCGAGCCTGAGCGACTGGTCGTCGACCATGAGCGGAACCGAATGGCTCGCCCTCGGCATCGCCATCGCCTTGGCCGTCGCCTTTGTGTTCGAAGGCTCCCTGCTGCTCGACAAGCGGCGCAGGAGCGGGCGGTCCGCGGGCCGCCGTTCTGTCCAAAAACATCCGGATTGACGAATTTCTTGGTTTGAACACGACCAGAGGTGGGAATGATCCACAGCTTGGTGACCTGATTCCCCCTATTTTCCCCACGGTTATCCACAGGTGGGGGAAAACCTCGGAGGGTCAACCGAAGAGGGCCGGTGCACGGGTGTGTGGAATTCGACAGTCGCGAGATCCCCAAGGACTACGGCGTGCCACACCTCGCCCGCACGGCGTCAGCGCTGATCGTACGCAGCGTGGCGCGCATGATGTGGCCGACGAATGGACGAATCAGCCACCAGTAGCGGGCCAGCATTCGCCGGGCGCCGGAGTCGGTGGTTCCGGTACGGCACTCGTAGGTCAGCATGGCCCGGTCGGGACCGTCGGGACGGACCAGAAGGTGGCAGGCGATCTTCCCCCAGCCAGGCTCCTGGAACATCGCAAACCGCTCGACGGGCACGTCTCGCCACTCGATGTCGGCCTTCCAGAACTTTCCGATCGCCCCGAATACCACCTCCCGGCCCGTCATGTCTTCGAGGTGAAGCCATCCGGCAGGCCCGGTGAGTCCCCCGCCAGGTGAAGCTCTGCCGGCGGCGCTGCGGCGTGGCCCCGGAGCCGGGCGGGCAAGGCGCGCACGAACATCGATGCGGTCAGCAGCGGGGAGCGGACGGTGAGAAAGTCGAGTTCCTTGGCCGCCCGGAAGGTGGCCCCGGTGTCGGCGTCGACCGCCAAGTGCTCGGTGATCACCACGTCGTAGACGGGCAGGTACCGCTCAAGGAGATCCGGGCCACCACCGGCGACCACGGCTCCGGGTGAATCAACCATTGTCATAGCTTCACCGTACGGGCCGGGACCTTCGACCGTCAGGGCCGAAGGTCACCCCCTTGGTGGCGATGGCCACATTCGTACCAGGACTTTCATGACCAGCGTGGCGACTTCATGCCATGACCACGGCGCGCAGGACGTTCAGTTTGGCGGCTCGGCGGGCGGGGAGGATGGCGGCGGCGACGCCGGCGACAGCCGCCAGGACGACGACCACAGCCAGGGTGGTGTACGGGATGCTGAAGACGCTGGTGGCGTGCCGGTTCAGGGCGGTGACGAGGGTCCATCCGAAGAACATCCCGATGAGCAGCCCAAGGACGGTGCCTTGGAGGGCGATGATGACTGACTCCCATCGGATGGTCGAGCGGAGCTGGCTGCGGGTCATGCCGACCGCTCGTAACAGGCCCAGCTCCTGGGTACGTTCGAAGATGGACAGAGCCAGGGTGTTGCCGATGCCGAGGAGAGCAATGATCACGGCCAGCGCGAGGAGGGCATAGACGAGCCCCAGCAGCTGGTTGATCGGCTGTGCGGTCTGCGTCTTGAACTGGGTCTGGTCGAGCACTGTGGCACCGGGGTAATCGACGGCGACTCGCTTGACCGCGGCAACGGCGGCGGCGGCTGAGGCTCCGGGAGCCTTCTTGACGAAGACGTAGGAGTCGTATTGATTCGTGAAGTTGGCCTGGTAGGCGCTCATCCCGAGGAAGTAGTTGCCAGCCAGCTGGTTGGACCCGTAGATGAGCGCCACCCGCAGCGACTGAGGGCCGGTGTCTTTGAAGACGACGGGGATGCGGTCGCCGATCTTGAGGTGTTTGTCGGCGGCCACATTGCTGTACACGGCGATGGCGTCTCGGCCGAGGTCACTCCTGCTTCCTTGGAGCGGCTTGACGTCGATGATGTCGAACGCCAGGCGCGGGTCGACCCCGCCGAGCTGAACGACGCTGCCGTCCACCTGGGCCGATCCGAGCCGCAAACCGCTGGCCGAGGCCACCTGTGGAAGCTGGTTGAGTCGCCGCGCCAGCCCCGGGTCGACTCCGCCGGCCAGGCCTGCTCCGGAGTTGATGATGAAATCTCCAGTGAAGGACGAGTCGACCACCGAGTTGATCGTCGCTCGGGCGGAGGAGGCGAAGATGGTGATGGACCCGACCAGGCCGACGCAGATCATCAGCGCCGAGGCGGTCGCCGCCGTTCGCTTCGGGTTTCGCATCGCGTTCCGCCGGGCGAGGATGCCCGGGGCGCCACGTAGTCGGGGCAACGGCGCCGCCAGGATCCGGCTCAAGGGCAGCGAAACGGTCCGGCCGAGTATGGCCACCGCGAAGAATACGACTGTGGCGCCGAGCCCGATGATCAGCACCGGGCTCTTGAGATGGCCCAGGAGGCCGAACAACAGAGCCGCGACCCCGCAAACCAGGACTGCACAGCCGACGAGCACCCGCTTCTTCGAGCCATAGCCGGAGCCGGTGGCGACCGTGCCGTGCATAGCCGCGATGGGCGCGACCTTGGAGGCCTTGCGGGCCGGGGAGACGGCGGCCACCACGGTGACGCCGATACCGGCGACGAGGGCGATGACGACGGTGCGGGCGGCGAACACGATCCCCCCGGCGGGGAGATCAATGCCGACGGCGCCGAGAAGCCATTTCAGGCCGGCGGCGACGGCGACACCGAGGGCCAGGCCAACCAACGAAGAAACCAAACCGACCGCAAGCGCCTCAAGAAGGACCGAGGAGAGCACCTGTCGTCGGGTGGCACCCAGCGCCCGCAGGAGTCCGTTCTCGCGGGTCCGCTGGGCGACGGTGATGGAGAAGGCGTTGAAGATCATGAACGAGCCCACCAGCAAGGCCACAACGGCGAAAACGAGCATGAACGTGGTGAATGTGCCCACCATCGTGCCGATCTGCGTCTGGGCCTCTTTGGTTACCTGCTTTCCAGTGACGGCTTCGATCCTGGCGGGTAGAGCGGCGCGCAGGTTCTGTACCAGTTGCTGCTGGGTGACGCCCGCCTTGGCGACCAGCGAGATGGAGTCGTACTTCCCCGGTTCGGCGACGAGGGTCTGCGCAGTCGAACGGGTGAACAGGGCCACCGAGGCGCCCCCCGGACTGTCGGAGCTGCCGAAGCGAACAATCCCGGTGATCAGCATCCGCTGCGGTGGCCCTTGCACCAGCACGGTCGTGGTGTCGCCGACCACCAGATGGCCGTCTCGGGCGCTCTTCTTGTCGATGACCATTTCGTCGGCGGTGGCGGGCGGCCGTCCAGCGACCAGGGTGAACGAGTTGAGCCTCTTGCTGTCGGTCCAGTTACCCCCGAACGTCGGGGCCCCGGCGGCAGGGTTGCCGATCGCCTGGCCGTCCTTGGCGACCAAGCGGGCGAAGCCGAGAATGGTCCCCTCGACCTCCGCGACGCCATTGACTCCGCGGAGGGCGTCGACCAGTGACGCGTCGACCCGGCCTCGTTGCTCGCCGGCGTTCGCGCCGCCATTGAAAGCCGCTTTGGCTCGGACCACGGCGGACGTCCCGCTGTAGACGTTGTCGAACAGCCCGTTGAAGGTCCTGCTGACCGTGTCGGTGAGGACGAGGGTCCCAGCCATGAATGAGACGCCGAGCGTCACCGCCAAGGCAGTAGCAAACAGACGGGTCCGGTGGGCGAGAAGGCTTTTGAGCGCGGTCCGAAGCATGGTCCGTCAGTCCCCGAACCGCTTCATGCGCTCCAAGACCAGCGCCGCGGTCGGGTGGTACATCTCGTCGACGATCTTGCCGTCGGCCAGGAACACGATCCGATCGGCGTGACTGGCGGCCACCGGGTCATGGGTCACCATGACGATCGTCTGGGACATGTCGTCCACGGCCCGGCGCATGAAGCCCAGAACCTCAGCGCCGGCCCGGGAGTCGAGGTTGCCGGTCGGCTCGTCGGCGAAGATGATCTCCGGCTTACTGGCGAGCGCCCGGGCGACGGCCACCCGCTGCTGCTGGCCGCCGGACAACTCGGATGGGTGATGCTGAAGCCGGTCGGCGATGCCCAAGGTGTCCACGACCTTGGCGATCCAGGCGGTGTCCCCCTTTTTCCCGGCCAGCAGGAGGGGCAGGCGAATGTTCTCGTCGGCGGTCAGGGTGGTCACCAGGTTGTAAGCCTGGAAGACGAACCCGACGTGATCTCGGCGCAGAATCGTGAGGGCGTTGTCACCGAGGGTGCTCAGATCGGCGTCGCCGATGAAGGCCTGCCCCGCGGTCAGTGTGTCGAGCCCGGCGATGCAGTGCAGCAGGGTCGACTTCCCCGACCCCGATGGGCCCATGATCGCGGTCATCGCACCTCGTGCGAATTCGACTGTCACCCCGTCGAGCGCGCGCACCTCGGTCTGGTCCTTGCCGTAGATCTTCGTCGCGTCAACGGTCCGAGCCGCCGGCGCGAACGCCGGCTCCGTAAGGACTCGCTCCTCGGTCACCAAAACAGTCATCAGATTCCTTTCGACGCGCGCCGCTCGATCGCCAACGCCACAGGGCATGTCTCTCGTCTCGCCGACTCACTATGGCGGGATGCCCGTCCGCCAGGGCAGAGACCTTCGGCCCTATTCCAAGGGCCGGAGGGCAGCCATCGTTCGAAAGCGCTGCTCAACCAAGAGGAGATGGTCGACACCGAGGGAGACCATGGGCGGGCGGCGGTTGTCTCCCGGGGCGGGGAACGTTCCCTGGGGCGGCCCAACCGGTCCGGGCGGGACCACGTTCACACAGGAGGACACGCGAGGACACTCTCCTGCTGATCAGCCGCCGTTCGACACGGGAAAGCACCGGTCGCTGAGCTGACCGAAGGCGTACGCCGGGTAATAGCCGAACGCCATGGTCCGGCATCGCTCGCTCCACGCCAATGCGTCGGGTGTGGATATGCGATGGCTGATCTGGAGTATGCCGCCCTCGAATACTCGGTACTCGGCCCAGGTCCCGGGGAAGTCCTTGACGCACGCGACCTCGACCCATGGGACGTCGCCTGTCTCGGGGAAACGGCGTACCCGGTTGCGATGGGTGTGGCCCGCGAAGTACCCGACCAGGGCCGGGCGGCGGGCGAACACCGCGACCAACTCCTCGGAATCGTCGGGGTGCAGGCCGAAATACGTGTCCGGTCGGACCCGTGACCCCGGCTTCCAGCAGTGGTGGTGGCCGAAGACCAAAACCGGCCGGTCGGCGTCGGCGCCGACCTGGTCCAACCAGCGCAACTGCCCGAAGTCGAGGCGCCCGCTGGCCAGGCCATCAACCGCGGTGTCGACGATCGCCAAGGTCACGCCGGGCAGTTGCACCTGGCGGGGACCGGCGGTCTCGAAACCCGTGTCGTGGTTGCCCCGCACCCACCACAACCGGGCGCCGAACGCGCCTTCGTAGAGGTCGATGAAGTCGTCCATCTCGTCCGGTCGGCTGGCGTCGGTGAGGTCGCCCTTGGCAATCACCGCGTCGGGCGAGACGGCCGCCATCTCAGCGACCGCGGCTCGATTCATGACGTCGGGGTAGGGGTCTTCGCCTGGTTCACGGCGCAGGACCGGCCCGATCTCGAGACCCGGGATGTCCAGGCGGCCGCATTCGGTCTCACCGAAATGAAGGTCGTTGACGGTGGTGATCGTCGCCAGGCGTTCACCCGGCGGTCGGGAAAGGGTGCGGAACTCGATGCCCTCGTGGGTATAGGCCGTGTCGGGATTGAGGGCGGTCAGCGCAGTGCGCTCGGGCCCGTCAAAGAAGACGGCTTCGTCGTCCGAGACGGTCGTCAGCTCCAACGCCACGTTTTCCCCACCCTCTAGGCTTATCGCAGCCAGGGCCGCTCCCGGCGGGCAGGCGACGGGCGGGCCCACCATCGTCCTGAGAACCGCCAGCGGTTGGAGACCTCTTCGGTGGGTGCGGGCTCGGGCGCCGGGCGGGGCCACAGCATCTCGACCGCGACCATGATGGCGGCCATTTCCTCGTCGCTCGGGTCCCTCACAGGGGGACGTTGCCGTGCTTGCGGCGGGGTCGTTCCTCCCGTTTGGTGCGCAGGAGGTCGAGGCTGCGGGCCAGGACCGCCCGGGTGTCGGCGGGGTCGATCACGTCGTCGATGTAGCCCCGCTCGGCCGCCAGGTAGGGGTTGGCGTAGCGCTCGGTGTACTCCTCGGCCAGCTCGTGACGGCGCGCCGCGGGGTCGGCGGCCTCGGCCAGCTCACGGCGGTACAGGATCTCGACCGCTCCCTCTGGACCCATGACTGCGAGCTCGGCCGACGGCCAGGCATAGGCCAGGTCGGCGCCGATGGACTTGGAGTTCATGACGACATAGGCGCCGCCGTACGCCTTGCGGGTGATGACCTGGATGC
>JAUTXN010000261.1 GCA_030838045.1 Acidimicrobiaceae bacterium
CCAACGTGGCCCCATACAGATCCTGGCCCGGGTCGACGCGCACCGACCCCGGGGGCTGGGCGGCCGGACCCGACAACAACGACGCATCGCCACACACCCGAGCCGGCGGCGACACCGGAAAACCGGACGTCGCGGTCGAGGCTTTCGTGGCCAGCTGGGCCGACGCGGCGCGGGCAGCTCGGGCGTTGAGCGACGCAGCCGCAGCCGTACCGATTGCACCGCCGCCGGCGAAGGCCGTCAAAAGGCTGGTCGCGGCCTAGATTATGCCAATACAGGCGAGTCTCGATCTGCGGATCATGGGAAGGGCCCCCTAGAAATGGCGACGGATAGCGCTCCACCGGACCGCCGCGGTTCAGCGATGAACTGCCGAGGCCTATTCGGCCACAGTAGACATACCGGTCGACAACTTCAACCGCGGCAGCCACAAAAGAGGGTTTGGGCCAAATTGACCCTTTCGGCTCTCCCTCGGACTGCCCTCCGACTTGTAGACCTCTGGCTATGCCCCGACGTAGATCTCGTCGAGGAAGAGCGTGTTGCCCAGCACTCCCGTCGTGCCGGTGAACGTCACCGTGACGAAGGCGGTTCCGGCTGGCGCGTTCGCCGCGGCGCTCGCCTGCTGCCAGGTCCCGGTCAACGCGCCGATGGATGCGCTGCTCGTGGCGAGCACATTGCCCGCACCGTCGCGCCATTGGGCCTCCAGGTTTGCTCCCAAATTCTTGACGGTGGACATGCCCCAGAACCGGATCGTCTTGGAGCCCGGCGTTGTGATGAATCCGGGCGAGTTGTTGAGTTGGACGCCCCATCCGTTCGGCGCCGTGATCTGGACCTTGAGGCTGTGGGTGCCGGCTTCTGCCTTCGATGCGTTCTGGGTGACTGCGGCCGAGAACCACGGAATCCAGTGGCCGATCGACCCCTCGAGGGTGGCAGTGTCCGCGTCAAGGGCGTTGCCGGCCGGAGGGGGCGGGAGGCTGACGCCGTTCAGGGTGCTCCCAGCGTCCTGGCTCGGAGGTGGGCCCTGCCACTGGCTGAACGTCATCGTATTCGTGCTGCCCAGGCGAATTTCCAATCGCCGGTGTAGATGTTGTTGGCAAAGGAGTTGTTCTGCTGGGTCGTGATGGCCGTATCGATACCGTTCCCCATGAATGGCGACCACAGGGGGGCGGTCCCCGAGTTGGCCAGGATGGCTTGCTCCCCGCACCCCGCGTTCGTGCACCCGACAGCCGTGCGCTTGAAGTTGAACAGGTTGTCGTGAACCGACACGTTCTGCGTCTTCCAGCGGCAGTCGCCCGGGTTGGCCTGAAGGTTGATGACGACCGGCGCGCACGTGAGCACGTTCGCGGTCGCGGGGCTGCCGAGCGTACAAAAGGTAGAGATGATATCGGCGCCGCAGAATCGATTGGCGTCCTCCCAGAGAGTCACGCCCCCCCAGTTGTCCGTCAGGTTGTTGCCGGCGATGGTGAAGGTCGAGTACAGACCATTGTCGACCCGATCGTCGCCGCCTGAGTTGGAGATATAGATCGAACCGACGGGAAACGTCGAGTTCTGGGACGCAAAGCTGCGGTCCTTCACATAGGCGTTCCGGAGAATGTTGTTGTTCGTGATCTGGGCGTTGTAGCTGATCTCGTAGATAATCGCTTCCTCATCGTTGTCGGCGATGAAGTTGCCGTCGATCAGAATCCCGGCGTTGTCCGTGTCGACCCAGATTCCAGGCCCAACGTTGTTGTGGACCCAGTTGTTCGTGATCGGGCCGTTGGTCGTGTTCCAGACCTTTCCGCCTCCCACGCATCCGCAACCGGGAATGACGACGTCCCAGTTGCCCGTGTTGTTCCCGGTGATCTCGTTGTGGTCGATAGTGATGTTGGAGTTGCCACCGGGATGGAAGGCATTGAACCCGTACTGGCTGTTCGACTTGAGGCAGTTATAGGAGACCACGTCACCTGGGCCAACCATGACGCCCGCTCCGCCGTTGTTGGTGATGGTGTTGTACTGGATGGTCCAGTTGGCGCCACTGTCGTGATTCACTACGCCATTGTCCAGGCCAGGCACGAAGTTCTGGACCGTCAGCTGGAGGATACTGACGTTCGAGGCCGTCTGGGTGAACGCGTACTGGTTGATCCCCTGCCCGTCGATGATCGCTCCGGGCGCACCCAGGAAGACGGAGTTGGCCGGCGCCTCGATCTGGCTGAACGGGAGGCCACCGAGCGTGTGCGTTCCCGGCGCAAACCAGAAGAGGGCGCCTGGTTGGCGCCAGTTCACTCCGCTGTTGTCTCCTGCTGGCACCACGCCAAAGCCCAAGGGTGCCCTTGCAGGCCCGTTCAGAACGGCCTTCACCCCGCAGATCTTGGCCGGAGGTGTCGCCGGAAAGGCGGTGAGCACGGTCGCAGCCGCGTTGCTAGCCGCTGCGGGGTCGATGACAATCAGGACCGCGACAAGCGTCCAGACTGTGGACAATGACACGACGGCAAGCGCGCTGCGGCGGCAGCGAGTTCGGCAGCGGGAAGATGTGAGTTTCATCGCGGCTCTCGGGTCGAGGAGCTCCGCGCTCGAAGTTCATAGATGTGAGGTACACCGGCGTAGCAACTGTCTGTTCGTGGCGTAGAGCGAACGACGACGTCCCCCTGGATGTCGCTGCCAAGGTCCCCACAGATGGACGTGTGCTGGCACGTAGAACGTTGTTGAGCGGCGGAGCGCCAGCGGACCTTTTGGCGGTTATGTCCTTGATCGTACGCCGGGAAACATACTCGGTGCCGTCGGAAATTTCCCGTACTCAGCGCCGCGGATGGCGCGCCGAACAGGAGGCGGTAGGAGGACGCTCGCCGCTCTTCGCCCACCCCGGCGGCTGTTCAATGTGCTGGTCGAGCCGGGTACCTACCACGACGTCCCGACCGGAACCCTTGGGCGTGAAGCCTCAGCCTTGGGCGGTCGTCTGTCGGGCCGGCGGGCCCTGGTGCTCGGGGTGCTCGGGGTGCTCGGGGTGCTCGGGGTGCTCGATCAACCGGGTACGACCGCCCACCACCCCTGCTCGTCGTGTCCCCACTTGACCCCGATGCCGGCACAGATAGCTCGGAGCAACTCGACCTCGGTCGACTCGGATCCGGCGTCGAGCAGATGGGCCGGAAGGGGCTCTCCGTTGAGTCCCGGAATGTGGATTGCCTGAGCGGCGACCGTTGCCGACGGTCCCCCCGGCTCGCCGACGCGATGGAATGTGCTCTGTTCAGCCATACGACGAGGGTGCCACGTTCGGAGACCGAGCAGGGCACGAGCTCCGGGCCCGGTTCCGGGCCCGGTTCAGGGGCCGGGCACGATTGTGATCGGCCTTGAGGTCAGCGTCACATGGCGACAAGCTTGAAGGTCGCGCCCGTCGAGTCGGCTGCCGTTGCCAACCGGCCGTACGGCGAGTCCTCGGCGGGCAGCACGACCGAGCCGCCAAGGTCGACGATCTTGGCCAGTGCGGCGTCGGTGTCCTCGACTCCGAAGTACACCGACCAGTGGTCGGAAACACCGTCGGCCAGCAAGCCCGACGCGTCCATGATCCCGGCCAGCCAGCTCTCGTCGTGCACCAAGGTCGTGTAGCGGAATCCCGGCGTGTCGCTCACGACATGGGTATCCCACCGGAACACGTTGCGGTAGAACCCGAGTGCACCCTCGTAGTCCCGGGTGTGCAACTCGAACCAGCTCGGGCTACCGGGCTCCCCGATGATCCCGAAACCTGTGTGCCGGCCCGGCTGCCATACGCCAATCGCAGCGCCGGTGGTATCGGTGACGAGACCCATGGCGCCAAGGTCGCCAACGTCCATGGCCGCGACGTGGACCTGCCCTCCGTTGCCTACGGCGGCGCCAACAGTCTTTGCCGCGTCATCGGTCGCCAGATACACCGACCAGACGTCCGGCAGGCCCGAGTCAGGCTGGCTGGCCATGCATCCGGCCACCACGTCCCCATCCTTGGCGAAGTTGAAGTAGCCGCCGAAGTCCTCGTTTGGTTCCTGCGCCGCCCACCCGAACAGTTCGCAGTAGAACGCCCGGCTGCGCTCGACGTCGGAGGTCATCAGGTCGACCCAGCATGGGGCTCCAATGGGGGCAGTCTCTCGTGTCGGCATACTGGCTCCTTGTCGTAGTACTCGAACTTGGTCAATGCTCTGACGCCTCAGCCCGAGCGGACTCATCGGATTGGTGTCGAGTCGGCGGCCAAAACGACCCGGTGAGTTCGGGTTGCCGGAGTGTGACCTCGGTCAGTCGGGCCCGCGGAGGTGAGCGAAGTTCGGCCACAGGCGCAAGTCGATTTCCGGAAACGCGGCCGTCAGGGCCAAACCATCCGGCTCATACAGCTCGGTCACCTCTGCGAGGAGGTCGCGGCTCAGCGTGAGCGCCTCGATGGTTGCCCGATTGACGGGCCGGGTCAGCCGGTTGGCGGGCAGCTGCTCATGCAGTCCCAAGAACTCCTGAGTCCGCCGCAGCATCGACTGCGGCTCGGAGAGGCAGCGCTCGAACTGCAGGACGAGGACCTGGTCGCGGGGAAAATGCTTGAGCAGCCGGGTCAGCTGCCCGTGGTACAGACCGCGACTCACCGCATTGTGGATGGTGTCGGCATCGACCGGCTTTCCTCGCTCGATGGCGTGCGTGAGCCCGGAGTACAGCCGTGCCACGGGGTCGCGGAGCATCACCAGAATCTTGGCGTCGGGAGCGGCCCGCTCGAGGAGCGCCGGTGTCCACGGATCGAACATGTACCGCGGCGTCCATTCACCACAGAGCCGACCCGGTGGCCGGCGAAACTTGTCGTGATAGCCGACGATGTCGGCCGCGGCGAACTCCCCGAGACAGAAGGGGTCGAAGTAGTGGAGTTCCTTGGTCGCCGAGGCGAGGCGATGGACCTGAGGATGAGCCTCGAGCAGGCTGAACCACCATGAGGTTCCCGCCCGCTGGACACCAACGCCAACGAAATCCGGTGGGGACGGTACCCAATGCCGCGAGACCACGGGCGGCCGACCCTGCCATCGCCGTGCCCGGCGATACAGCGCTTGGCGGGCACGACGGGTGGCCAGTCGCCTGAGGCGGGTGACTGCCGCAACTCGCGGGGTGGATCCGGGCGGGGCGGACGGTCTCTCGTCGCGGGTCACTGACAAGGTTCCTGCGGCATGAGCGCCACCGTGTGGAGGACCCCTGTCTGCCTTGGGTGCACCGGCGAATACTGGCATGCCCGGCTGTGACTCGCTTCCAAAGCGGGGCGAAAACGCCTTTTCCGGGGGTCGGGCGGCGGCCTGACTCGTCCCGCCGGGGTCCGGCGTCGCGGTGTACGTTCGGCCGGATCGCATCCCATGTTGTCCAGACGGACGGCGTCGCCTCCCAGCGCCACCCAGGCGGCGTCGGGCCGCCCGAGGTGGCTGACGACGTGACGGGGCGTCAGAACATCAAGGCGGAGCCGTCGTCGTGCGCAACCTGGTCATGAAGTATCTCGGTCGGACCCACCGGGTTTCGGTGCAGCGTTCATTGCTGCCGGCAGGCTGAGGTGGCCTGGACGATCGAGGACCACCTGCGGGACAAACCCGAGCACGTTCGCGCGTTCTACGAGGCATTCGAGCGAATGATTGCGGCGTGTGGCCCGTATCAGACGACGGTCACAAAGACGGCCATCTCCTTCATGGGATCCGTCCGTGGATTCGCAGGTGCGACGCCGCGCTCGACCAGCCTGGCTGGTTTTCTCGACCTCATGAAAGAAGTTCACGAACCACCTTTCACAAGGGTTTCGCCATATACCTCGCGGCTGTGGGTGCATCGGTTTGTGATCGAAACCGCAGAACAACTCAATGTCGGCTTCGCTGTCCGGGTCGGCGAGGCCTACCGGGTCGGCGAAGGAGCGCATCGCTTCTGAGCGGGTTGGCCCAAGATCGGTGTTGGGGATCCACTCGATCCGGCGCAGTCCAACGAGGGTGACGGCAGCCACGTTCCAGGACCGAGGCGCCCACGTTCGCTACGCCGAGCGGTATGTGCAGATCTGTACTCCGGTTGCGGTCGTGGCGCACTTGACGAGTCGCAGCGGTCGGGCCGTGCTGTCCTCGGGAAAGATCCGCTTGCCGCCGCCGAGCAGGATCGGCTCGATCATCAAGTTGAGCTCGTCGACCAGCCCGTCGGCCAGCAGGGTTTTCACGAGACTGGCGCTGCCCCAGATCAGTAAGTCGCCGCCGTCATGGGCGCGCAGCGCTGCGATGTCCGCGACGGCGTTGTCTGGCGACAGCAAGGTCGTGTTCCATGTCAGGTCGTTCTCAGTCATCGTCCGTGACGCCACGTATTTCTTCAGAGCGTTCATCTGATCGGCGTAGGGGTCGCCGGCCCGCCCGGGCCACGCCGCCGCCATCCCCTGCCAGGTGCGTCGGCCGAACAGCAGGGCATCGACCGTGCTCATCCCCTCGCTGATAGCCGAGCCCATCAGCTCCGGGTCGAAGTAGGGAATCGACCAACCGCCATGGGCGAAGTCTCCGTCGGTGTCCTCCTCGGCGCCGCCCGGCGCCTGCACGACGCCGTCCAGGCTCATGAACTCGTTCGCCACTACTCGCATCGCTGGCTCCTCAACCTCGGGGTTAGTTCCGTTCGACGTGTCCAGCCTCGCGAACTCATCGCGGCTCTACCTCGATTCGGCGCTGCACCAGTCATCGACACGGGTCAGCAGTGTGGCCCGTCCCAAATAGCCTGGGTTGCTTGGACCCGATCCGCACGGTGCTCACCGCGGCTGGGGTGTTCGCCGGCACGAACATCGACGACATCATCGTGCTGACCATGCTCTTCCTGTCCGCCCGCGCCAGCGGCCAGCCCAAGGTGTGGCAGGTCTGGGCCGGCCAGTACACCGGCATCGTCGTGCTTGTCTTGCTGTCGGCTGGCGCGGCGTTGGGATTGACGACCGTGCCCGACAACTGGGTCGGTCTGCTCGGCCTGGTGCCGTTCACCCTGGGGCTGCGTGGCCTAGTCATCGCAGTACGTTCACGGGGCCATAATGAGACGCCGGTACCGGCTGTTGCCCGCGGGCTGGCGGCGGTCGTCGGCGTGACGATCGCCAATGGCGCTGACAACGTGTCCGCCTATGTCCCGATGTTCCGCTCGATCGGAGTGACGAGGAGTCTCGTCGCAGTCGCAGTCTTCATGGTGCTCGTCGCCGTATGGTGCCTGGCCGGGTCCTGGCTCGGTTCGCACGAGAAGGTCATCGGCGGCGTGCAACGCTCTGGGTACTGGATTGTGCCCAGTGTGTTCGTGCTCATCGGGGCCGTCATTCTCGTCGAATCCGGCGTGATCGGCCGCCTCGCTTCGTAGCCTTGGGGGTCCTGGAGTTCGTGTGGTGCCAAATTCCTGAACATTCAGCATTACCGGGGTACGGCTGCGCAGCCGGGCGGCAAGGGTCGGCACGATGATCGCGGCGGCGGCGACATCCGTGACTACCAGCACCAGCAGTGTGGCGCCGTCGGCCGCGGCCAGGACGGAGGGGATGAGCGGTACGGCAGTCGACGCCACCGCACGGTGACGAAGCGGGACACCGGCTGGCGAGCCCACCGGGCTGCGCCGGCCGCCAAGATTCCGCGCAGCGCGCCGAGCAGGGTCGTGCTCACGAAACCGGCGATCGGGATGGATTGCGGCGAGGCGGTACCGGAACCGGAAACCTTGAGGGACAGGTCAAGACCCTCGGCGGCGGCGGCGACGACAAGGTTGGTGACGGCGGCACCAACGCCCGCCGCCAGGCCGCCGGCCAGCAGGGACCGTCGGGTCCGGGAGACGGTGGCGGACGCGGTCACTTCTGGATCGGTGCTGGGGACAATGAGTGTCGTCATTGGATCTCTCCTTGGCCGCGGGTCCGGCACCGCGCCCGGCCCTCACGTATCTACCGAACGGGACTGTCAGAATCGACACTCAGGCCGAAAAGACTTTCGCGTCAAGAAAGATCGCTGAACTCGTCGCTCAGTGTCGAATTCCAGACCCATGGAACGGCACTACTCCCGAGCCCACGGCCACAGCCCGTGAGCCGACCTCACAACAAGGAGACCGACCGATGCGATTCATGGTGATGCACTACCAAACCCAGGCGATGGAGGACGGCGTCCGCCCCTCACCGGAACTGCAAGCTGCGATCGGCCAGTACATGCAGGAGGCGTCGATGTCCGGCGTGCTGCTCAGCGGCGAAGGGGTTGCTCCGAGCTCCGAGGGCGCCCGGGTCGAGGTGGCGGGCGGAAACGTGCGAGTCATTGACGGCCCGTTCGCCGAGGCCAAGGAGCTAATCGCCGGCTTCGCGATCCTCGACGTCCGCTCACTGGAGGAAGCGGTCGAACACGCCCGCAAGTTCGCTCTGCTCGTCGGTTCGGACCGCGTCGACGTCCGTCGCGTCCTCGAAGTATCCGACTTCGAGTAACTCGTGCCCTCGCTCGACCGCCCCATCGTCTCCGAAACCACCGACCTCCCCGCCACGCTGGCGGCGGTGTGGCGGGTCGAGTCCCCCCGCGTCGTAGCCCGTCTCGTCAGGCTCGTCGGTGACATCGACACCGCCGAAGAAGTGGCCCAGGACGCCTTTGTCGCGGCCATGGAGAAGTGGCGACGAGACGGCGTCCCCAACAATCCGGGTGCGTGGTTGAACACAACCAGTCGGTTTCTCGCCGTCGATCGGATTAGACGGCGCGACACCCAGCGGTCCAAGTATCAACAAGTAGCCGCCACTCAGCCCGAGGAGCGCGAAATCGACATGGGCCACATCGTCGAAGGCGAACTCGCCGACGATCTTCTCGGCTTGATCTTCATGTCCTGCCACCCGATCCTGTCGCCCGATGCCCGCTCAGCGTTAACGCTCAGACTGCTCTGTGGCCTCAGCACCGAAGAGGTCGCCCGTGCGTTTCTCGCACCGGAGTCGACGGTCGCGCAACGCATCGTCCGGGCGAAACGCACGCTGGCAGCAGCCAACATCCGCTTTGAACTTCCCGGTCCCACCGAGCGCCCAGCGCGCCTCGACGCCGTTCGCGAGGTCATCTATCTCGTGTTCAACGAGGGCTACGCCGCAACGAGCGGCGAGCGTTGGATCCGCAACGAGCTCTGCGACGAAGCACTTCGTCTGGGACGGATGCTCGCCAACCTGACCCCAGACGACACCGAAACACTCGGCCTTCTCGCGCTGATCGAGATCCAGGCTTCACGCCTCGTCGCCCGCGTCGGCTCGAATGGCGACCCAGTGCTCTTGATGGATCAGGACCGAACGCGTTGGGACCAAACGCTGATCCGTCGCGGACTCGCGCTCATCCATCGGATCGACCAGTTGCATGGCACCGCCGGACCGTATGCTCTCCAAGCCGCCATCGCCGCCTGTCACGCGCGAGCCAGGCGCGCGGCTGACACTGACTGGGCCCGGATAGCGGCCCTCTACGACGGGCTCGCACAGATCAACCCGTCGCCGGTGGTGGAACTCAACCGTGCTGTCGCCGTCGGTCGAGCATTCGGCCCGCAAGCTGGACTCGAACTCGCCCTTCCGCTGTTCGACGTGTCGGCAATGCGCGAATACCACCTCCTCCCAGCTGTGACAGCAGACCTCATGTGCCGCGCCGGAAATCACGACGACGCACGGCAGTACTTCCTGAGCGCGGCTGCCCTCGCACCAAATAGTCAGGATCGAACCACGATGCTCGAACGAGCAGCCGAGTGCGCGGCTCACGACGCCGCATCCACTTGACCGAGCATCTTCGCGGACCAGCACCTGCATTCTGTGTGCGGGAGCCATCCGGCACATGTCGTATGTCACGATGCACGAAGAAGAGCCTTGACCTTGACCTGCGTCGGCCAACGAGCGCCGACCGTCGCGGACCAAGGCATTCGTCTCCGGCGGTGACATAGCGGCCGACCGTTTTTCGGTCCACGCCCGCCAGCCGCTCCACCGCCCGGAACCCCTCACCGACGCTGACCGGCCGGGTGGCAACTGCATCGGCAGCGGCATCGTAGACTGGTGGATCCCCCAGGTGGTCCCATCACTGGCGGAGCGGTGCCCATGCTGCTGGCGGAACTCACCCCCAAGTGGCCCCATGGCCCTGGCGAGCGACATTGGCAGTGAGCCGTAGCTGACTTCCACGACCGTTTGCCGTGGGAATCAGACAGCATGGCGGACCCGGGTCGCAACCATTCGAGTGGTCCATAAGTCCAAGTTCGAACTAGCGTTCGTGCTGGCC
>JAUTXN010000276.1 GCA_030838045.1 Acidimicrobiaceae bacterium
GGCCGAGATCCCGGGCCGTCCGGTACAGCCACGTCGGCTGGTCCGCGAGGGTGCCACCCGACCCCCACACCTCGACCCCGCGAGCCTCTAACGCGGCCTTGGCGGACGATACGACGACCGCGAGGAGCACGTCGGCATCCTCGTCGTGCATGACGTCGAGTTCGACACGAAGTACATGCCCCTGCCTGCACTCGTGATCGGCGGTGTAACTCCCGATGGCGGCCCAGGTGCCGTTCATGCCGGGCGGCTCGGCAACAGTCCTGTAGTCCTCGCCGCGCAAACCAACCGCCGACGCAACCAGACCCTGGGTCGTGACTTGGTCCAAGGAATCTTCCCCACTTTCTTGAGGATGTTGGACGCCGGGGACCAGAGCGTTTCAAGAATGCTATCCCCCCTTCAGCGACCAGACAAAACACCTGATTTCGACCGCGCTTCGCAGCCCGGTGCTTGTTCGCCGGGCTCGTCGACCCTTCGAGTTGGGTGCGGCCGCGGAGCTGCGGTCCGCAGCAGTGGCACGGAGCCGATCGCGCTGACGGCACCATCGAAGCACCCTTACCGGCCGGCACTCCTCACTCTCTGCCGCGCTGAGGCCGCCACCCTGTCCGGGCCTTCCGTACCCCGAGGTGTCAGCGGTGCCGGTCCGCTGCGCGTGCGGGATTTGAAGCACCCTGTCGTCGGTCTCTTCGCCGTCGGCAAGGACGGCATCCCCACCGCAACCCGGAGCTCCTCCTGCTCGGGCCGTCCTCAGCGCCCGTCGCGGCCTGACCCGGACCACACGTTCGGTGCACGTTGTTCCTCGTTACCGCCCGCTTGGAAGGCTTCCAGCAATCCCCAGAAGTTGGGCTTGATAACAGGCGGCAAATCTTCGGGCGGCATCGGGTCCGAACACGCGATGTGGATACCGGAACACGAGATGCAACCGTCCCGCGACCGTAACGGCGCCGATGCACACGCTCCGGGCGGCCCGGCTGGGCGCCGAGAACCAGACATCGACCGTCTCCCCGGCATCGGGACCGAATGAGGGCACCTCGTCGAGCACCCCGACGTTGCTCAGCATTGCAGTATCGATCAGCCGGTTCCGGGTGAGCGGTTGGAGCACGATGAGCGATTGTTTGGCCCACAACGGCAGCAATCCGGATCGGTCGAGTCCTGCGATCAGGGCAATTCCGCTCCGGGTGCGCTTGTTGCGGGTGGTCTGGCCAGTGATGGCTGCCAGCGCCGAGGCGCGATCGCGACGGTGCCGGCGGCTCGTCGACACCCGTGCGGTCACCGAGAAGTTGCCGACCGTCTCGTCGCGCCAGTCCGGTGGTCGGAGATTGACCTGGACCAAGACTCCGATCCTGTGCCCCGGTGACCCGTGCTCCAGGTTCCAGTCTCCGATGGCCAGGTGTAGGGCCGCCAGCAGGATGTTGCGGCTCCGACCGGGCCGGCCGGGATCCACTATCCGGCGGGTTTCATCCGCCGAGAGGCTGACGAGGTGAAAGCCATATCCAGGGTCGTCGCCGGCCTGGTCCGATGCCAGCTGCGCCGGGGGAGCCAAGAGGTCGCGCAGCCGTTCCAGCGCCAATAGATACCGCGCTTTCCAACGAGATACCGGCGCCGATGCCGGACTGACGGGCACGTCCCCGACGACGAGAAAATCCGGTGGCGCGTCCCGGTCACCCTCGCCGCGATAGGCCTCGGCGAGCGAACGCAGAATGCGCATTGCGCTCACTCCGTCACTGGCCGCGTGGTTGATGTTGAGCATCAGGACGTCCCCGCCGGGGTGGCGGGCCAACCGGGCGTTCAGCGGTGGCCAATCTGATACCCGCACCGGCGCAGCCTGCAATAGGACTCTGGTCGAGTCGAGAGTGTCGTCGTCCGGGCAATCGACGACGTTCAGGACTTCGTGGTCGGCGGCCGTGCCATCCAAGATCTCGCTGAATGCCCGGCGCAGCCGGGTCTCGTCCAGGGTTCCCGTGACCCGGGCCTCGAGTTGCAGGCTCCACGCGGAGACCGAAGGGTCGAGGAGATCGTCCGGGTCGGGCACCTGTTCCGACGGGTCCGACACCCAACGGCAGGAGAGCGCGGCCCGATGATCGCCCTGGCGCCCCCGCAGGAGGCGCAACAGATCTTGGGCCATTCCCGCCAGGTTGTGCGCCACTGCTCGGGGCAACGAATACCGAGGGCGTCGCTCAGGCCGGAGGTGAAGGGGCGAGACCCGGTCCACATGGGCCGAAACGTGGTTCTGGTGAACGACGATGTGCAGGCTGTCGGTCGGCCGGTTCTCTCGCAAGGAGACGGATCCGGGATGGAACATGCGGCCGAGGCCCGTGTCTCGGTGGAATCGGCCGCTCGATTCCAGGTGCCGGAACAATCCGACTGGATCGGTGACACCCGCGGCGCCCGCCCACGCGTCCGGTGACGGCATCTCGCCATCGGGAGGACAGGTTCGGGGGTCGGCGACCGCGAGACGGGCCTGCAGGCTGGCTGGTTCCGTCACGGTTGCGCCGTCGTCGGGTTGGGGGGTCACTCAGGATCTAGGTCGACGCCGGAGCCGGCGTCACCAACCCCAGGATCCCGGGACGCCCTTGAACGGCCCTACCACCCAGGACGTGACCCATCCGCCATAGAAGTTCCCCGGCTGCGCAACGGCGCGCTCGTCACCGACCCAGCACTCGTCCATACGGTGCGCATAGAAGGCCACGAAACCGGCCAAGGCCGCAAATCGTTTCGCCGGTCGGTCGTAGCGCCATGCCGCGGCCGCTTCCCGGCGGTCGCCGACGGTCACATCGAGATAGGTCGCCTCGCCCTTCCATTCGCAATACGAGCGACCTTCGCCCGCGGAGACGGCGCCGGGGATGATGTCGCCCGGGGGGAGGTAATACACCGGCGGATGGGAGGTCTCGAGCACCCGCAGGACGGCGGCGCTCCGGGCGATCGTCGCTCCGTCGAGCACGATCCTCACGGGGCGGGGCTCCTCCTCCAGGCGGGGCGGCCGGGGATAATCCCACACCGATTCCTGTCCGGCACCCGGTGCGTCGCGAGGCGGGCTCATCGCCTCCAGAACCGGCGAGCCAGGCCGCCCGGACCCATCGTGATGACGCTGGCGGAGATGGGCTCGACCCGGACGTAGAGCAGATCGGGATTCTCCGGCGTTCCGAACAACGCCGACTGATCGTAGGGAAACACCTCGGAATCCCAGATCCGGCGCTTCTCCTCCGGATCGGTGATCAGGTGGGCGGCGCCCCGGAGGTAGACCTCGGCCTGGGGTCGCCACATCAGGGCGACCTGCGGGTTCTCCTGCAGGTTGGGGAACTTGCCCGACGAGGCCGTCGTGGCGAACAGGACGGAGTCACCGTCGACGGCGGTCGACACCACCGCCACGTGCGGTCGGCCGTCGAGCGACGCCGTGGCGATGTTGGCCAGTCCCCCGCCCTTCACCACGTCCGCGACTTCCTCCCACTCCATGACCCCCCACGCTAGATCGCCCATGGGGGCTGATTCCGGCTGTCGTTTCGGCCAAACGGGCGCCCAATGGGTTGACCGGTGGGGGATAGGGGCGTACGGTGGGGGAGAGTGGTGAGAAGGGGAGGGCCCTGACGCCACCGAGGGATGGAACGGGTAACGAGTGGCGCCGCGTTTTTTTGGCAGGTTCGAGCACTCCCTGGACGCGAAGGGACGAGTGATCCTGCCGGCGCGGTTCCGTGCCCACTTCGGTACCCAGGCCTATCTCTCCCAGTATTCCGACCGCTGCCTGGCCCTCTGGACGTCGGAGGAGTTCGACAAGCAGCTCATCGAGCAGGAGCAGCGCCAGGAGCAGGGCCGCAACGAGCGCAACCTGGCTCGTGTCTGGGCCCAAGGCTCGACCGAGATCGACATCGACCGCCAGGGCCGGCTGGCCATTCCCGCCTACCTGCGCGAGTTCGCCCGACTGGAGGTGGAGCACCCGATCCTGGTCAACGGCGCCCTCAACCGGGTGGAGCTGTGGAACCCCGCCGAGTACGACATCAAGGTCAAGCCCGCCGAGGCACGCTTCGCCGACGAGTTCGACCAGCCGCCCCCGGTGCAAGCACCGCATCCGGCCGAGGCCCCCTGATGGGCGTCCCCGTCCCGATTCCCACCGTCCGAATCCCGATCCTGGACGGCCCCGGCCCGGCCCGGCCCATGTGCAGCCCTTCGACTGGCGAGATGGAAGTCCCCTTCTCCGCCCGCTTCCCTCTTGGTCGATCGGGGAGAAATCCCGACGGCAGGCTGGTCGAGGGGCTGCAGATGAACCGGCCCGATGACGACGACGATGCCGACGACCGCATCGCGGCCCCTGACCTCCCTGACTCCGCTCCGGGCGGCGACCGGGGCACCCCGGATACCGCGGTTCTCCTCGTTTCCGGCGTTCCCGACGCCGACGCCACCGCTACGCACCACCCTGCGCCCCCTGGCACCACCGATGCCGGCGACCCCGACGGCCGCCCTTTTCCCCACCTTCCCGTCATGGTGGACGAGGTCGTGGCGGCGCTGGCCCCGGTACCGCCCGGCGTGGTCCTCGACGCCACCGTCGGCGGCGGGGGCCACGCCGCGGCGATCCTCGCGGCCCACCCCCACCTGCGCCTGATCGGCCTCGACCAGGACCCCGACGCGGTCGCCGCGGCCCGCCGGGCACTGGCCCCCTTCGGCGACCGGGCCGAGGTGCACCGGGCCCGCTTCGACGAGCTCGACCGGGTGCTCGACGCCGAGGGAATCGGCCGGCTCTCGGGCGCGCTCTTCGACCTCGGTGTCAGCTCGCCCCAGCTGGACCGGCCGGAACGGGGGTTCACGTTCCGGGTCGACGCCCCCCTCGACATGCGCATGGATCCCGACCGGCCCACCACCGCCGCCGATCTGGTCAACACCATGCGCGAGCAGGAGCTGGTGCGCCTCCTCGTCGACAACGGCGAGGGTCGCTTCGCCCGCCGGGTCGCCCGGGCGATCATGGCCGCCCGCCCGCTGACGACGACCGCCGAGCTGGCCGAGGTGGTGCGCAACGCCATTCCCGCCGCCGCTCGGCGCACCGGCGGCCACCCCGCCCGGCGGGTCTTCCAGGGCCTGCGCATCGAGGTCAACGAGGAGCTCGACGTCCTGCCCGTGGCCCTCGACGCGGCGCTGGAGCGGCTGGGGGCGGGCGGTCGTTGCGTCGTCCTGGCCTACCACTCGGGTGAGGACCGGCTGGTGAAGCGGCGTTTTCAGCTGGCGGTCGACGGCGGCTGCACCTGCCCGCCTGGCCTGCCCTGCCAGTGCGGGGCCACGCCGACGATGCGCCTGGTCACCCGCGGCGCCCGCAAGGCGTCGCCCGAAGAGCTGGCCGCCAACCCCCGCTCGGGGAGCGCCCGCCTCCGGGTCGCCGAGCGCCTGCCCTTCGATCCCCCCGACACTCCCGACACTCCCGACGGTTCCGACGGTTCCGACGGTTCCAAGGAAGCAGGCCAGCCATGAGCGCACCTGATCTGGTTGGTCCGGCCCGCAAGCCGGCTCCGGTCCAGACCCCCCGCCACCTCCGCCTGATCGGCGTCGAGGAGTTGGCGGCCATCCGCCGTCGCCGCCGGGTGCGCCTCGCCGGCATCGCCGTGGCGGGGTTCGTCATCGCCTTGCTCTTTGCTGCGGTCGGCATGCACGTGGTGCTGGCGCAGAACCAGTTCCGCCTCGACCAGGTCGATGCCCAAGCGGCGGCGCAGCAGGCCAAGTTCCAGCAGCTGCGCCTCCAGGTCGCCGAGCTGTCCTCGCCTCAGCGCATCCTGGGCACCGCCCAGGGGAAGCTGGGCATGGTGCCGGCCACGGGCGTCACGTTCCTCAACCCGTCCAGCGCCACGCCCGGGACGCCGCCCGGCCCGACCCAGCGTGGCCCGGCGCCGGCGTCGGCACCGCCGGGATGGTCGACGATCAAGCCCCAGCTGGCGGCAAATCCGTGAGTTACCGACCGGCGGGCCGCCCTCTGGTCACCCGCCGGGAGGTCACCGGGAAGGGGACGCAGGGAAAAAGCACTCGGGGAAATGCCCCGCCGGACGGCGCGAGCGCGTCCCGGGGGCCAAGGGCATCTGATTCGGGGAGAGATGTCGGTTACCCGGTCCCGCCGGCAACCTCGCGCACGCCCCCACCGGCTCGTGTCGCAGCGTCTCGTCCTCGCCGCAATCCGCCGCCCCGCGAACCGCAACCGACCGGCCCCACTCGGGCGCCGTCGGGTCGGCCGGCCCGGCCACCGGCGCGGCGGGCCGTCGTGGATGCACCTCCCCGGGGGCGGGCCTCGCTCGAGGCCCGTTCTCCGACCGCGCCCCGCGGTGCGGCCGATTCCTCAGTCCGCCAGTCCCGTCGGAGTGGCCGCACTCCGGCGGGGCCCGGCGGTGCCCTGCGCTCGTCTGGTGGTGGCGGTAGTGCGGCGGGGCGGCCGGGGCGGGCCCTGCGCTCGTCGATTGCTCGCCGTCGTGCGGCACGTCCGGGCAGCCTTCCCCGCGGGTCCGCCGGTCCCGGGCGTTGGCGGGAGGCTCAGGCGGGCGGAACTGCGGGCGCCGCGGCCGGTCAAGGCCGTCGTGGCTCGGGCCGCCCGAGCTCGGGCCCTCAGGGAGCGGCTCGGGCCGCAAGGGGCCGGTATCAGCCCAGTCACCTGACCCCACGGGGGGGACTGCCGTTGCGGAATCGCCGGCGGATGGCGTGCCTCCTCATGGCCATGACCCTCGTCTTCGTCGCCATCGGCGGCCGCCTGGTATCCATCCAGGGCATCTCGGCCGACCACTACCTGGCGGTCGGCCTGTCGCAGCGGGTGCGAACGGTGAGCTTGCCCGGCCAACGAGGCACGATCTTCGATCGCCGGGGCCAGGAGCTTGCCGTCTCGATTCCCCAGACCACGATCTGGGCCGACCCGCAGCTGGTGACCGATCCCCGTCAGGAAGCCCTCTCCCTCGCAGCGGTCCTCGGGATCGATTCCACCACCGTTCAGACGAAGCTGCGCAGCGAGGGCGAGTTCGTCTACCTGGCCCGCCGGCTCGACAACGCCACCGCGGCCAAGGTCACCGATCTCCGCCTGCCCGGTGTCTTCGGCATGCCGGAACCGAAGCGTTTCCTTCCTGCCGGCCCGCTGGCAACGTCGCTTCTCGGGTCCGTCGGTGCGGACAACTCCGGCCTTTCCGGCCTGGAGCAGCAGTACGACCAGCAACTGGCCGGACGGCCCGGCAAGCTGATCGAGGAGCGCGACCCCAAGGGCAGCCAGATCCCCGGAGGGCTCCGCCAGTACCTGGCGCCGGTCAACGGGCAGGACCTCGTTCTCACCATCGACGAGCCGCTCCAGGTGCAGGCCGAGCAGGCGCTGGCCGCTCAGATCGTGGCGACCAAGGCCAGGGGCGGAACAGCGGTCACCATGGACGCCCACACCGGTGAACTGCTCGCGGTCGCCAGCCTGACCACCCAGCCCGTCGGGTCCGCCCCGGCCGCCACCTCGCAGACCGCGACCAGCGCCGCCGCCGCCGGCGCGACGGCCGGGGCCAACCGCCTCGCATGTCCCGCGACGCCGACGACCGAGGCCGCCTCGACCACCACGGTGGCCCCGCCGGTGGGCTGCCAACCGGTGCCGACGACGGCGGCGGCGGCGTTTACGGGCGTATTCGAACCGGGGTCGGTCAGCAAACTGGTGACGATCTCAGCCGCTCTGCAAACTGGTGTGGTGTCGCCTTCGGATCGCTTCTCGGTCGCCGATTCCCTCCAGGTGTCCGACGCGCTGTTCCGTGACGCCGAGAGTCACAAGGTCGAGAACTGGACGGTGACCGACATCCTGGCCAACTCGTCCAACGTGGGCACGATTACCATCGCCCAACGGTTGGGTAAGCAGCGCCTCGACGCCGCTTTGACGGCGTTCGGCTTCGGACAGCAGAGCGCGGTGCACTTCCCGGGTGAATCGGCGGGGTTGGTTCCCGCGCCCGCTCACTGGTCCGATACATCGATCGGCACCATCGCGATCGGCCAAGGGGTAGCGGTGACAGCAGTCCAGATGCTGGCGGCGTACAACACCATCGCCAACGGTGGCGTCTACGTTGCCCCGAAGCTGGTGGCGGCGACCGTGGACACCGATGGCCGGACGCACACGACGGCGCCCTCGGCCGAGCACCGGGTCGTGTCCCCGGAGGTGGCCCAGCAGATGACCACCATGCTGGGCGAGGTCGTCCGAGTCGGGACCGGGCAGACGGCCAAGATCGACGGCTACACCGTGGCGGGCAAGACCGGAACGGCGCGCATTCCCCTCCCCGACGCGCGGGGCTACATGAACAACGTGTACACCTCGAGCTTCGCGGGATTCGTGCCGGCCGAGCATCCGGAACTGACCAGCATCATCGTGCTCGACCAGACGCCGCAGTTCGGCGGCGTGGCCGCCGCTCCCGTATTCAGCACACTTGCCGGATACGCCCTCCGGGAGTTTCGAATCGCTCCGGTAGTGGCCCAGCCGCCCGCGGCGGGCGTTCCGCTGGCGACGCCGGCGACCGCCCAGGCGGCGGGCGAGACGCTCTCGCGAGGCGCTGCCATCCCCAAGTCCGGGGCCACCGCGAAGATCGGCAGCACCTCTCCCGGCACGACCGGTCCGCCCGCCCGGTCCTCACCGTCGACGACCCAAGTGCCGGCGCAGGCAGCCACCGTTCCCGGGCGCGTCGGCCCGGCGACCACGACGACGACGTCGCGGCCGGCGAGACCCTGAGGCGAGGCCCATGCGCCTCGCGGCCCTGCTCGCAGCTGCAGAGCTGACGCCACGCCAGGTACTGGGCGGTGCCGAAGCGGCCGATGTCAGCAGCCTCACCCTCGACTCGCGGGCCGTGGCGTCCGGGGCGCTGTACTGCTGCGTCCCCGGTGAGCACTTCGATGGCCATGACTTCGCTCCGCAAGCGGTGGACCGGGGGGCCACGGCTCTCCTCTGCCAGCATCGCCTCGAACTGCCGGTGCCGCAGGTGGTAGTGGGCGAGGTGCGCCCCGCCGTGGGTCCCTTGGCGGCTGCCCTGTACGACCACCCCTCCCGGGCGATGACCGTGGTCGGCGTGACCGGGACCAATGGCAAGACCACCACGACCGCCCTGTTGGAGTCCATCTTCACCGCCGCCGGCCTCCCGGCGGCCACCATCGGGACGCTCTCGGGTGCCCGGACCACCCCGGAGGCGCCGGAGTTGCAGGCGACGCTGGCGTCCTTTCGCGCCGAGGGCCGGGCCGCGGTCGCCATGGAGGTGTCGTCACACGCCCTGGTCCAGCATCGAGTGGACGCCGTCTGGTTCGCTGCCGCAATCTTCACCAACCTGTCTCAGGACCATCTCGACTACCACGCCACCATGGACGACTACTTCGAAGCCAAGGCCCGGCTGTTCGAGCCCGGACGCGTCGCCGCGGCGGTGGTCAATGCCGATGATCCGTGGGGGCAGCGATTGCTGACCCGGTTGCGAAGGCAAGGGGATCTCGGGACTGAAAGCCAGCCGACCCCCTTTTCCCTGCTCGATCTCGAGGGTCTCGCCGTGAGTCCCGATGGCAGTCGATTCCGTTGGCGGGGGATCGACGTGCGGTTACGTCTGGGCGGACGCTTCAACGTTCGCAATGCCTTGGCTGCCGCCACCGCGGCTGAGGCGCTCGGTCTCGACCGCCATGCCATCGTGGCCGGCATGGAGCAGGTCGAGGCGGTACGGGGACGCTTCGAACCGGTACGGGGCGGCCAGCCGTTCACGGTGCTGGTCGACTACGCCCACACCCCCGACGGCCTCCAGCAGGCGCTGCTGGCGGCGCGCGAGCTGGCCGACGGCGGCGCCGGCCACAGCGCATCGGGGCGGGGCCGGGTCATCGTGGTCTTCGGTGCGGGCGGGGATCGGGACCAGGCCAAACGGCCCTTGATGGGCGCGGTGGCTACGGAGCTGGCGGATCTCGCCGTCCTGACCTCGGACAATCCCCGGAGCGAGGACCCGTTGGCGATCATCTCCCAGGTGGCGAATGGTGCCCAGAACACTAACGGTAAAGCTCAACTAGAGATCGAGGCTGATCGGGGGACGGCCATCGGTATCGCGCTTGAGGCGGCGGAAGGAAACGACGTCGTGGTCATCGCCGGCAAGGGCCACGAGATCGTGCAGGAGGTGGCCGGGCGGGTCATCGCGTTCGACGACGCCGATGTGGCCCGGCGCGCCCTGGCACGCATCGGCCACGACAGGGGAGCGTGGTGACGCCGTGACTGCCGTCCTCATCGCCGCCGGCACAGCCCTCTTGGTGTCCATACTCACGACGCCGTTGCTCATCAGGTGGCTGCGGGCCCATCACATCGGCCAACAGATACGTGAAGACGGGCCGAAGGGCCACTTCACAAAAGCAGGCACGCCGACCATGGGCGGCCTGGCGATCATGGCGGCCGCCTTGGTCGGCTACCTGGCGGCCCACGTCAAAACGGTGTTCACCGAGCGGGGCCTCCTGGCGATGCTCGCCATCGGTGGGGCGGCGCTGATCGGCTTCGCCGACGACTGGATCAAGGTGAGCCGGCAGCGCAGCCTGGGGCTCAACAAGCGGGCCAAGATCGCCGGCCAGCTGCTCATCGGGGTGGCGTTCGCAGCGGCGTGCGTGTACTGGCAGCGGGTCGACACCCACCTGTCGTTCACCAGCGCCAAGCCGCTGCAGCTGAGCCTTGGCCGGGTCGGCTGGATGGTGTTCGCAGTGCTGGTGCTGGTCGGCTGCACCAATGCCGTCAATCTCACCGACGGCCTCGACGGCCTGGCGGCGGGATCATCGGTGTTCGGCTTCGCCGCTTTCACCGTGATCGGGTTCTACCAGTTCAAGCACCTCAACCTGTACCACAACCCCGCCTCACTGGACGAGGCGGTGATCGCGGCGGCGCTACTCGGAGCGTGCGCCGGGTTCCTGTGGTGGAACGCCGCGCCGGCCGACATCTTCATGGGGGATACGGGATCGCTCGGCATCGGCGCGGCGCTGGCGGCGCTGGCTCTGCTGCAGAACGTGGACCTCCTGTTGCCGATCATCGGGGGCCTGTTCGTCATCGAGACGCTCTCGGTGATGATCCAGGTGTTCACCTTCCGGGTGCTGCACCGGCGGGCATTTCGCATGGCCCCCATCCATCACCATTTCGAGCTGATGGGGTGGCCCGAGACGACCGTGATCGTCCGGTTCTGGATCCTGGCGGGGATGTGCACGGCGGTGGCGCTGGGCCTGTTCTACACCGACTTCATCGCCCACGGCGGGACCGGATGAGCGGCACGGGCGGGACCGCCGGCTCGGGGGCTGGGGCCGGTTCGGGGGGTGGGGCCGGTTCGGGGGACGCGGCGGTGGTCGTGGTCGGCTTTCGTATGACCGGCCTGGCCGTCACCCGGTACCTGCGTCAGATCGGTCAGGCCGTGGTCGTCGTCGAGGACGACCCGACCGACGAACGACGCCGGCAGGCGGCCGCGCTGGGTGCCGAGTTCGTCGGGCGACCGGACCACGGCGAGCTGCGCCGCGTCGTCGCCGCCAGCCGCCTGGTCGTGCCCAGCCCCGGGATCCCGGTCAGCCACCCGGTGTACCGGCTGGCGGCCGACGCCGGAGTCCCCGTGCACTCGGAACTGGAGCTCGGGTGGGAACGGTTGGAAGGCCGAGCGCTCGAGGGCGCCACCGGCCGGCGGCCCGCCCTGGTCGCCGTGACGGGGACCAACGGCAAGACCACCGTGACCAGCCTGGTTGCGGCGATGCTGGTCGAGTCAGGATTGGTAGCGGTGGCCGCGGGCAACATCGGCCTGCCCTTTGTCGACGCCGCCGGGCTCGACGCCGACGTGCTTGTCGCCGAGGTGTCGTCGTTCCAGTTGCAGTACACCGACCGTTTCCACCCCGCGGTCAGCTGCTGGCTCAACCTGGCCGAGGACCACCTCGACTGGCATCCCACGATGGCGCACTACGCCGCGGCCAAGGCACGCGTCTGGGCGGCGCAAGGCTCGGGCGACGTGGCCGTCGTCAATGCCGACGACGCCGCCGTCATGGAGGCGGTCGGTGACCCCGAACTGGGCCTGCCCGACGGAGTCGAGCGGCTGACCTTCTCGGCCGCGGGCGGCACCACGGGCGGCGCGGCGGGCGGCGGGGCGGGCGGCGCGGCGGGCGGTGCGGACTTCCGACTCGAACCAGGCGGGATGCTGGCGGGCCCGAAGGGCCTCGAACTGGTGGCGACGTCGGAGCTGACCCGGTCATTGCCCCTGGACGTGGCCAACGCCCTGGCGGCCGCGGCCACGGCGCTGGCGGCGGGGGCCTCAATCGAGGGGTGCCGGTCGGCGCTGCGGCAGTTCACCGGCCTCCCCCACCGGGTCGAGCTGGTCGGCGAGCGAGAGGGCGTCCGCTGGTATGACGACTCGAAGTCGACCACGCCGGCATCGGTGCTGGCGGCGGTGGCGGGCTTCAAGTCCGTGGTCCTGATCGCGGGCGGGCGCAACAAGGGGCTGGACCTGGGCGTCCTGGCGGGCGCCGCCCCGCCGGTGCGGGCCGCGATCGCCATTGGCGAGGCGTCGGCGGAGGTCGAGGAGGCGTTGTCGGGGCTGGTCCCGGTGGCCCGGGCCGAGAGCATGGCGGCGGCGGTGGCGACGGCGACGGAGGTGGCCGAGTCCGGTGACGTCGTCCTCCTTTCGCCGGGCTGCGCCTCGTTCGACTGGTACCGCTCCTACGCCGAACGGGGCGAGGAGTTCACCGCATTGGTGAGGGCAGTGACTGGAAGAGACGCAGTTGGCGGAGAGGCAGTTGGCGGAGATGTTGTTGGCCGAGATGGGAGTTCGTCATGAAGGACATGACCGGTGCCTACCGGCTGGCGGAAATAGACCGCGTCGTCGCTGACCCGAACCGCCATCGGCGGTGGGCGGACTGCGATCTGGTGCTGATGGCGTTGATGACGGTCTTGTGCCTGATCGGCCTCGTCATGGTGCTGTCGGCGTCATCGGTGCAGAGCCTGCGCCAGTACGGGTCACCGTGGCACTACTTCGAACGCCAGGCACTCTGGTTGTTCTTCGGGGCCGTGGCGTTCGTGATCGCCGTCCGGATCGACTACCACCGTTGGCGGCGGATGGCGGTACCGGCCGTCGTGATCACCATGGGCCTGATGGCGGCGGTCCTCATGTCCAGCGTCAGCGTCGCCGGAGGCGGTTCGGCCCGTTGGTTGGGCGTCGGATCGTGGCGGATGCAGCCCTCGGAGTTGGCCAAGTTGGCCCTGGTGCTCTTCGCCGCCGACGTCCTCGACCGCCGGGCCGACCGGATTCGGGAGTGGCGCTACAGCATGATGCCGGTCCTGCTGGCGTTCGCCGGCATGGCATTTCTCGTCATGGCCCAGCCGGACATGGGGACGACCATGATCCTGGCGTGCATCTTGATGACATCGCTGTACGTGGCGGGCGTGCCTCTTCGCCCCCTTGCGACCCTCCTGGTGCTCGGTGGCGCGGTGGCGTTGCTGGCCGCCAAGGCCGCCCCGTATCGGTGGCGCCGCATGACGGCGTTCTGGCATCCGTTCTCCGATGCCGCCAACACCGGGTATCAGTCCGCCCAGGGCGTGGTGGCACTGGGGTCGGGACGGCTGTTCGGCCTCGGTCTGGGCGCCACCCGGGCCGCCACCGGGTACCTGCCCAACCAGTACACCGACTTCATCTACGCCATCATCGGCGAGGAGACGGGACTGCTCGGGAGTCTCCTGATCGTCGGTTTGTTCGTCGCCCTGGCCGTCGTGGGGATCCGGGTGGCATGCCGGGCCCCCGACCGCTTCGGCGGCGTGCTGGCTGCCGGCATCACGGCATGGCTGGTCGGCCAGGCGGTGATCAACATCGGGGCCGTGGTGGGACTGGTCCCGGTGACCGGCGTGCCCCTGCCGTTCGTCTCGTTCGGAGGGTCGTCGTTGATCATCGCCATGGGCGCCCTTGGGATCTGTTGCAACGTGGCCAAGCAGAGCCTTCGCGACAGCAGTCCTCGTTCGGGCGCCCGGCGCTCGGCGGGGCTGCACAACGAGGCGCCGATCGAACCAGTTCGCCGTGGGCGCCGCCCCGGGGATCGGGTCGGCGCGGGGCAGGCCGCGGGCCGGACTCCGAGGCGGGCTCCGGAGCGGGTGGGTGCG
This sequence comes from Acidimicrobiaceae bacterium, assembly GCA_030838045.1. GTDB lineage: Bacteria > Actinomycetota > Acidimicrobiia > Acidimicrobiales > Palsa-688 > JALYXV01. Next base: position 14,069 of record JAUTXN010000276.1, read on the forward strand.
GCGCGCTCCGGGCGGAGACCGGACCCGGCCGCTCTGCGGGTGTCGGGTCGGGCATCGGGCGTCACGTCGGGTCGGGCATCGGGCGTCAACGCGGGTCGTCGCTGACACTGCTCACGCCCCTCACTCGGAGCGGGTGCGAGTATGAGGGAGTGACCGCCGCAAGTCCGAGTGCCGCAGCCAACGCCACGAACATTCGCGAGGGGCGGCCCTTTGCCATCATCTGTGGCGGCGGCACGGCGGGCCATGTCGTTCCCGCGATCGCCGTGGGCCGGGCGTTGGTCGGACGGGGACACCCCGCCGATTCCATCCATTTCATGGGCGCCCGCCGGGGCATCGAAAGCCGGTTGGTGCCCGCCGCCGGGTTTGGCGTGACGCTCCTTCCCGGACGAGGTTTGGAGCGCCGCCTGAGCCGGGCCAATGTCGGCGCCATCGCCGGACTGTGCGCCGCCGCCGTCAAGGGGGTCAGCCTGGTGGCCCGCCACCGTCCCGCGGTCATCGTTTCGGTCGGCGGCTACGCCAGCGCGGCCGGCGTGCTGGCATCGGTGCTGTTGCGTGTCCCTCTCGTCGTGGTCGAGCAGAACGCGGCGCCGGGCGCCGCCAACCGGGTGGCGGCGCGGGTGGCCCGGGCCGCGGCCACGGCGTTTCCGGGGACCAGGCTGCCTCGGGCGGTGTTGACCGGAAATCCGGTCCGCCAGGAGGTACTGGCGGTCGATCGCGGCCCGGCCGGCCGGGCCGCGGCGCGCCAGGCATTGGATCTCCCGGCCGACGCGACCGTCGTCGTCGCGTTCGGCGGTTCACTCGGTGCTCGCACCGTCAACCAAGGCATCCTCGGGCTGGCCCGACTGTGGCGCGACCGGGCCGACGTCGCGATCTACCACGTGGTCGGCGCCCGGGATTGGGACACCGCCACCGCTGAACGTCCCGAACTGGCCGACGGCGGCCTGTGGTACCGCCAGGTGCGCTACGAGGACCGCATGGAGGTGGTGTACGCAGCCGCCGACGTGGCGGTGTGCCGGGCCGGAGCCAGCACCGTTGCCGAGTTGGCCGTCGTCGGGTTGCCGGCGGTGCTCATCCCTCTCCCGGGCGCGCCCAATGATCACCAGACGGCCAACGCACGGGCGCTGGTCGACGCCGGCGCGGCGAGGCTGATCACCGACGCCGAGGCGAGCGCCGAGCGGTTGGCGGCCGAGCTCGACCAGTTGCTGGATGGCGCGACCCGGGCGTCGATGTCCCAGGCGGCGTTGTCGGTGGCCCACCGTGACGCGGCAGCCGAAGTGGCCGAGCTGGTCGAGCAGATGAGTGCGACCGACCGTCGCGGCCGTGACTGACCGGCCGACCGTCGAGCGACCGCTCGATCTCTCCTTGCCCCACCGCATCCATGTCGTCGGTGTCGGTGGCGTCGGCATGAGCGCCGTTGCCAGCGTCCTGGCGTCGATGGGCCAGCAGGTGAGCGGCAGTGACCTGAAGGCGTCGGCTGAACTCGAGCGGCTGGTGTCGCTCGGGGTCGACGCCCAGGTCGGTCACGACCCCCACCACCTCGACGATGTCGACCTGGTCACGATCTCGACTGCGATTCCCTCCTCCAACATCGAGGTGGTCGAGGCGCACCGCCGGGGTATCCCGGTGCTGCGCCGGGCCGACGTGCTGGCCGCCATCGCGGCGACCCGCAACTCGGTCGCCGTGGCAGGGACCCACGGGAAGACGACAACTGCGTCGATGCTGGCACTGGTCCTGGTGGAAGCGGGGCTGCGGCCGTCGTTCATCATCGGCGGTGAGATCAACGAAGTGGGGAGCGGGGCGGCGTGGGGGGCGGGGGAGTGGCTGGTCGTCGAGGCGGACGAGAGCGACGGAACGTTCCTGGCCCTGCGTCCGCAGATCGCGGTGGTGACCAACGTCGAGCCTGACCACCTCGACTACTACGGTTCACTGGCTGCCATGGAAGAGGCATTCGGTCAGTTCCTGGCGGCGGGGCAGCGATGCGTTGTCTGCGCCGACGATGCGATGGCGCTTCGATTGGGCCGCGAGGTCGGCGCCGTCAGCTACGGCACGAGCGAAGGCGCGGACTATCAGATGGTGGACGTGAGCACGGCTCGCAGCAGTTCCCGGTTCTCCGTCGTGCACGAGAGCCAGGACCTGGGCGAGTTCCAGTTGGTCGTGCCGGGCCTGCACAATGCCCGCAACGCCTGCGGTGCCCTGGTGAGCGGCCTCCTGGTCGGCTCGACCGTGGAGGCGGCCCGCCGGGCGCTCGGGCGCTACGGCGGGGTGGCCCGCCGGTTCGAATTCCGAGGCGATCGGGGTGGTGTCACCTTCGTCGACGACTACGCCCACCTGCCGAGCGAGGTGAGAGCGGCGCTGGCGGCGGCGCGCGACGGGGGGTGGGAGCGGATCGTCGCGGTCTTCCAGCCCCACCGGTACAGCCGGACCGCGTCGTTGTGGCGGGACTTCGCCGACGCGTTCGTCGATGCCGACGTCGTGATCGTCACCGACGTCTACGGGGCGGGCGAGGCACCGCGCCCTGGGGTGTCGGGCCGGCTCATCCTCGACGCCGTCCGTGCGGCCCACCCGGGGTTCGACGGGCGCTATCTCCCCGGCCACCACGAGCTCGTCGGCTTCCTGCGAAGCACCCTGCGGCCGGGGGACGTCTGCGTCACGCTCGGGGCAGGCGATCTGACGGTGCTGCCCGATGAGCTGCTGGAGGACCTGGGCTGAGCATCGGTGACCTCCGCCCCCCGGATCCGCCAGGGCGCGGCGCGATCGAGGCGCTGGCCGCCCTACTCGGCCGGCGGTGCCGGCGCGACGTTCCCATCGGGCCCCGGACCACCTACCGCGTCGGCGGCCCGGCGGCGTTGCTCCTGGAAGCGACGAGCATCGACGACCTCCTCGCGGTGGCGCCCGCCCTGGTGGGGACAGGAGTGCCGGTGCTCGTCCTCGGGCGCGGTTCCAACCTCCTCGTCGCCGACGCCGGCTTCCCCGGACTCGTCGTCACCCTGGCGGGCGAGGCGTTCACCGCCGTCAGCCTGACCGGCCCGACCGGCCCGACCGGCCCGACCGGCCCGACCGGTCCGGAGGGTGGCGATGATGGCGGGTACCGGGTCCGGGCCGGGGGAGCCGTAGCGCTACCCGCCCTGGCTCGCCAGAGCGCGGCCGCGGGGCTCAGCGGTCTGGAGTGGGCGGTCGGGGTTCCCGGCTCGGTGGGCGGGGCGGTCCGCATGAACGCCGGCGGCCATGGCGCCGATACCCGGGCCACGCTCGTTCGCGGCCGGCTGGTGGACCTGCACACCGGCTCAGCCGACTGGTATCGGGTCGACGACCTGGCCTTCGGCTACCGGCGCTCGGCCGTGGAGGCCCACCAGGTCGTCGTGGAGGCGGAGTACCAGCTGGCGCCGGGGGATCGCACCGAGTCCGAAGCCACCATCCGCGACATCGTGCGGTGGCGGCGCGAGCATCAACCCGGTGGCCAGAACGCAGGATCGGTGTTCGTCAACCCGCACGGGGAGCCCCCTGGCAACTCCGCCGGGGGTCTGGTCGACGCCGCGGGGCTCAAAGGGCACCGCTTGGGCAGCGCCGAGGTATCGACGAAGCACGCCAATTTCATCCTGGCCGACCCCGGCGGCTCCGCGGACGATGTGGTGGCGCTCATGGTGGACGTGCAACGCCTGGTGCGCGAGCGGCTCGGCGTGACGCTCACCGCCGAGGTCCGCCTTCTGGGGTTCCCACAACACTTGACCTCTACTTTACGTTCACACGACAGGATTGGCCTGCGCGACGCTCCCGGCACCGGGGCGACTTCGTGACCGGCGCATCGGTCACCGACCGGCCCAGGGCGCCCCGACCACCTCCACTGGCGGTCGATCCGCGCATCGCGGCCCGTTGGGTGGCGGTGCGCCGTGACCAGAATCGTCGCCGGTGGAAGGTGGTCGCCGCTGTCCTCGGAGCCGTCACACTCGGAGTCGGTGGCTGGGTCGTCCTGCACTCGCCGGTACTGGCCGTGCACCACGTCATCGTGCGCGGCACCGGTCACACCGACCGGGGAAGTGTCGTGGCCGCGGCGAAGCTCGATCGCCGCCCCATGATCGACGTCGACGGAGGTCTGACGAAGCAGCGGCTGTTGGCCCTGCCCTGGGTCGGCCAGGTGAGGGTCCGGCGCCATCTGCCCTCGACGGTGACGATCGACATCGTCGAACGAGTCCCCCTTGCCCAGACCTCGGCCACCGCCGGCCCGCCTGCGGTGGTAGACGCCGACGGGCGAGTGCTGGCCGTGGGCAGCGACGCCGCTCGCGTCGTCGAATCGACGACGCCTCCCCTGCCGACCCTCGGCGGCTTGGCGCCGGCGGGCGTGGCGGGCGCCACGCTCTCGCCCCCCGCCCAGGCCCTGCTCCTCGTTCTCAAGGCCCTGCAGGGGTCGTCGTTGCCGCCTTCGGCCAACCGCCCCGGCGCCGTGGCGTTCACGGTCGCGGCGGTGACGCGAGGGGCCGACGGAACGGTCACCGCCGCGCTTCAACCGGGCTCGATCAGTGCTGAGTTCGGTACGACTGACGAGTTGGAGGCCAAGCTCACGGCATTGCGATCGGTGCTGGCGCAGCTGGCGGCGGCACCACCCACGGGGCCCGCGACGATCGATGTCCGGGTTGCCGCCGCTCCGGTCTTGACCGATGGGAAGAAGACCAGTAGTCTCTCGACCACTCAACGAGGTTGACATAACTATAAACCTCAAGTACATGTTCAGTGTGGTGGCTGGGAACGCCTTCGGTGGCGTCCGCAGTCACTTCTTGTCCACCGGTGGGAGCGTTTCGGCCCACCGCCGTGCCCGGGAGGGTTCAGATGGCCGGTGCCGCGCAGAACTACATCGCAGTGATCAAGGTGGTGGGAATCGGAGGGGGCGGAGTCAACGCCGTCAACCGGATGATCGACGCCGGCCTGAAGGGGGTCGAGTTCATCGCGGTGAACACCGATGCCCAGGCGCTGCTCATGAGCGATGCCGACGTTAAATTGGATATCGGCCGCCAGCTCACCCGAGGCCTCGGCGCCGGGAGCGATCCCGAGGTCGGTCGCCAGGCGGCAGAGGAGCACCGCGAGGAGATCGAGGAGGTCCTGAAGGGGGCCGACATGGTCTTCATCACTGCCGGCAAGGGGGGTGGCACGGGTACCGGGGGCGCACCGGTGATCGCTGAGATCTCCAAGGCCCTGGGTGCGCTCACGATCGGCGTGGTCACCCGGCCGTTCAGCTTCGAAGGGCGGCGGCGGGCGTTGCAGGCCGACGCCGGGATCCTGAAGCTGAAGGACGAGGTCGACGCCCTGATCGTCATCCCCAACGAACGGTTGCTCACCGTGTCGAACGACAAGACCTCGATGGTCAATGCCTTCAAGATGGCCGACGAGGTGTTGCTCCAAGGCGTCCAGGGCATCACCGACCTGATCACCACGCCGGGACTGATCAACACCGACTTCGCCGACGTCAAGATGGTCATGCACGACGCCGGTACCGCCGTCATGGGCATCGGTACCGCATCGGGCGACGGCCGGGCGGTGACCGCGGCCAAGCTGGCCATCACCAGCCCGCTCCTCGAAGCCTCGATCGAAGGCGCCCGGGGCATCCTGCTCAACATCGCGGGCGGCAGTGACCTGGGGTTGTTCGAGGTCAACGAAGCGGCCGAGATCATCCACGGGGTGGCGCACCCCGACGCCAACATCATCTTCGGCCAGGTCATCGACGACGCCATGGGCGACGAGGTGCGGGTGACGGTCATTGCCGCCGGGTTCGACCGTTGGGACGAATCACGCGAGCGGCCGCCCGAGCACCCGGGCCTCGGGCTGGGCAGCCCTGCGGGCGCCCGGCAGTACGGGGTGCCGAGCATCGGCCTGGTCGACGACGACGACGACTTCGACGTCCCCTCGTTCCTGAAGTAGCGCCGGACCGCGTGGTTGTGATCCAACTTCCGACCCCTCCTGGGGTATCGCCTCCCGGCGCGCCGTCGGGCGAGGGCGGCCCCCGGGACGACGGTGCTCTGACGCTCGGCCCGGCGATGGTGCGCTTCACCGGTGCCCACGAGGGCGACATGGCGGACCCGACCGGGATCGATCCCGTCGTCCGAGCGCGCCGCTCCGCCGTGGTGGCGCGGCCGTGGAGCTGGCTGATCCAGGTGCACGGCTCGAAGGTCGCCCTGGTCGACGCGCCCGGTGGCGGAGCCGGAACGGCTGCCGATGCGGCCGTGAGTGCCACACCGGAGGTCGCGCTCGCCGTCCTGACCGCCGATTGCGCCCCCATCGCCTTCGCCAGCCCCGAGGGTGTGATCGGGGTCGCCCATGCCGGGTGGCGGGGCTTGGCGGGCGGGGTCATCGAAGAGACGGTCGCCTCCATGCGCGCCGCAGGCGCCCGGTCGGTGATCGCAGCACTCGGGCCCTGCATCCATGCCGAGTGCTACCCGTTCGGCCCCGCCGACCTCGATGCCGTCGCCGCCCGCTACGGGCCGGGCGTGCGCGCCCAGACCTCCGACGGTCAACCCGCATTGGACATCCCCGCCGCGGTCCGCCACGCCCTGCACCACGCAGGAGCCGAACTCGTGGCCGACGCCGACATCTGCACGTCCTGTTCCACCGGGCACTGGTCATGGCGAGCCCGCCGTGACCAGCAGCGTCAGGCAACGGTGATATGGCGACCATGAGCGACCTCGCACCCGTGGCGCCTGTAACGCCCGCTCCCGCCGGCGCAGCCGGACCCGCCCGTGGCACCGAAGCCGCCCCACCGTCGGTGGCGACCAATCTGGCCGCCGTGCGAGCCCGCATCAAGGCTGCCGGTGGCAACCCGGCCCGCATCACGGTCGTGGCCGTCACCAAGGGCTTCGGCCCCGAGGCGGTCCGATCGGCGATCGATGCCGGGATCACCGACCTGGGCGACAACTACGCCCAGGAGCTGCTGTCCAAGGTGCGGGCCGCCGTGGGAACCCCCGTCCGTTGGCACTTTCTCGGTCCCGTTCAGCGCAACAAGGTGTCCGTGCTGGCACCCCACGTCGACTGCTGGCACAGCGTCGACCGGGTGGCCATCGGCGAGGCCATCGCCCGGCGCCAACCCGACGCGCGGGTGCTGGTGCAGGTCAACGCGACCGGCGAGTCGACCAAGCACGGGTGCCGGCCCGACGAGGTTGCAGAGCTCGTCGCCCAGCTACGGGACCTCCCCCTCGACGTCGCCGGGTTGATGACGATCGGCCCAACGGGACCGGCCGAATCGGCCCGCCCGGTGTTCCGCCTGGTGGCCGAACTCGGCCACTCGCTCGGCCTCGCCGAGCTCTCGATGGGTATGACCGGAGATCTCGAAGTGGCGATCCAGGAGGGTGCGACGATGGTCCGCATCGGTCGTGGTCTGTTCGGTCCGCGTGACCGAAAGACGTCGTCTGCGACGGTAGGCTCGTGAACGGAGGCGACTGATGGCGTCAGGGATCTTGCACCGAGCGATGGTGTACCTCGGGCTCGTTGACGATGATTATGAGGAATACGACGCGTACGAGGAACCCCAAACCGTGGGCCGGCCCGGCCCGCGGTCGTACCTACCGGAAGCATCAGACGGAGGTGGTGCGGTGGCCATCCGGACGCTGCCTCGCGAGAGTCCGCCCGAACCGCAGGGAGGCGGCACCCTTATCACGTCGCGTCCGGTCACCGGGGGGGCGAGCGTCCGGCCGATTCCGTCGCCGGTGCAAAGTGCCAAGGTGCATGTCGTGGCGCCCGCCAAGTTCGCCGACGCCCAGGAAATCGGTGACCGCTTCAAGAACGGCCAGCCGGTGATCGTCAACCTCCAGAGCGCGGACCGCGAACTGGGACGGCGCATGATCGATTTCTGCAGCGGGGTGACCTATGCGCTGGGCGCCAGCATGGACAAGGTGGCCGACCAGGTGTTTCTCCTGACGCCGTCCAACGTCGAAGTCTCGGCGGAGGAGAAGCGGCGCCTCCAGGAGCGCGGGTTGTACCGCTCCTAAACCATGCTCTCACTCAGCGGTAACCCTCTCTGCCTCATTGCGCAGCTGTACGTCTTGATCCTGATTGCCCGGGCCATCCTCAGCTGGTTCCCGTTGCGCTCGGACTCGCCGTTCGTTCCGGTCGCCCGTTTTCTCAACGCCGTGACCGAGCCGATACTGGCGCCGTTCCGGCGGGTCATACCTCCCGCAGGCATGTTCGACCTGTCCTTTTTGGTCGTGGTTCTGCTCTTCGAGTTTCTCATCGTCCCGCTGCTCTGCAGTATCCATCTCTGAGAAAAGCGGTAGCTGCCAGTACCGGCGCGGCCCGAAGGGCCGCCCGGAGCCACCCCTCGCGACACCTCGGCAGGTAGCATCGCCCCATGGACGTCTCGCCCAAGACGCTGAGGGAAGTCGAATTCCGCGAGAAGATGCGCGGCTATCACCCCGAGGACGTCGACCAGTTCCTCGAGCGGGTGGCCGCCGGCATCGAGGTGCTCCAGGATCGCCTTCGCCAAGCCATCGAACGAGCCCAGCGGGCCGAACAGGCCGCCACCGAAGCGGGGGGCAACGACGACGCCCTGCGCCGGACCCTCCTTCTGGCGCAGCGCACGGCCGACCTGGCAGTACAAGAGGCCAGGGAGCAGGCGGCTCGAATCGTCTCGGGCGCCGAGCAGCAGGCGCAATCCGTGGTGGGTGACGCCGAGCAACGGGTGCACGCCATGATTGCCGAGTCCGAGCGTCGGGCCCAAGCGGTGCTCGGGGACTCCGAGCGCCGGGCGCAGTCGATGGTGAGCGAGGCGGAGCAGCGAGCCCGACGCGGTCATGAGGACACGCTCGTGGAGGTCCGGGCCGAACTGGCGAAACTCGAGTTCACCCGTCAGCGGCTCCATATGGAGGTCGACTCCATGACCCGATGGATTGGCGACCACCGCACCCAGCTGCGCGCCGCGCTCGAGGACGCGCTCGCCCGGATCGAGCAGATCGACGTATCCCCGCCCGCCGCACCTGTGGTCCCAGCGGTCGTAAGTGCTCCGCCCGAACCGCGGGTGGCCGCCCCCGTGGCCGAGGCACCCGCTCCCGCCGCCCCTGCGGCGCCGGACGTGGGGGCCGACGCGCCTTGGGCACCGCCCGCCGCACCTCCCCAAGCACCGGCACCTGCACCCGAACCCGCGATTGCCGCCTCCCCGCCTCCCCCGGCCGAACAGCCGCGGGAGGAACCGCTCTGGCAGCAGGCAGAGCCGGAAGTGGCGTCCACCGACGATGCAGGCGGGGCGGACCCGTATTTCGCCGAGTTGCGACGGGCGATCAGCGATCACGATCCCCTCGGTCCCCGTCCCGACGGAGACGCCCCGCAGCCGGCCGGGGGCCGTGGTGCCCCGGGTATCGATACCTGATCGGCGCGTCATCGTGCTGGTCCGGTGTTTCGTCGCCGCGATCCGCCGGTAGAAGTGACCCCGTAGTCGTCTGTCCCGTTCGCGCCTAAGCTCCGCCTCGCTCTGTCTACTCCCCAGCCACCCCGGATGGTGATTCTGTGCTGCTTATCGTGACCATCGGCTTGGTACTGGTAGCTGCCGTGACGCTCGTGATCGGTTTCGTCAGCAACACGCTGGCTCC
>JAUTXN010000284.1 GCA_030838045.1 Acidimicrobiaceae bacterium
TTTCCAGGGAAGGACCGGGATGCCCGGATGAAACTCACCGGGGCGCAAGCCCTCATCAAGAGCCTCGAGATGGAAGGCACCGAGGTCTGTTTCGGACTGCCGGGCGGAGCCATCCTCCCCGCCTACGACCCGATCATCGATTCGCCCATGCGCCACATCCTGGTGCGCCATGAGCAGGGCGCGGGCCACATGGCCGAGGGGTACGCCCACGTGACCGGTCGCCCGGGTGTCGCCATCGTGACGAGCGGCCCCGCCGCCACCAATATCGTCACCCCGTTGTGCGACGCCTACATGGACTCGGTCCCCATCGTGGTGATCACCGGTCAGGTGGCACGGGCCATGATCGGCACCGACGGCTTCCAGGAGTGCGACACCGTCGGCATCACCCGCTCGGTCACCAAGCACAACGAGCTGGTCATGAATCCCGAGGACATCACCCTCGCCATCCGCCAGGCGTTCCACATCGCCACCACCGGCCGTCCGGGTCCGGTGCTGGTCGATCTGCCCAAGGACGTCCTCCAGGCCACCACCGAGTGGAACTGGCCGAGCGACGCGGATGTGGTCTCGTCGTTGCCTGGCTATCGCCCGAGCACCAAGGGCCACCCCCGCATGGTGCGCGAGGCCGCCCGTCTGATCGCCGAGAGCCGGCGCCCCGTCATCTACGCCGGCGGCGGGATCCTCAACAGCCACGCCGCGGCCGAGTTGAAGGAGCTGGCCGAGCTCACCGGGATCCACGTGGTCACCACCCTCATGGCCCGTGGCGCCTTCCCCGACAGCCACCCGCTGTGCCTCGGGATGCCCGGGATGCACGGCAACTTCACCGCCATCACGGCGATGCAGCGCGCTGACCTGCTCATCGCATTGGGCAGCCGCTTCGACGACCGGGTCACCGGCCGGGTCGGGACCTTCGCTCCTGACGCCAAGATCATCCATGTCGACATCGACCCTGCGGAACTCGGCAAGATCCGCCGTCCCGATGTCCCGATCGTGGGCGATGCCCGCTTGGTGATCCAGCAGCTGATCAACGAGATCCGGGCCGCCATGGCCCGCAGTGCGGAGGCGAACGCCGGCAGCGGCGACGCCGGCAGTGGCGACGCCGGCAGTGGCGACGCCCCGGCGGATCGAACGCCGTGGGACCGCCAGATCGACGAGTGGCGGACCCAGTTCCCGCTGCACTACGACGAGCCTGAGGACGGCGACCTCCTGAAGCCGCAGTATGTCCTCGAGGTGCTCCGCGACTCGACGCCCGACGACACCATCGTGGTGTCGGGTGTGGGCCAGCACCAGATGTGGGCCAGCCAGTACTGGCGCTTCGAGCACCCCTACACCTGGGTGAACTCCGGCGGACTCGGGACGATGGGCTTCGCGGTGCCCGCCGCTATCGGCGCCAAGGTCGGCCGCCCCGACAAGATGGTGTGGGCGGTCGATGGCGACGGTTGCTTCCAGATGACCGCCCAGGAGCTGGTCACCGCGTCCAGCGAACGGATCCCCGTCAAGATCGCCATCCTCAACAACGCGTATCTCGGCATGGTCCGCCAGTGGCAGGAGATGTTCTACGACGAGCGCTACTCCGAGGTGTACCTGTCGCCCGACCTTCCGGACTACGTGAAGTGGGCCGAGGCCATGGGTTGTGTCGGCTTCCGGGTGGAAACGCCCGAGGAGGTCCAGCCCACCATCGACAAGGCCAACGAGATCGACGACCGCCCCGTGGTCATCGACTTTCGCACCGACGCTCGGGAGAAGGTCTTCCCGATGGTCCCTGCGGGAGCGTCCAACGACGACGTCGTCGTGCATCCGACCCAATACTCCGGCGGCCCCGGCGGTCCTGGCAGTCGCCGGGTGGTCCAGTAATGGCCGCCGCCCCCCCGGCCCTCCACCACACCCTCTCGGTGCTGGTCGAGAACAAGTTCGGCGTCCTGGCCCGGGTCTCGGGCATGTTCGCCCGCCGCGGCTACAACATCTTCTCCCTGGCGGTGGCTCCCACCGACGACGAGCGGTTCAGCCGCATCACCGTCGTCATCGACGCCGAGCAGACCTCGGTCGAGCAGATGGTGAAGCAGCTCTTCAAGCTCATCAACGTAGTGAAGATCACGGAGCTGAGCCCGGCCGAGTCGGTGGAGCGGGAGCTGCTCCTGCTCACCGTCCGGGCCAATGCCAGCGAGCGGGGCCAGGTCATCGAGCTCCTGCAGATCCTCGGTGGCAAGATCGTGGACGTGGGCCATGAGACGTTGACGGTCATGCTGGCCGACACCCCGAGCAAGTTGGACGACTTCGAGGAGCTCATGCGACCCTTTGGAATCACCGAACTGCAGCGCACCGGCAGGGTGGCGCTGCCCAAGCTGGACAAGTCAGCGGCCCGACCGCGCAATGTCCTGGGAAAGGTGGGCTGATCATGGCGAACGTCTACTACGAACGCGACGCTGATCCCGGCCTCATCGCCGGCCGCAAGGTGGCGATCGTCGGGTATGGCTCCCAGGGCCATGCGCATGCATTGAACCTGCGGGACTCCGGTGTCGATGTCCGCGTCGCCCTGCGCGACGGGTCCTCGTCGGCGGCCAAGGCCGAAGCTGCCGGCCTCCGGGTGACGTCGATCGCCCAGGCGGCCGACGAGGCCGACCTCGTCATGATGCTGGCCCCCGACACCGAACAGCAGGCCATCTACCAAGCGGACATCGAGCCCCATCTGCGGCCGGGCGACGCCTTGTTCTTCGCGCACGGCTTCAACATCCGCTTCGGCCTCATCCAACCCCCCGCCGGGGTCGACGTGGCCATGGTCGCACCCAAGGGACCGGGTCATCTCGTCCGCCGCACGTTCGAAGGCGGCGGCGGCGTGCCGTCGTTGATCGCGGTGGCCCAGGATGCCAGCGGCAAGGCCCGCGACCTGGCCCTGTCCTACGCCAACGCCATCGGCGCCACCCGCGCCGGCGTGCTCGACACCACCTTCGAAGAGGAGACCGAGACCGACCTCTTCGGCGAGCAGGTCGTCCTGTGCGGTGGTCTGACCTCGCTCATCATGGCGGGTTACGAGACCTTGGTCGCAGCCGGGTACCAACCGGAGTCGGCGTACTTCGAGTGCCTGCACGAGGTGAAGCTCATCGTCGACCTGATGTACGAGAACGGGATCTCAGGCATGCGGTTCTCGATCTCCGACACCGCCGAGTACGGGGACCTCACCCGCGGACCGCGGGTGATCAACGACGCCGTGAAGGCGGAGATGAAGAAGATCCTCACCGAGATCCAAGACGGCACCTTCGCCAAGGAATGGATCGCCGAGAACCGTGCCGGCCGGCCCAACTTCAACCAACTGCGCCAAGCGGGCAAGGAACACCCGATCGAGAAGGTTGGCGAGCAGCTCCGGGGCATGATGCCGTTCATCGCCGGAGGCTCCCAGCGCCCCGAGGCGGTTTCAGGCGGCTAGCAGCAGGGAGTCGCGCGGAGGTTCAGGGCCGTCGTCGGCTGACTGGTCAATCAGACGGAACGGCGGCGACCCGAAGGTCCCGAACGCCGGCCGGAGCGCCCGCGGCGACGGGTCCCGGGTGCCCCCACGACCGCCAGGCACAACAGCAGCGCCAGCACGCCGAGCGCGATCAGGGGCCACATCGTTTTCGCGGCCGGGCGCGAGCCGACGGCGCCGACCACGGCGGACGCCGCGGGCACCGACGCAGCCGCCGGGGGCGCGGTCGGCTCGGACCTGGCGGGGGTCGCCGCGGCTGCAGCCGCGGGATCCAGCGCCGAGCGGTTGACGGCGGGCAGCCGATCGACGCTGCCTTCGGCCGACGCCGGCGTGGCGAAGCCCTTGTCCAGCAGCAGTTTGGCGGCGGCCGTGGGGTTGTTGCTGCGCAGCACGACCGCCAGCATGGTTCGCCCCCCGACTCGGGCGGCTGCCATCAGGCACGCACCGGCCCGCCTGGTGTATCCGGTCTTCAGGCCGATGGCGCCGGCGTAGGTCGTGAGGAAGAGCTTGTTGTGGTTGGTGAGGCGATGATGGACGCCGTCGGGCCCGTCGAAGTAGTACACCGGCGTGGCCACGATGGACGCCAGGGTGGGAACCGACAGGAGCGCCCTTCCGGCGATGGCCAGATCTCGGGCGCTCACCAGGTTGCCGCCGTCGACTCCGTCGGGGCCGTCCAATCCGGCCGGATCTTGAAGAACGGGGTTGTCGCTCATTCCGAGCGCCAACGCCGTCTTGGCGAAGATCGGCTGGAAGCCCTCCAGGGTCCCTCCCAGCCGCTCGGCCAGCGCCACGGCCGCGTCGTTGGCCGAGGAAAGCAGCAGGGCCCGCACCATCTCGTCGGCCGTCCAGACGGCCCCCGACTTCAGCATCAGCTTGTCGGCCGGCGCGGCCGCCGCCCGGTCGCTGATCGAGATGGACGCGTCGGGCGCCAGGTTGCTGGCCGCCAAGGCGGTGATGACCTTGGTCAGGCTGGCGGGAGGCATAGGGACCCGATCGTCGCCGGCGTCGATCACGTTCCCGCTGTCGACATCGACGAGGATCCACGCCTTCGGTGGCGGCAACGGTGGCGCCGTGGTCGCCGGCGTCGTGGTCACCGGGGCGACGAGACGGCCGGCCGAGCCCAAAGGGGGGGCACCCATCGGAATGGCGCCCACGGGGGCGGCAGCCAGTGGGAACCCGACTGCGACGGCCGCGATCACGGCGGCCAGCAGCCACGGAGGGGATGCCCAGACGCGCCTCAAGATCGGTGACCCTAGCCAATGGTCGGCGCCGAGGGTGGCACCCTCGCCCGGCCGGCGGATGCCGCGGGGCCGGTACGAGGCGGCACCGGGCTAGCGTCGCTCGCCGTGGATGCCGCACTCGCCTTCGAACCGGCGACGGTCCTGAAGGACTTGCGAGCGACCCGCAGACGGCGCCGCATCGCCGACTTCGACCCCTTCGAAGCCCTGTATCGCGCCTACCTCACGGGAATCACGCTCTCCATCGGCGTTCTCCTGCTCTCCGGGGCGACCGGCGACACGAAGGTGACGGGCGCCGACCTGGCCGCCATCAAGGCCGACGGTGGCGCCTGGGTAGGGCTGGCGATCGCCCTGGCCTTCGCCATCGGGCTGCGCTCGGGTGGACGAGGCGGCCCCCTCGTCGTCGAGGCGGCCGACGTCCGCCACGTGCTCTTGGCTCCGGTGGACCGCTCGGTCGCCTTGCGAGGACCGGCCATCCGCCAGCTGCGATTCTTGCTCCTGGCCGGTGCCACGACCGGCGGCATCGCCGGCCTGCTGGCCCTGCGGCGGTTGCCCGGGCCCCCGGCGGGATGGGTCGCCTCCGGTGCCGCCGCCGCGCTTCTGGCAGTCGCCGGCGGTTTCGGACTGGCGCTGATCATGTCCGGGCGCCGCCTCGGACGATGGGTCGGCGGGGCGCTGGCGATCCTCGTACTCGCCTGGTCGGGTGCCGACGTCGCCGGGCACCGCGTCACCTCACCCGCCACCCTCCTCGGACGGCTGGCACTCTGGCCCCTCTCGGTGCATCCGGTCGACCTGGTCGCGGCCGGGGCGGCGTTGGCCGCGCTGGTGGGCGGTTTGCTGCTCGTCGGTGGCACCTCGCTGGAGGCATCGGAGCGGCGGGCCGGTTTAGTGGGGCAGATCCGCTTCGCCGCCACCTTGCAGGACCTCCGGACCGTCATCGTTCTGCGTCGCCAACTGGCCCAGGAGCTGCCCCGCCAGCAACCCTGGCTACGCCTGCCGCGCGCCATCCCGAAGTCGTGGCTGATCGCGAGTGGTCGCACGCACGGCCACGCCGTCCCAGCCACCGCCTCGCCCCGGGGACGGCTTCACACCCGCCATCTCCCGGTGTGGCGGCGGGGGTGGCACGGCATCCTGCGCTGGCCCGCCTTGCGGTTGGGCCGGGTCGCGGTCCTCGGTGCGGTTGCGGGACTGTGCCTGGTCGGCGTATGGAATGGCACCACGCCCCTGATCGTCGTGGCCGGCTTGGCCCTGTACCTGGCCGCGCTCGATGCGACCGAACCGGTCGCTCAGGAGGTCGACCATCCGGATCGGGCGGCCAGCTACGACACGCCCGCTGGTGAGCTTCACCTTCGTCAGCTCGGTCCGCCCGCGGCACTCATGGTTCTCGTCGGGGTGGTCGGTGTCGTCGCTGCGGCCGCAGTCACTGGGGGTTCGGCCACGACGTGGCAGCTTGGCGCCATCGTGGTGTTGCCCGCGGCGATGTGTGCCCTCGGCGCGGGCGCCATGAGCGTGATCAAAGGGCCGCCGCCGGCACTCAGCTCCCAGGCGGTGATCATCCCGGAGGCGGCCGGCGCCCGAGCCGTGGGCCGGTTGCTGTGGCCACCGATCATGTCGGTGCTCGGTGTCATCCCGGTCGTGGCCGCCCGCAATGCCGCCCAACACGGCCAACCGATCGTCACCGCCGCCGCCAGCGTGGACCAGCTGGTCGCAGTGGTCGCCCTCTTCGGCGTGGCCTGGGTGCGCTACCAGGAGGATGCGCACCGCTGGTGGGACAGCCAGGTCGCGGAAGCGAAGAACACCAGCGGCCGAAGCAGACCCCCAGTGAGCAGGGCCAAGTGAGCAGGGCCCCAGTGAGCAGGGCCCCAGTGAGCAGGGCCCAGTGAACAAGGCGCAGCGGGTTGCCGTCGCTCCTCCGATAACTTTGGCGCCGCCCATGCCCGATCCCACAGAACCGATCGCGGTGCTCTCGGCGACCGGGCTGAGCAAGTCCTACGGCGACCTGGTCGCCCTCGAGCCGCTGGATCTCACGGTCCCCGAAGGCCAGCGGCTGGTCCTCGTCGGCCACAACGGCTCGGGCAAGACCACCCTGCTGCGGATCGCGGCCGGACTGCTGGAGCCCTCGGACGGCGAGGTCTCGATCATCGGTTCCCCCGCCGGGTCACTGGAGGCTCGCGCCGCGGTCTCGTACCTGCCGGACAACCCGGTGCTCTACGACGACCTCTCGGTCCTGGAACACATCGAGTACGTGTGCCGCCTCCACGAGGCCGACGACTGGCAGACCCGAGCCGTGGGGCTGCTCGACGCCTTGTCGCTCACGGATCGGGCCGACGACCTTCCGTCACGTTTCAGTCGAGGCCTGCGCCAGAAGACCGCCATCCTCCTCGGGCTGATCCGTCCGTTCTCGCTGTTGCTGATCGACGAACCGTTCGTGGGCCTCGACCCGCCCGGCCGGGCGGCGCTCATCGAGCTGTTGGACGACGCCGGCGATTCAGGGGCGACGGTGGTCGTGGCGACCCATCAGATGGACTTCGTCAGCCGGGCCGAGCGCTGCGTCGCCCTCCGGGACGGGGCCGTCATCTTCGACGGGCCCCCCGGCCAGGTGGACGTCACCACCCTGGCGGGCTAGCGCCGCCCACCGCCGGGCATACCAGGCCGGAAGTGCGGGTAGGTCTGGGGCACCGACGGGCGCCGCCCGGTGTCGTGCCAAAGGAGGACCGGCGGTGGCCGAAGTTGGTTGCTTCCTCTCCAGCGAGGAGCATGGCCCTCAGTTCCTGCTGGCCACGGCGCGCCAGGCCGAACAGGCCGGGTTCCGCTCGGTCCTGATCTCCGACCACTTCCACCCCTGGACCAACCGTCAGGGAGAGAGTCCCTTCGTCTGGTCGGTCATCGGCGCCATCGCAGCGGCCACCGAACTGCGGGTCACGACCGGTGTGACCTGCCCCACGATCCGCACCCATCCCGCGATCATCGCCCAGGCGGCCGCCACGTCGCAGCTCCTGCTCGGCGGCCGGTTCTCCTTCGGTGTCGGCAGCGGAGAAGCGCTCAACGAGCACATCACCGGCAGCCGCTGGCCGCCCGCCGACCTTCGGCTGGAGATGCTGGAGGAAGCCGTGGCGGTGATCCGCGAGCTGTGGCAGGGCGGGATGGTCAACCACCACGGGCCCCATTACACCGTCGAGAACGCCCGCATCTTTTCGTTGCCCGAGCGTCCCCCGCCGATCCTCGTTTCGGGATTCGGCCCGAAGGCGGTGGCGTTGGCGGCGAAGATCGGCGACGGCTTCGTGAACACCTCGCCTGACGCCGACGCCCTGCGATCCTTCGACGAACAGGGGGGTCGAGGCGTGAAGGTGGCCGCCATGAAGGTGTGCTGGGACCGCGACGAGGCGGCGGCGCGCAAATTGGCGTTCGACCTGTGGCCGACCACCGGCGTGCCCGGGGAGCTCAGCCAGGAGCTCCCCACTCCGGCTCATTTCGAGCAGGCGTCGTCGGTCGTCACCGAGGACATGGTGGCGAGCAAGATCGTGTGCGGCCCTGACCCGGAACGACACGTCGAGATGATCAGCCGCTACATCGATGCGGGCTACGACGAGGTGTACGTCAGTCAGGTCGGCGACGACCAGGTCGGTTACTTCGAGTTCTTCAACCGGGAGCTCCGACCCCGCCTCGGTCTTTGAGGTCAGGTCTCTGAGGGTCAGGTATCTGAGATCACGATGGTCCACAAGCAGCAGAGCCTGGAGAGGTTGGAGGCAGCGTGATCGAGATCGGCTACACCTTGATGTGCGAGCAGGCCGGCCCGAAGCAGCTGGTGGCCGACGCCGCCAAGGCTGAAGATGCCGGCTTCCCCTTCGCCGTCATCAGCGACCACTACTTCCCCTGGCTGGACGAACAGGGCCACTCGCCGTACGCCTGGAGCGTCCTCGGGGCGGTTTGCCAGGTCACAGAGCGCATCGAGCTCATGACGTACGTGACCTGTCCCATCAAGCGCTACCACCCAGCGGTCGTGGCCCAGAAGGCGGCAACGATCCAGATACTCTCCGATGGCCGTTTCAGCCTGGGCCTCGGTGCGGGCGAGAACCTCAACGAGCACGTCACGGGCGAGGGGTGGCCACCGGTCAACATCCGCCACGAGCGCCTGTCCGAAGCCGTCGACATCATCCGGCCTCTGCTCGACGGAGCGACGGTCAACTATCGCGGCCGGCACTACCACGTGGACTCGGCCAAGGTGTGGGACCGCCATGAGACGTCGGTGCCGATCGGGATCGCGGTCTCAGGACCCCAGTCCTGCCGCCTGGCCGGGCGTCAGGCGGACTTCATGATCGCGGTCCAGCCCCAACCGGAGCTGGGCGAGATGTTCGACGAACATGGTGGCGAGGGGCGGCCCCGGGTCGGCCAGCTTCCGGTGTGTTACGACCCCGACCGCGATGCCGCGATCAGGCGGGCCCATTCCCAGTTCCGGTGGTTCGGCGGCGGGTGGAAGGTGAACTCCGAGTTGCCGGGGCCGGCCGCGTTCGCCGCCGCGTCGCAGTTCGTGCGGCCCACCGACGTTGCCGACGCCATTCCGTGTGGTTCGGACGTCAAGGACTTCGTCGCTGCCGTCCGGCCCTACGTCGACGCCGGATTCACCCACTTGGCTCTGGTCCAGGTCGGAGCCGAATCGCAATCGGCGTTCATCGACTGGGCGGCCAAGGAACTTCTGCCGGCCCTGAGAAACGTGTAGCTCGACGGACGCGACCATACAAATAGGCCAGTTCGTGGCCACTATACCGGCGTAGCGTTCGAGTATGGACACCTTCACGATCGAGCCCCGAGGCCGTTTCAGCCTGGAGGAAGCGGCATTGTTCGGCTTCGGGCAGCGCAACGAGTCGACCTACGACGGGACCATGCGACTGGCATTCTGCCTCGACGGCTACGAGCGCCAAGCCGGTGTCTCGCTCACTCAGGCGGCCGATGGCGTGGTCCACGGCACCATCTCCGGCATCTCGGGCATTTCGGGGCGGCGCACCTCCGCCACCTCCGCCATCTCCGCCACCTCCGCCATCTCCGCCACCTCCGAGGACCGCGCGACCGTCGTCGCCCAAGTCGCCCGGGTCCTCTCCATCGACCACGACGCCACCGGCTATGAAGCGGTGGGCGACCGCGACCCGATCATTGCCCGCCTCCTCGAGGCGGCGCCGGGCCTGCGCCCGCCCCTCTTCTACTCCCCCTACGAGGGGGCGCTCTGGTCGGTCCTTTCGATGCGCCGGCCCCGACAGACCGCCGAGCGATGGCGCGCCCGGCTCTCCGAGGCCGCCGGAGCCCGCTTCGATGTCGCGGGGCGCGAGCAGTGGGCCGTGCCCACACCCGTCCGCATCATCGAACTCGGAGTCGACGGCGTCGCCACCGCCGCAGGTATCGAACCCGCCCGGGCCCAGCGGGTTGTCGGTGTGGCCGAAGCCGCGGAGGCCCGGACACTCGACGCCACCACTTTGGCCGGCATGGGTGAGGACCGGGCCCGGGCGGAGCTGCAGACGATCCCCGGCATCGGTCCCTTCTACGCCGACCTCGTCGTCGTCCGGGCCTCGGGCGTCACCGATGTGCTGCCGCTCAACGAACCCCGCCTGTTCGCCCTGGTGGGCGAGCTCTACGGGCTCAGCGGCCCAGTCACCCCGAAGGAAGCGGAACGGGTGGCCGAAGCCTGGCGCCCTTGGCGCACCTGGATCGCGGTCCTGATCCGTTCGGCCGGCCCGAGGGTCCTCGGCCAGGCGCCGTGACGGACAAGGTTCACGTTCTGTCCATTTTGGGGTCACCCAGGGGTCAAACGGCTCGGATACCGTCCGCGACGGCCCTTGGCCGCCGGCCGCCGGCCGGACCCAGAGGAGCAGGAGGAACAGGCCCATGTCAAGAAACCTGCGGCTGCCACTCGTTGGCGTCGTGGCGGCAACCCTGGGACTTACCGCCATCGTCGCCCCGGCGACCGCCCGGGCGGTCAGTGACGCCCGCAGCGCGGCCGCGGTCACGACCACGCCGATCAAGCATCTCGTCGTGCTGTTCCAGGAGAACCGATCCTTCGACCACTACTTCGGCACCTATCCGGTGGCGGCCAATCCGCCCGGGGAGCCCAGGTTCGTTGCGAAGAACGACACGCCGTCGGTCAACGGTTTGGCGACGCCGTTGATGGCGCCCAACAACCCGAACACCGTGCAGCCCTTCCGGCTCGACCGGTCACAGTTCCAGACGGCCTCACAGGATCACGCCTACGGCGACGAGCAGCTGGCATTCGACCATGGGTTGATGGACCACTTCGTGGAGTCCACCGGGCGCGGCACCGGGCCGGCCGACCAAGGCTCGGTCCCTGGTGGCCAGGTCATGGGATATTTCGACGGCAACACCGTCACGGCCCTGTGGAACTACGCCCAGAACTTCGCGCTCAACGACAACTTCTACAACACGACCTTCGGGCCGTCGACGCCGGGGGCCTTGAACCTGGTGGCCGGGCAGACCCATGGCACGGTCGACACCGCCAGCCCGGGCGAGATTGCGAACAACACCGTGATCGGTGACCCGCAGCCGACCGGTGACCTGTGCGACACCCGAGACCGGACCCAGTTCCAGCCGGGTGTTCCCAACGTGGGCGACGCCCTGAACACCAAGCACCTCACCTGGGGCTGGTTCAACGGCGGCTTCGGTGACTGCGCCCAGAGCCACGCCAACAAGGCAGGGGTGCTCAGCAAGGACTACATCCCCCATCACGCGCCGTTCCAGTACTTCCCCTCGACCGCCAATCCTCGGCACACACCGCCCGCGTCGGTCGCCGAGATCGGCCACGACGGGGTTGCCAACCACCAGTACGACCTGAGCGACTTCTGGGCCTCGGTCGACGACTCCACCATGCCCGCGGTCAGTTTCCTGAAGGCGCCCGCCTATCAAGACGGCCACGCCGGCTACTCCGATCCTCTCGACGAGCAGGAGTTCATCGTCGCCACGATCAACCGCCTGGAGCGGGCCAAGTCCTGGAAGGACACCGCGGTCGTGATCACCTACGACGACTCCGACGGCTGGTACGACCACCAGATGGGCCCCGTCGTCAACCAGTCGCAGGATCCGGCCAACGACAAGCTGACGGGAACGTCCTGCGGCAGTCGCGCCGACAAGGTCGCGGGCGGCTACCAGGACCGCTGCGGCTACGGCCCCCGGGTGCCGCTGCTGGTGGTCTCGCCCTTCGCCAAGGCCAACTTCGTCGACCACAGCACCACCGACCAGACCTCGGTCCTGCGCTTCATCGAGGACAACTGGCAGCTCGGCCGGCTCGGCAACTTCTCGTTCGACTCGAAGGCGGGATCGCTGGCCAAC
>JAUTXN010000286.1 GCA_030838045.1 Acidimicrobiaceae bacterium
AGGTATGGCGAAGACGTTCGTGGTCGCCCGCAACCCCGATCCCGAGTCGACGCTGCCGTATCTCTTGCAGCTTCCCGTCTCCGGTGGTCTGCTCCTTCTCAAATCACGCGACACGTGGCCCCGGACCAACAAGATCTACTGTCACCGAGCCGAGGACTGGCCGGACGGGGCGCAGATCGTCGAGGAGGTCCCGATCCGGTCGTGCGTGCGCCGGGGGGTCGCCATCGACCTGGTCCTCGACCGGGCCCGGGAGAACCGGTCGCAGTTCGTGTTCACCACCATCCAGGGCGGGCGCGAGGGCATCTTCTGGCAGTCGCCACGCACGACGCGCAAAGCCCGGCCGGGCATCCGGGTTCCGACCCGTCGGGCCGGCGGACTGACCGACCTGGTCATCCTGGTCGACACCCGGGAGCGCTACCCGTACCGCTTCGCCAAGCAGCAGACCGACACGAGGCGCCACGCCTTGCCGTCGGGCGACTACGGCGTCGAGTTGGAGGGCGAGATCGTGGCGTCGGTCGAGCGGAAGTCGGTTGCCGACTTGGCCGGACGGCTGGTGGACGGGAGCTTCACGTATGCCATGGCGGAGCTGGCGACGTTGCCCCGCGCCGCGGTCGTGGTCGAGGACCGCTATTCGGACCTGTTCAAGAACGAGCACGTGGCGGCCGGATTTCTGGCCGATCTACTGGCTGCGGTGCAGGTCCGGTACCCCTCGGTACCCATCGTGTTCTGCGAGACCCGTCCCTTGGCCGAGGAGTGGACCTACCGGTTCCTGGGCGCCGCATTGAAGTTCGCCGAGGCCGAGACCGACGCGGAGGCCGGGACTGGGAGCATGGGCGCCGGCTGGGACGTGCCAGATGGTCTCGCCGCCAGCAAGTCCAAGGGGGCGGGCCGAGCCACGGCCGGCGCCGAGGGCGGGGGAGGCCGCCGCTCCGGGATGCGAACCGTGCCGGAGAGCGATCCTGCGGACACGGCACCGGCGGCCAAGGTCCGCGCCAAGCGTGCCCCTCGGGTGCCGCGTTGAACGGCGAGATTCGCCTGGCGCCCACGGCGATGGTCGCGGGTGGAGCGGCGCTGGCTCGGGACGAAACGGGTCGGGTGGTCTTCGTCGAGGGGGCCCTGCCCGGTGAGATTGTGACGGCCCGGCTCACCGAGACTCGGGGCGACTTCGCCCGGGCCACAGCCGTCGACATACTCGAGCCGTCACCGGAGCGGGTTTTCCCCCCTTGTCCTGCTTTGGCGGCGGGATGCGGCGGTTGCTCGTGGCAGCACATCGCCCCGGCGGCCCAGGTGCGGCTCAAGGCGGACATCGTGGTGGACGCGCTGCGGCGGATCGGCCACCTTCGGGAACCGCCCGAGCCGGGAGTCGTGGCGCTCGTCGGTCCGGCGCTGCGGACGACCGCTCGGCTGGCGGTATCGCCGGGTGGGCGAGCCGGTTACCGGCCCCGCGGAGTGCCCGGTGAGGCGGTGGAAACGGGTTCGTGCCTGGCCGCCCACGCACTGGTCGAGGAGTTGATCGTGGCCGGTCGCTTCCCCGCAGCGGCGGAGGTGTTGCTGCGAGCCGGCGTGGCGTCGGGCGAGCGGTTGGTGCGGGTGAGCCCCGCGGGCGTGGCGGATCGGGCGCAGGTGCCTGCGGGCGTCGTCGTCATCGGTGAGGGCGCTCGAGGCGCGTCGGTGCACGAGACGGTGGCGGGGCGGCCATTTCGGATCAGCGCCGACTCATTTTTCCAATCGGGGCCGGTGGCGGCCGAGGGATTGATCGCGGCGGTGCTCGACGCGCTCGGGAGTGTGCCCGAGGGCGGGCACGTGGTGGACGCATATGCGGGGGTGGGTTTGTTTGCCTCCGTGACCGGCGCACGGCTCAAGGCGCGAGTGACGGCCATCGAGACGGGCCGATCTGCGGTCGCCGACGCCCGGGTCAACCTGGCCGATGTGGACGCACGGGTGTTGTCACTCGATGTCGGCCGGTGGGGGCCCCGGCGCGGCGACCACCCGATCGAAGCGGTGATCGCCGACCCGCCGCGTTCGGGTCTGGGCCGCTCAGGCGCCGCGGCTGTCGTGGGGGCACGGGCTTCTCGGATCGTGCTCGTGAGTTGCGACCCGGCGTCGCTCGGGCGGGACACCACGCTGTTGCGCCGGGCCGGGTACCACCTGGCGTCGGTGGCGCTGATCGACGCCTTCCCGCACACGCCTCACGTCGAGACTGTGAGCCGATTCGACAGCGGAGCCGACGAGAGCGTCGCCAGCGGATAGCGGAGAGCGGACAGCGGACAGCGGACAGGGCCGGTCACTCGTCCTTGCGGCGACCCCATCGCCGGCGGGTTTTGCGGGGGGCGACGATGTCGCCGAACAGGGTCTGCTCGACGTCGGAGGGGGCGGCGGCGGCTTCAGCCTCGAGGTGGCGGAGTCCGCCGGGCGGCATGCCAAGGTGCTCGGTCGGGGCCTCGTCGGGTGGTTCGGGCCAGTGCAGTGGCGCCGAAGTTTGGTTGAGGTCGGCGCTCGGTGCCGGGTCGTGTGCCCAGGCGGACGGTGTCCAGCCGCCGAGTAGCGACCCGGGTCCGGTCGCCGAGTCACCGCTGGTGGGCCGGTCGACGCGGCGGGT
>JAUTXN010000102.1 GCA_030838045.1 Acidimicrobiaceae bacterium
CGACGACGCTGCCGGTCGGGGCGTATGAGAGGTATTGCGCCGTCGCCCAGATGGCCGGGCGACCGCTGGCGTGCTCCATGGCGGCCACGCCCGCCGCCAGGCCGCAGCCGCCGAACAAGAACCGTCCCGGGGTGGAAACACCGGGTGTCACCGGAAGGCGCCACAGAAGTGGATCGTCGGTCGGCTCCAGACCGAGGAACGCCCGAGCATTCATGGCCCGGCACGCTATCGGCCGCGATTGCCCACCGGCCCCAACGGGCCCGGCCAGTCCTTCGGGCGCTGGCGGACATCGGCATTACTAAATCTAAGTCTGTACTTGTCAACTATTCTGTTCTGTGTCACACTAATAACGGATCACCAATGTGGCACAAGGAGGATTCACAGAGATGTTGATGCGTTTCGATCCCTTCCGTGAACTTGATCGCTTGACTGAGCTGCAGAACCGCAGCCTTCCCACGTCGATGCTGGCCATGGACGCGTACCGGCGGGGCCATGAGTTCGTGGTGCAATTCGACCTACCGGGCGCCGATCCCAGCTCCATCGAGCTGTCGGTCGAAAAGAACGTGCTCACCGTTCGAGCTGAGAGGACAGCGGCCCAGGGGGACGTGGACGAAGTGATCGTCACCGAGCGGCGCTATGGCAACTTCACCCGCCAGCTATTCCTCGGCGAGAGCCTGGACACCGACCAAATCAAGGCCTCGTACGACAACGGTGTGCTGACCGTCACCATCCCGGTGGCCGAGAAGGCCAAGGCTCGCCAGATTCAGGTCGACAACGTGCCGTCCTCCGCCAAGCCGGTGGAGGCCCAGTCAACCGACAGGACGACTGCCGCGGCATAGCTCACGTAGCGGCCTTGGCGGGCGCCGAGCCGAGCTCCCCGGCTCGCTCGGCGCCCTCCACTCCGGCCTGGCGTTTGGAACGCCAGGACACGCCTACCGTTTGCTCATGGTCGTAGGACCATTGGCGTCTTGTGGCCGGGACAGCTGTACGCAGATCCTGAACGAAGACCGCCGCCCAGGCGGCCCAACGAAATCGCTTCAGGAGAACACGATGCGTACACGAATGATCAGCGCAGCGGCGGCCGCGATGACCGCTCTGGTCCTGCTGGCTACCCCCGCTCTTGCCCAGAGTCGGCCGGCGGCGAAAACGCCGACCTTGTCGACGTCACCCTCTTTCTCTGTGGCGTGCGTGAGTGGCTGCGCCGCTTCGATGGCCACGCCGCCGACTCCCCCGCCGGGCATGACCGTTGGCTTCGGCAGCGGGAATGCGACATAGGTTCAGGCGCTCTTGCGACCCGAGGATGATTTCGACGCCGGCGCTTTCTTTGAAGGCGCTTTCGTTGAAGGAGCTTTCTTGGCTGGTGCCGACGCTTTCTTGGCGGGCGCCGCTTTTTTTGACGCCGAGGCTTTCGAAGCCGAAGCCTTCGAGGTCGTGTCGCCGGATTTTTTGGCCGCATCGAGGCTGGCTTGTAACGCCTCCATCAGATCGACGACCTTCGCCGGTGCCGGCGCCGCCGCCTCATCGACCGTGATGTCTTCGCCCTCGGAGCGCCGTTCGATCAGATCGAGCAGTTCGTCGGTATAGGTGTCGTGGTAGCGGGAGGGGTCCCAATTCGTGGCCAGAGAATCGATGATCTGGTTGGCGAGCTTCAGTTCCTTGGCCTCAGGTTTGGTCTTGCCCCCCAACTTCAGCTGGTCGATGTCGGCCTGGGGGACCACCTCGTCGGCGAAACGCATGGTCGACATCGCCAGCGCCCCGTCCAATGGTCGAATCGCCGCCAGATACTGCTTGTTGCGCATCACGACCGAACCGATACCTACCCGGCTCGACTCGTCCATCGCCTGCAGCAACAGCCGGTACGCCCGTTGAGCCGATTCACCGTCGGGCGCCAGCCAATACGTGTGATCGTAGTAAATCGGATCGATGTCGTCGAGGTTGACGAAGTCGTCCACGTCGATCGTGCGAGTGCTCCGCGGCCGGAGCTCGTCGAGTTCGTCCGGGTCGACGATCACTGACCGTCCCTGGCCGAGCTGATAACCAAGCTGGATATCGTCCTTCTCGACCTCCTTCCCCGTTTTATCGGAAACCTTTTCGTAGCGAATTCGAGCGCCAGTTCCCTTTTCCACCTGATTGAAATGAACCCGGTGGTCCCGTACCGCGGTATACGCCTTGACCGGGACGTTCACCAAACCGAAGCTGATCGCGCCAGACCAAATCGCTCGTGCCATGGCATCGATCTACCCACCAACGGCCGAGCAATATCGCCGGGGCCGGTTAGTTCCGATCGCACCCGGCATCTCATCATCGACAACTCGAACCCACCCGATGAAGGAGGCAATGCCATGACAACCACCGTTTCGCCGGCGTCGTCGCAGCCGCCGCCACCACGGTGGTCGCCCTCGCCGCCAAGGCCGTCGACATCCCGATGATGGCGGCGCCCAGTGCCGCCACCGCCGACAAGTCCATTCCCATGACCGGCTACGCCATGGGTACCTTGATGTGCACCGCCATCGGGATCGTGCTGGCGATCGCGCTCGCCCGCTGGACCCGTCACCCGGCGCAGATCTTCGTCGCCGTCAGCGTCGCCCTCACGCTGATCTCCTTCGCCGGCCCCATCACCACGAGCAACGCGACCACGGCGACCAGGCTGGTCCTCGCCTCAACCCACGTCGCGGCGGCCACGATTGTCATTCCGGCCCTGGCCCGCCGGCTGGCGCGCTAGGACGGTCCGGGGAAAATCCTCGCCGGTCGCCCACGGGATCGATTGGGGGCTCAGGCGGCGCCCTACCGGGCACCGGCGAGTAGCGGCTCAGGCTCAGGAACGACCGGAACGGGAATCGAGTCCCCGAAGGATCTCCATCGCCGGTGCGAACGCATCGATCTCGCGGACCACGTAGTACGAAATCCCCCAGCGCTCCCGGCAGGCAAGCAGGTGCCGGGCGATCTCGACGGGGGTGCCAAGGGCCACGAACGGAGTGGCGAGGGCTTCGGAGACCGTGAGTCCTTCGACGTCGGCCGCGAGTGACTCGGCCGCCGAGCGACGATCATCGGTGATCACGACCGCCTGCACCAGGGCGTTCAGCTCCAAGTTGGTGGCCCAACGTTCCCCGGCCTGCTGCTTGATCCACTCCACGGTGCGGTCGAGGCGTCCGGGAGCCCAGCGGACCTCGTGGCGTTGGCCGTCCGCCAGGGTTCGGCCCATCATCGTCAGGCCGATCGTGTCGGCGTGACGGGCCGCATGCGCCAGCGCCGCCCAGCCGTTGACCCCGACGAGGATTGGAAGATGGCCCTGCATGACGGGCGGCGCCGACACGTTCTCCAACCGGTAGTGCTCCCCCGTGTGGGTGACGGTCTCCCCGTCGAGCAGCCGCCGCAGGATCTCCACCGCCTCGGCCATCCGGGCCTTGCGCAGCGCGGGCGCATCGAAGTCGATCCCGGCCGCGGCATACTCGGTGAAGGAGTGCCCGGCGCCGATGCCAACCTCCAGCCGGCCGCCCGAGAGCTGGTCGACGGTGGCGAGCTCCTGGGCGAGCAGAGCCGGGTGGTGGAAGTCGTTGTTGAGGACCAACGGGCACAGCCGGATGCGGGTCGTCCAGGCAGCCGCCGCCAGCAGGGGCGCCAGCGCCGAGAAGTCCTGGCCCAGGTGGTCGAAGGTGCACAGCACATCGAAGCCCGCCTCCTCGGCCGATCTCGCCTCCTGGCGCAACTCGTCCGCCGTGGCGGCTCGCACCTGGTAGCCAAATCGAAACGGGCGCATCGGGCCAGGCTACGAAGCTGGCACCACTCGCTCGGTGACCGATACAGCTACTCGCCGGTTCTTCCGTTGCCGGACGAGTGTCGCCGCTCGGTCGGCTCGATGCGCGCCGGAACCCAACCGTTGCAGCGAACTGGCCTTCGGGAGGGCTCCGTTTTCCCCAGATCTCCTAGCGCGAATGGAGGAGCACGAGGTGGCGGCCCTTCAGCGGGACCTTGTCCCCGGCGGTGTAGGAGTCACCTGATGGTGGGCCACCGGTATCGAGTGCCACGTCCCAGCTGCGGCTGCCCATCGCGGCCGGCAGGACGAAGTCGAGCGGCTGGTCCCACGCGTTGAACAGGAGGTAGAACGAGTCGTCGCGCACCGGCTGGCCGTGGCGGTCGACGTCGGGCAGGGCCTGGCCGTTGAAGAACACACCGAGGCTGCGGGCGTAGCCGGTGTCCCAGTCGGTGTCGCCCATCTCGTCGCCGTCGGGCTTGAACCAGGCGATGTCCTTGAGGCCGTCGCGGCCTCGGCCGCGCACCGGCCGGCCCTGGAAGAACCGCCGCCGGGAAAAGACGGGGTGGGCCCGGCGCAAGGCAATCAGGGAGCGGGTGAACTCCCACAGCTCACTGTCCAAGCCGGCCCAGTCGTACCAGGAGACATGGTTGTCCTGGCAGTAGGCGTTGTTGTTGCCCTGCTGTGTGCGGCCCAGTTCGTCGCCGCCGAGGAGCATGGGCACACCCTGGCTGAGCAGCAGCGTGGCCAGGAAGTTGCGGACCTGGCGCTGGCGCAGCTCGTTGATGTCGGGGTCGTCGGTCGGACCTTCGACCCCGCAGTTCCACGAACGGTTGTCGTCGGTGCCGTCGCGGTTGCCCTCGCCGTTGGCATCGTTGTGCTTGTCGTTGTACGACACCAGGTCGGCCAGGGGAAAGCCGTCGTGCGCGGTGACGAAGTTGATGCTGGCCGACGGACGCCGGCCCGTGAACTCGTACAGGTCGGAGCTGCCCGTGAGCCGCTCGGCCAGCTCGCCCAAGTCGCCTGCGTTGACCCGCCAGTAGTCGCGCATCGAGTCTCGATACTGACCGTTCCATTCCGACCAGAGGGGCGGGAAGTTGCCGACCTGATAGCCGCCCTCGCCCACGTCCCACGGCTCGGCGATCAGCTTGACCTGGCTGATCACCGGGTCCTGCTGGATCAGGTCGAAGAACGTCGACAACCGGTCCACCTCGAAGAACTGCCGGGCCAAGGTGGCAGCCAGGTCGAAACGGAATCCGTCCACGTGCATCTCCAGCACCCAGTACCGGAGCGAGTCCATGATGAGTTGCAGGACGTGCGGCTCGCGCATGTTGAGGGTGTTGCCAGTGCCGGTGGTGTCCCAGTAGAAGCGGGGATTTTCGGGGGTCAACCGGTAGTAGCGGGCGTTGTCGAGGCCCCGGAACGACAGGATCGGACCCAGGTGGTTGCCTTCGGCGGTGTGGTTGTAGACCACGTCGAGGATGACCTCGAGGCCCGCGTCGTGGAGGGTGCGCACCATGGCCTTGAACTCGTTGACGACCTCGGGGCCGCGCCGGGAGGCATAGCCGTTGTGCGGAGCCATGAAGCAGATCGAGTTGTACCCCCAGTAGTTGTGCAGCTTCATGTCGACGAGGCGGTGATCATCGATGAATTGGTGGATCGGCATCAGCTCGATCGCCGTGACCCCGAGTCTGGTCAGGTACTCGATGGTCGCCGGGTGGGCGACGCCGGCATAGGTGCCCTGGAGTTCGGGCGGCACCGCCGGGTGGGTGGCCGTCAGCCCCTTGACGTGGGTCTCGTAGATGATCGTCTTGTGCCACTGGGTGCGCGGCGGCCGGTCGTGGCCCCAATCGAAGTGGCTGTCCGCGATGATCGACTTGGGCATGTAGGGCGCCGAGTCGTCGTCGTTGCGGGTCCGGTCGTCGCCCGAGCTCAACTCATACGCATAGACGGCCTTGTTCCACTTGACGTCGCCGTCGACCGCCTTGGCGTAGGGGTCGAGGAGGAGCTTGTGGGGGTTGCACCGCACGCCGTGCACCGGGTCGTAGGGGCCGTCGACCCGGAAGCCGTAGCGGGTCCCGGGGCCGATGCCGTAGACGTAGCCGTGCCAGCAGTACCCGTCGACCTCGGGGAGGGCGAGGCGGGTCTCCTTGAGCTTCTTGCTCCGGCCCGGGCCCGGTTCAAAGAGGCACAGTTCGACGCGCCGGGCGACCGACGAGAACACGGAGAAGTTGGTGCCGACGCCATCCCATGTGGCGCCGAGGGGGTAGGGGTCGCCTGGCCACACTTCGGGCATGGGCTGTGACGATACCCGGTGCCACTGACGGTAACTTCAGGCCAACCGGGCCCGTCGAGCGGTGGCGGAGAGCGGTGGTCGGAGGTGGTGGCGCGGGTTGTGGCTGGGGTGGTGGCGGGGTGGTCGCCCGGCGGTGGCCCGGCGGCGCCTAGGTGAGTCGGCAGGAAGTGGCTGTTTTGGTGGTTGGCGGCTGGGTGCTGGATTTGGTCCAGTGTCTGTCGCCGGGGCCGGCGTGGCGGTCGGAATAGCGGTGTGAGGCCGTGTGGGACCCGATT
>JAUTXN010000105.1 GCA_030838045.1 Acidimicrobiaceae bacterium
GAGACGTTGTGGGTCTTGAGGTATTCCTGGAGGTCGTCGAACAGGGCGGCTGCCGATGCGGATCCGGCGTCGACGACGATGGCGGACACGAAGGCGTTCGCCGCGACCGGCGCCAGGGCGGCGGCCGCATATGGTGCGATCACCCCGCCGGCCCGGCCGGCCGCGGCGGTGCCGACCTTGCCGAAGGCGGCGCCGAGGTCGTTGATCTCGGTCGGCGCGGCCCCGGGTGTGGCGCCCGGGTAACCACCGGCGCCGGCCGGCGGCGGGTCGGGGGTCAGCGCGCCGCGCGCCGCGTCGCCGATGCTCTGCTTGGGTGCCACGACACCGCTCAGCGCCCCCATGGCGGCGCCGAGTGCGAGGCCGGTCACCGCTCCGACGAGCACCTTGAGCATGACGTCCTTCAGCCCGTTGTTCTTGCCGCCCGCGAAGCCCGCCGCGAACCCCATCGCGGCCCCGTTGATGGTGCCCGCCACGCCTCCGACGACGGCGCCGCTCAGCACCGTCCCACTCGTCAATCCCAGCGCGCCCCCCACGGCGACACCGGCGAAAGCGGCGCCGAACGCCGCCCAGCCCCCCACCGCACCGCCGACGACGACGCCGAGGAAGATGTCGCCCGCGTCGCCGCCCGCCCGGGCCGCCGCGATCCCGCCGATGACGCCGCCCGCCACGATGCCGACGGCGGTCGCCGCGAACACCGCCCCCCAGGTGAGCGAGAGACCACCGACGCTGAGCGCTATGGCGCCGGGGCCCGCGGCCCCGAAGGTGCAGACGGTGACGATGACCGCCACGGCGATGATGGCGACCGTCGCCACGATGGCGGCGAACACCTTCCAGAAACTGCGCCCCGAAGGGTCGACGTAGCTGGTCGGGTTGCACCGGCAATAGGCGTAGGCGTTCCAGGCGGCCGGATCGTCGGCGTCACCCACGAGCGGGTCCGGGGAGATGAAGCGCCCGAGGTGCGGGGCGTACCAGCGGGCCCCGAGCAGGACCAGTCCGTGGCCGAGGTCCTCACCGGTGCCGAACCCCTGGGGGGGTGCCACGGCGGCGCCGTTGGAGGTGAGTACCTGCCCGTAGGGGTCGTAGGTCAGTCGCAGCACCTCGCCACCGGCGGCGTCGGTGACCAGCACCAGAGAACCGACGTGGTCGACATGAAGCCAAGTCAGCACGCCGGCCTGCTCGCGGGCGACGATGCGCTCGCCGTCGCTGATCTGCAGCACGACCTGCCCGTCCTCGATCCGCAGGAGCCGGTCCGGGCTCAGCACGTCTCGGGTGACCCCCGCGGCCGAGACCGTGACGCGCCGTACCAGCGATCCACCATGGCCGTAGGTGAGCGTCTCGGAGCCGCCGCCGCTCAACGCGATCGAGCGCACCCGGCCCTCGGCGTCGAGGGTGTGGGTGCCCCACGGGGCCGACGCCAACTGCCCGCGGTCGTCGTAGGTGAACGTGTCGCCGCCGGCACTGGTGAGGCAGGTCGCGGGCGCCGCGCCCGCGCCGTAGCCGAAGGCCCCGAGCTGGCTGGTCGAGGTGAGGTTGTTGGCGTCGTCGTAGGCGTAGTCCAGAGTTCCCCCGGCTGACGTCGCCGAGACCAGCCGGTAGAAGTCGTCGTAGCGGTAGGACCAGGCGGTGGCGGCATCGGCGCTGGTGAGCGCGGTGAGGTTGCCGGCCAGGTCGTGCTGGAAGCCGGTCTGGCGCAGCGTCCCGGCGGGGCCGCTCAACACCGTCGAGGTCCGCCAGCCGGTGCTCGGGTCGTGGCCGTCGACCTGCTCGGTGCCGTTGGCGTAGGCCACACGGGTGCGGCGGCCCGCGATGTCGTAGTCGATGGCGTCGATCACCCCGGCAATCGACACCAGCCCGCCGACGGCGTTGTAGCCGTAGTCCACGATCCGCCCGCCCGGGTAGGTGACCCGGCCGATGAGGTCGTCGGAGCGGTGGGCCAGTTCGAGCGTCAGCGCCGGACCGCCCACCGGGCTCATGGCTTTGCGGGCCAGGCGACCGCGCTCGTCGTAGTCGACGACCGTGACGCCGCCCTCGTCGTCGACGCGCACCAGCCGGCCGCCCGCGGTGTGCGCACCTGCGTCGGCGGGAGCCGGGGCACCGGCATCGTGGTACGTGAACTGTGCGACCGGCGCCGAGGTCGGGAGGCCATGGCGCACCGCAGTGGGGCGCCCCCCGGCGTCGTAGGCGCGAAACAGGCGCGCCGTACCGGTGCGGGTCTCCACCACGTGGCCCGCGGCGTCGAGCACCACGAGTTGGGTCGACTCGGGGCGGCTGATCCGCAGGGTGCGGCCGAGGAGGTCTCGCTCGAAGCGGGTCGTGGCGCCGACGGCGTCGGTGTGCTCGGCCAGCGCGCCCTTGATGTCGTAGACGTCGGCCGTGGTGACCGTCCGACCGCCGAGGCCCTGCTCGACTCGGACGACCCGGCCCGCGGCGTCGATCACGCGGCGGGTGAACGACGCGGTGTGCGCCGCCCCGGCGTCGGTGCGGTTCTGCTCGCCGTCGCGCTCCTCGACCGCGCCCGGAAGGTAACGCACCGTGGCGCGGGTGCCATCGGGACGGGTCGTCGTGAGCGCCCGGCCCAGCGCGTCGTAGCTGAGCGCGGTGTGCGGAGCATCGGGTGCCGGAGCGGTGTAGGCGGTTCCCGCCGCCCGGAAGGGCAGGTAGGACCGGACCGTCATCCCCCGCATGCCGTAGGAGGTGCTGACGGTGGCGATCTCGCCGGTCTCGTCGGTGATCCGCTGCTCGATGATGCGGCCGTCACCATCGACGAACTGGCGCTCGACGCGTCGGGTGACTCCGGGTGACGTGGCGAGCGACCCGGTGACCGCGACCGGTAGGGCGGCGACGTCGTAGGCCATCGTGCGGGTTGGGTCGCCGGGCGAGTCGCCGGGCTCGACGACCCGGACGAGGCGCGCCAGTGCGTCGAAGGCCGCCTCGCTGCGGGCCCCGCTCGGGTCGACGACCGCCGTCGCCTGGTAGCTGCGCAGATCGAACTCGGCGCGCAGCTCGTTGCCGACCGCGTCCGTGACACGGACCGGGTAACACTGCGTGGCGTCGAACTGCAACGTGGTCGTCCCCCCTCCCGGGCCGACGACGGTTCCACGGAGGCCTTGTGCGTCGATGCTGCGCTGGTAGCGGCCCAGCGGGATCCACCAACCGTCAGACCCCCCTTTTCGGATATATCCCTGGGCCCCGAAATCCGGCAGCTCGGCCCCGTACACGGCGGCCGCCTGGGCGTCGGTCACGGCCAGGGCGTGGCGCTCGGTGACCAGTCCCGACCCGCCGACCTGGCCTTCGGGCAGCCCGTCGTAGAAGGTGCGCAGGTCCGACAGAAGCGCACCCGCGCCGTCGTGCTGGACGATGCGAGACACCCGCTGGCGGAACCGACCGGCGGCGTCGTGGGCGTAGGTGGTGTCGGTCAGCAGCTGCTGCGTGGGCACCGGGTCGGCTCCGGTGTAGCTGGACTCCCGTGCCTGGGTGACATTGCCGTCGGCGTCCCAGGCCAACTGCTCGGTGACGATCCGGCTGACCGCATCCACCTGCGCCTCGAAGACCGAGCGGGTGGAGGCGACCAGGCGGGGCGTGACCGTGGACCCGTTGGTCGCGTCGACCCGCCACTCCTGCTCGAATCGGTCGAAGAGATGGCCGTCGAGGTCCACCCGGTCCTGGCGGAGCAACCGGCCCCGCACGGCGCGGGCCCGCACCCGCTCGCCGGTCGTCGCGGGTTCGGCTCCATCGGCGGCCAGACCGACGTTGAACCATCGGTTGGTCACGAGCGTGGGGATGTTGGCGTCGCCGACCTCTTCGGTCGTGACCCGTCCGAAGCCGCACACCTCGCGCAGGGCCCCGTCGTAGCGACCGTCGTGATAGCGGTAGCGGGTCAGCCCCACCGGACCGGTCGTGGCGTCGGTCACCGACACGCTCGCCACGACGGGCAGCACCATCGGCAACCGGGTGGTCCATGCCGACCCGGCTGCCCGGTCGCGCTCGCCCTCACGCGCCGAAGTCGACCAGCCGATCACCGTGGTACGGCCCACGCCGTTGTCGATGCGGGTGAGCAACGAGGTCGAGATGCCACCCAGCAGGTCGAGCGCGAACCACCGGCCCCGTCCCGATGCGAGCGTCGCCGTCCAGCACAGCGCCGGGGTCCCCGTGCCGAGCAGGTCCGCGACCCGCACGGTCGACATGGCGCCCGTCGGGAGGTGCTCGACGACGCGCGGCGCCTCGAAACCACAGCCGGAACGGTTGGGCCACCAGGTGAGCGTTCCCCGGTCGAGGTGCAAGACGTCGGCGCAGCCGTCGCCGTCGAGGTCGACCACCAGCACGCTCGCCGGGTCGCAGTCGCCGGGCAGCCGGGGCGCGCCGGCCATGGCCACCCGATCGCCGAAGATGCCGTTGCCCAGGTACGGCCAGTACGTCACGCCCGACCCGTCGACCCGGACCACGTCGGGGGTACCGTCGCCGGTCATGTCGGCGCAGAACACCCGGGGATCGGTGAGGTCGGCCGGTGGGCCGTCGGGACGGGCGGGCACGACGTCGGGCTGGCCGAGCCAGCCACCGTCGGCGGAGCGGTGGGCCAGCACGAGCGAGCGGCCGGTGCTCCACAGCAACCCGACGCGCCCGTCGCCGTCGAAATCCGCGAGGCGGGCCGACGGTGATCCCGGCGCGACCGACGGGGCGTCGCGGAGCGTGATCGGGCGGGAAAAACCCTCGACGGTGCGCGGCTGATACCGGGTGAGGGGGACATCGGCCCGTACCACGTCGGCCAGGCCGTCGCCGTCCACGTCGATCAACCCCGAACGGGACTGGGGCCCGGCGAGGGCCGCGACGACGCCGGCTGACTGCGGCCGGCCGAAGCGGCCGGCATGGTTGGGCCACACGCGGGTGGCCCCACCCGGACCGAACTCCAAGACGTCGGCGGTCCCGGTGCCGGTCCAGTCGACGAGTTCGACCCGGCCCGTGGCGTCGAGCGCGGGCGGCGCGGCCCGGTCGTCCTCGGGGTCGACGCGCCGCAGGGTCGGGGCGGCGGCTTCGGTGTAGCCCAACCGCAGCGGGGGCGCCGTGAGGCTGGTGCCGTCGGCCGCGAAGCCGGTCAAGGCGATGGTCGTGAGCAGGGAGGCGCCGTTGAGCGGCGAGGCCGTGTAGCCGAGCGACCACCGGCGCACCAGTGAGGGCGCCTGCGCCGGTAGGTGCAACTCGATCGACGAGCAGCGCTCCTCGGTGCGCAGCAGGAACCCGCCCCGTCCCCATCGCAGGACGTCGGGGCGCGGCTCGTAGCCGAAGTGCAGCGCGAACGGACCCCAGGTGGCGGTGTCGAGGTAGCGCTGGGCGTCCGACGTCCGCCAGGTGAAGGTTGTCAGCTCGCCCAGGTTGTCCTCGATCTGGTGCAGCAGCCACGCCCAGGTACCCCCGCCGGCGCCGGTGATCCGGGAGTCGGGCGTGACGCCGAGATGGAAGCGGGTGCCGGCCCGGTCGGTGGCGACGTAGCCGTCACCGGAGGCGTCGATGCGCCATTCCCCGGTCTCGACCTGGGGGCGCAGCGACCCGTCGGGCATGCGTACGAGGGGCCCGGAGCCGTCGAGCACGAGTGTGTCGGAGTCGTCGTAGCGGGGCCGGCCCACCATGGTGCTGCGGATCAGGCGGGGCAGGGCGAGGGACCAGCCCAGGCCCAGCGGGCCGTTCGGGGTGCCGGAGTCGTAGCGGAGGGCCAGCTTGGGGCTGGAGTCGTTGGGCCCGTTGGGCAGGCCGAGCGGGACCGCGAGGGTGCCGGTCCCCGTGGAAAGGTCGGGGGCGAATGTCTCCCCGAGTCCCCCGGCGCCGCCGGCGGCGGGCAGCGACGGGGTCTGGCTGGCGAAACCGATGTCGAGGCTCACGTCCGCTCCCGCCTAGCCGCGCGGGGTGAAGGAGTAGCCGACGACCAGGGCGATGTTGTCGATGGCGCCGAGGTCGAGGGCCCCGTTGGTCACCCAGGTCGGGTTGTCGGCCGCCGCGAGTCCGATGCGGTAGGCACCGATGGCCGACTGCCCGGTCACGGCGGCCGCCAGATCGGTGGCCGCCACGGTGCCGTCGGCGCCCGTCGTCACGGTGACGGGGGCGGCCCCCGGTGCGGTCACCGCCAGCTTGATGCCCGCCACCTTGGCGTGCGGCGTCGCCGCCACGACGAGGCTCAAGTCGGTGAGGACGGGCTTGGTCTCGGTGGCCGCGAAGTCGCCGGTGCGCAGGGAGATGTCGAGGATCCCGCTGGAGTAGAAGGCGAAGAACGCGTCCGCGAAGACCCACCGCAGCGGGAACGGCCGCTGGCGGACGTGGGCATTGGGCCGCGACGCCAGCTCCGCCAGCACGGTGCTGCGCAGGTCGGGGTCGAAGCGAGCCCGATAGGTGAAGGTGAGGCGCACGTCGACGATGCTGGCGAAGTCCACTTCGTTGACGTCCGGGGGCAGCGACAGGGTCCACGACGAGGCCAGGCCCGCGCCCTCGAAGATGCCGAGTTGGCGGCGGTCGGGCGAGTCGACCAGGGCGTCGGTGCGCGGATCGAAGTCGGAAATGATCTGGGTCTCGCGATTCTGCACCCGGTGCTTGACCGCCCCGCCCGCGCTCGACGGGGTGCGGTAGTGCGAGATGCCGGCATTGGTCAGCGAGCCGCTGATGCCCCGGGCGGGGATGATCCCGTCGACGGCCACCTCGACATGCTCGATCCGCCCGGCGTAGGTGCCCGGGTACCGGGAATCGAAGTCGTCGAGGTCGGTCTGGAAGTCGATGGTGCCGGTGGGTCGCAGCTGCGTCTCGAGCAGGAATGGGTAGCGCTGCGCCAGCGAGATCGTCTGCTTCAGGGGCTGGGACTTGGGCGCCGTCGAGGTGACGAGGTCGTAGGTGAAGGACTCGATGTCGACCATCAGCGCGTCGGAGGCGAGGAGGCCGTGCACCTCGCTGGAGGCGTAGTCGGGACGGATGACGGTCAACGCCACGTCGTTCTCGAAGTTGTAGGCGCGCTGCATCCGCTTGGCGACGTCGAGCGCCCAGACCAGGTAGCGGTCCGACAACTGGCTCATGCGGTTGCCCAGGGCATTCCACACGTCGGGCGTGAAGCGCTGCTCGTCGAACGCCGCCAACAGCTGCTGGGCCTGGTTGACCCGCACGGCAGCGGCGTTGGCGCTGGCCTGGGCGGCGTTGACGCGGGCGTTGGCGGCGGCGACCTCCAGTGCCGCCTGGGTGACCGAGGCCTGCAGCTCGGCGGCCTGGCGCTTCATGGTGTCGATCTCGTAGCCGCGCTGCAGGCGGGCCGCGGTGAGGGACTCGGCGGCCGCGAGGGTTCCCCGGTCGCCGTCGATCGAGTACGAGCCGCCGGCCATCTGGTCGGCGAGCTGGTTGAGCTGACCGGCGTCGCCGTCCTCGCCCCCGCTGAGCTGGGACTGCAGCGCCTGATGCATCGTCCACTGGGCCGACTTGGTCTGATACTCCGCGGCATTGGCCATGGCGTCGTTGGCCCGCAGTTGCGCCACGTCCCTCGCGGCCCGGTACGCCTGCGCCTCGGCGGCCGCCGCGGACACCTGCTGGTTGGCCGCGGTGAGCTCGGCCTGGGACAGGCCGATGTTCTGGGTCAGCTGGGTGCGGGTCAGCTGGCCGCTGTCCGCCTTCTCCCAGAACGACATGGAGTCGCGCTCCGCCCCGATTGCCAGCTGGCAGAAGTTCACGGCGACGGATTGCAGGTAGTCGAACGTCCAGATGGGGACGTTCTGGGCCCAGTGCCCCCAGAAGTCGAGCCCACCGGCGATCTTGGCCAGCTGGGCCTGCACGTCGAACAGCACCGCCGAGATCGCCGGGTTGACCTGGACAGCGGCGGGATTGCCCAGTGAAGCGATGAGCAGTCGGGCCTCGTCGGCCGCGGGCTTGAGCCCCGCGATCGTGTACAGCTGCGAGGCGGGGACGGCCCCGTCGGAACCGAGCACCTTCTCGTACACGGGGAGGGCAGCGGCGGCGTCGCCGTCGCGGAACAAGGAGTTGCCCCAGTCGAGGTAGAGGGTGGCGAAATGGCTCCACACATACGGCGCCTCGATGGCCGCGTTCAGGTACTGGTAGGCCGCGGCGCGCAGGTACCAGGTCTCGGCCGGGGCGTAGTTGCCCATGGCGTGGTAGCACTGGGCCAGACCGAGGGCCGTCTCGTAGTACCAGGCGTGGGCGATGGCCATGGCCACGTCGGCCGAGGTCACGGGCTTGATGAGGATGTCAGGCAGGAACGTGGCGATCTTGCGGGCCTCGTACACGGTGCTCAGGAGCTGGTCGATCGGTGCGGCCTGGCCCGCGGTCCAGCTGACCTGCTTCGCCACGCCCGCGATCTCGACGGAGTAGACGCGCTGGGCGACGGTGAGTTGGGGCGGCACGACCACCGCGGCGATAGGGACGTCGTTGGTCAGGGCGAAGCGGCGGGTCGCGGCGATGGTCGCCGACTCGAACGCCGGGCGCCCGGCCAGACGGATGACGTCGTTGTTGACCGCCTGACGGGCGACCGGCTGGGCCGGCCCCGGGGGCGGAGCTCCTGCTCCCGCTCCCGCTCCCGCTCCTGCTCCCGCTCCCGCGAGCGCCCGGGTCTCGGTGGCGGTGTTCAGGGCGGTCACCTGCCGGATCAGATCCGGGGATTCGGCGGCGGCCCGATCGGAGAAGAACTTGGCCGACGCCGTGTTGCCGCCCGCGCTCAGGGTTTGCGACAACTCGAAGTCGGCGAGGGCCGCGGTGCCCTTGGCGTCGGTCGCGGCGCTCAAAAGGCCGAACACCGGCGCGTCGATGGCGACCATCTCGCGGGGGCGGACGCCGGTCGTGGCCTGCTCGACGGGCAGCACGTTCAGCCACTCGGCCGAGTACGACACCAACGTCTTGAGCAGGTCGGTTCGCCACGCCCGGTCCTCGTTCAATGTCGTGAGCGGGTACAGCTGGGTCCACAGCAACTCGCGGGCCGAGGTGTAGGCGGTGATCGCGTCGGTGTAGCGGCGGTCGTTGTATGCGGTGGAGGCCGCGACGAGGAGCGCGTCGACCTTGGCGAGGGCGGCCGATTCCGCGGTGGTCGGGAAGTCGACCATGACGGAGACGTTGCGACGGAAGCTGTATGCGAGTTGAGCGGTGTAGGCGAACGCCATGGTGACCTCCGGGTCAGGCGGGGGGCGGAGCCGGGTGGCTGTCTGGTTGCGTCGAATGAACCATTTGAGGGATATGCGCGGGATATGTGACTTCGGGCGATAGAGGTGGTCCGCACCAACGATCCCGGTGCCGGTGACAACTAAGAGAGCGGCTCAACCGCCTGCAGATACAGGCAAGCTCGTTGAGTCACATCCGATCGTCGTACGGCGATGTGTACGGCAATCATCCAGACCCCCCGCTCGACGTGGACTGCACGAGTTGGCCATGGAGGTCGTCGAGTACCGCCTGAACCGGTTGGCCCCTCTCGACGATTCGTTGGACAGCGTCGTTCATCCGATCGCTTACCTCCTGCCAGTTGGGCACGCTGGGTCGGTACCAGCCGCTCTTCTGTGCTTCCTTTATGGCATTAAATGTCGCCTGTTGGTTCTTTGGCAGCTTGCTGTAGTCGATATCGCTGCGGAATGAGGGCCACGAGTTTCGGCGGGCCAGGAATTCCTGGGACGCCTTGGACCGCAGGAAGTTGGCCAGGTCTACTGCGGCCTGCAAACGTTTGCCCTGCACTCCGACGGGGATTCCCAGCACGTCGCCCCCGATCACGTGGGCCTCCTTGGTCGGCCCACGCCAGCCCTGGTTGACAACAAAATCCTGGGTCCGGCCCAGTTTGGCCAACCGGGCTGTGGTGAACGGCCAGTTCTCCGCCAGTAAGGATGTCCCATTCAGAAGGTTGTCCACTTCGGTGTCGTACTTGGCCTGGAAACTTGCCGGGGACAACAACCCGTTCCGCCAAAGATTCTGCAAGAAGGTGAAGGCCTCGACGGACCCGGCATCGTTCAGCACCAGCGGGTCGCCGCCGTGGGACAAGACAAGTTCGCTGATGGTCACGGCCGCGGGATCACCGTAGGCCAGGGAAAGCGTGACCTTCGGCTGGCCGGACTGGACCAACGCTGCGGCCGCTCTCGTGAACTCGTCTTCGGTTGTTGGAGGTTTCAGGCCGGCCTTGGTGAACGCCGCCTTGTTCGCGTAAGCAACGCGCACATTGGGTCGGAATGCTAGGAAGTATGGCGACAAAAGGCCCGGTGCGCCGGGGTCCGTGGGCGGGTCGCCACGCCCCCGGTCGAGTTGTGACAGATTCTGAACCAAGAGGGTGGGGTAGG
>JAUTXN010000342.1 GCA_030838045.1 Acidimicrobiaceae bacterium
TTGAACCGCCTCCGCCGAGGGCGTAGTCGATTGGGCGGGCGCCATCGGCCGGGAGGACCTTGATCGCCGATTCGATGTGCTTGCGTTTCACGCGTTCGCGCAATGCCACGGGCGTCCACTCCTTCGACGGTGTGCCCTCGAATATGGCAGATGGCCGGAGCGATCTGCAGAGGCCCAACCGGTCGTCACCCGACAAGAAACCAGGCGCTGGGCCGCGGCCTACTTCCGCTTGCCGCCGACCTTGGTCTTTTCCTTTATGTGGCGATCCGAACGCACGATGGACACCAGGAGGAGAAGGCCTCCGCCGCCGGCTGCGAGGAAACAGATAATGGCGACCGCCGGGTAGCCGAGAATCTTGGACGACGTCGGGACCCGCATCAGCATGGCGGCGCCGATTATGAGCGCCGCCAGCACCAAGCCCATGGTCAGACGGTTGGCAAGCTTCTGGAGCCCCCGCAACATTTCGGCTTCGTCGAACGCCTTGACGTTGACATGAAACTCGCCCTGGGCGAGGGCGTCCATGACTTTGTTGACCCTGCTCGGGAGTTGCTCGACGAAGTCACGCGCTTCGAGCAGGGACGAAAAGACACTGCCTGACGAGGCCCTCATCTGGCCCTGCATGATCTCGGATGAATGGGCCTTGATGGCGGCGTCGGGTTCGAACGATGGGTCGAGGGCGTTGGCAACCTGATCCAGGTTGAGGAGCGCCTTTCCCAGCATCGACAACTCCGCGGGCAGCCGCAGTCCGGTGTCGCCCGAGATACGCAGGATTGCCGTGACCAGGGAGCCGGCGTCCAGGTCGCCCAGGGCGACCCCCTGTTGGCGTTCGACGAGCTCCGACGCCTGAGCGGTGAACGCATCCCGGTCGAACTCGTCGAGGGGTTGGCCCAACGCGATGGCCGCCTCCGCCGTCGCCGGTCCATCGGCTTCGCTGAGGCCGAGCAGCAGCTTGACCAGGGATTCGCGCATGGCCTTCGGGACCCGCGCCACCATCCCGAGGTCGACCAGGGCGAGCCTGTCGTCGTCGGTCAGCAGCACATTTCCCGGATGCGGATCGGCGTGAAAAAAGCCCTCGACCAGGATCTGGTCCAGGTAACCCCGGAAGAGCTGCTCGGCGAGCGCCGCGCCGTCGAGGTCCAGCCGGCGCAACGGACCGATGTCGGTGACCTTGCAGCCGGCGACGTATTCCATCGTGAGGAGAACCGAGGTCGTGTAGTCCTCAACCGGCTTGGGGACGACCAAGCGGTCGTAGCGCCGGAGTATCCGCCCCAACCGGACCAGGTTGGACGCCTCGACCCGGTAGTCGAGCTCCTGGACGAGGGAGCGGCGGAACTGCTCCAACATGTCGCCGAACCCGAAGCGCCGCCCGGCCTCGCTGTGCCGGTCGAGGACAGCAGCCAGCTCCGCCAAGGCATCCATGTCCTCGGCGATCTGCTCCTTGATGCCGGGCCGCTGGACCTTGACGACGACCTGACGCCCGTCTCGCATCTCCGCCCGGTGCACCTGGCCGAGCGATGCCGACGCCAGCGGGGTGGCATCGAAGGAGCCGAACGCCTTGGAGATCCGCACGCCGAGCTGCTCCTCGACGATGCGCTCGACCTCGCTGTAACTGAACGGTTCGACATCGTCCTGGAGGCGGCTCAGCGCCTTGGCGTAGGCGGGAGATATGAGATCGCCCCGGGTCGACAGCAGCTGACCCAGCTTGATGAACGTCGGGCCCATGGCTTCCAGGTCGTCGGTCAGCTGGGCAGCGTCCTCCGCCACCTGCGTCTGGGGATCGGCGGAGCCAGTGTCGATCGTCAGGCCGTCGAGGCCGTCGAGGCCGACCTGGCTCACCAGGTCAGAACGCCCGTACTTGATCAGCAATCGGGCAATGTCGCGGTAGCGCCGCAGGTGCTGTGGACGCAGAGTGGTCACCATTTCGCGGGCTGTACCCCATCGGGCGGGGCCCGAACCGCGGGAGGTCGTCAGACCCGTAGTCCGGGCCGGCAGAGCGCGACCAGATGCCTCGCGATCTCCGCCGCGGGCACCAGGTCGGTCGCGCCGGACGGTCGGTCGCGCACCTCGACGACCCCGCCGGCCAGCCCTTTTCCGACCACCACCACGGTCGGCACGCCGATCAGTTCGGCGTCTTTGAACTTGACGCCGGCGGACACGTCGCTCCGGTCGTCATAGAGCACCCGTATGCCTTCTTGAGAAAGG
The DNA here is from genome assembly GCA_030838045.1 of Acidimicrobiaceae bacterium. GTDB lineage: Bacteria > Actinomycetota > Acidimicrobiia > Acidimicrobiales > Palsa-688 > JALYXV01. The sequence goes on from JAUTXN010000342.1 coordinate 2,203, forward strand.
TCGGCCGCCACCCGGTCGGCGAACTCCGCCACCGAGCGGTCCTTGCCCGCCGCAACCAGGTGGACGTCGGCGGGTGCGACCTCCCGCGGCCAGCACAGGCCCCGGTCGTCGAGGGTGCTCTCGGCGATGGCGGCCACCGCTCGCGACACGCCGATCCCGTAGGAACCCATCGTGACGACGACCGGCCGCCCGCCGGGGCCGGCCACCGCGAGTCCCAGCGCCTCGGCGTACTTCGAACCCAGCTGGAAGATGTGCCCGATCTCGATGCCTCGGCGGAGCACGAGTCCGGCGCCGCACTCCGGGCAGGGATCGCCGTCGCGGACTTCGGCCGCGTCGATCGTCCCGTCCGCTCGGAAGTCGCGGCCCGCGACCAGGCCGATGACATGGCGGCCCGCGACATCGGCACCGGTCACCCACGCGGACCCGTCGACCACCCGAGGGTCGACGAGGTAGCGCATCCCCCGCGCCTGGCCGAGCGATCCGGGGCCGATGTAACCCTTCACCAGTCGGGGTCGAGATGCGAAGTCGGCGTCGCCGAAGGCCGTCACCCTCGCGGGTGCGACCTGGGCCTCGAGGCGCTTCAGATCCAGCTCCCGGTCGCCGGGGAGGCCGATGGCGAGCGGTTCGGTCGTGCCATCGGGGCGGATCAGCATGACGAGCACGTTCTTCAGCGTGTCGGCCGCCGCCCACGGGCGATCGGAGCGCTGGAGGTCGACCCGGGCGTTGAGCTCGTCGACCAGCGTCTGGATGGTCGGCGTGCCCGGCGTGTCCTCGGCATGGGCCGCGGGCGCCCCGCCGGCCTCGGCATGGGCCGCGGGCGCCCCGCCGGCCTCGGCGCTCGCCGAGCCGCCCGGCACGGCCGTGCGGACCGCCTCGGTGTTGGCCGCATAACCACACGCGGGGCATGAGGCGAACGTGTCCTCGCCCGCGTCGAGGGGCGCCAGGAACTCCTCGCTCGCCGATCCGCCCATGGCCCCCGAGGTGGCAGCGACGATGACATAGGGCAACCCGAGCCGGTCGAAAGTGCGGATATAGGCCTCGCGATGGGCGTCATACGACGCCTGCAATCCCTCGCGGTCGAGGTCGAACGAGTAGGAGTCCTTCATCACGAACTCCCGGCCCCGGAGGAGCCCAGCTCGGGGCCGGGCCTCGTCGCGGTACTTGGTCTGGATCTGGTAAATCGACAGCGGTAGGTCTTTGTACGACGTGCAGATGTCCTTCACCAACAGCGTGAACATCTCTTCGTGCGTCGGACCCAGCAGGTAGTCCGCCCCCCTGCGGTCCTGGAGCCGGAACAGGTTGTCGCCGTATTCACTCCACCGACCGGTGGCCTCATAGGGCTCGCGCGGGAGCAGGGCGGGAAAGTGGACCTCCTGAAAACCGGCCCGGTTCATCTCTTCCCGGACGATTCCCTCGACGTTTCTCAACACCATCCATCCGAGCGGGAGCCACGAGAAGATCCCCGGTGCGGCCCGGCGCACGTAGCCGGCCCGAACGAGCAGCCGGTGGCTGGCGACGTCAGCATCGGCCGGGTCGTCACGCAGCGTGCGCAGGAAGAGGGCCGACATGCGGATGGGCGGGAGGTTTGGCATCACGATCCAGGAGAGGGTGGCCCAACCTTAAGGCGGCTCCGGGATTCCGAAGAACTACGGCCTCAGTCGATTACGACAATCACACGAGGGATTCCTGACCGTAGCGAAAGCGTCATGCTCGACTACGAACACCCTCGCCCCGGCTACGGGCGGGTGGCGATCTGGACTGCGGGCGCGGCCACCATCAGCAGGCCCACCAGGATCATGAGGATCGCAATCCGCACTCGCAACATCGAACCTCCGAGCATTTGATCTGTCCCGCCTTCCATCGGCAGAGGAAGAACTCGGGTTGACTGCGGAATTTCCAGATCGCGGCTAGAGCGCCAAGCCGATGCCCACGCCGATGAATACACCGAGGAAGAAGACCAAGGCGATGGCGATAAACGCCTGGCGGCCCGATATGCCGCCCGTACGAGGGGGCGGCGCGGATGCCATCAGGCCGCGATCCCGCCGCCGATGACCGCGTCGCCGTCGTAGAGCACGACGCTCTGCCCGGGTGCCACGCGCCGCACTGCCTCGTTCAGCCGGACTTCGCCCGCACCGGCGAACACCGCCTCCACAGGGCGGCCGTGGGCGCTCATCTGCACCGCTACGTCCGTCCCGGCGGCGGCGGGCAGGTCGACCCAACTCATGTCGGTCAAGGCGAGGCGGTCGTCCATGAGATCGCCGAGAGAGCCGACGGTCACGGTGGCGCCCGCCACGTCGACGTGGACGGCGTAACGCCGCTCGCCGCCGGCCTGCGGATCACCGATTCCCCTCCGTTGACCGACCGTGACCAGTTCCACCGCGGGGACTTTTCCCATCTCCTCGCCGGTGACCAGGTCGACCAGCCGGGCCGGGTGCAACGGGATGCGGTCGCCGAGGAACGCCTGGCGCCCGCCGGAGCGAGTGATGAAGCAGACGTCCTGGCTGTCCGGCTTGCCGGCCGTGCGCAGGCCGAGCTCGGTGGCCAGCGCTCGCACCTCGGGCTTGGTCAGCTCCCCCACGGGCAGCAGGGTGCGGGCCAGTTCGGCCTGGGTCAGCATGTACAGCACGTACGACTGGTCCTTGGCCCGGTCGGTGCCGCGCACCAGGTGCCACCGCCCGCCCGACTCGACCACCCGGGCGTGGTGGCCGGTGGCGATGGCGTCGAAGCCCAGTTGGCCGGCCCGGCGGAGGAAGCGGTCGAACTTCAGGTGGCGGTTGCAGGACACGCACGGGTTCGGGGTGCGCCCGGCGGCGTGGTCGGCGACGTAGGGCTCCACGACGTGGTGGTCGAAGTCCTCGGTGAAGTTGAAGACGTGGTGGGCGATGCCGAGTTGCTGGGCCACCCGGCGGGCGTCGTCGACGTCGGCCACCGAGCAGCAGCCCGAGTCGGACTCGCCCCCCCACAACTTCATGGTCGCGCCGACCACGTCGTGGCCGGCGCGCCGCAAGAGGGCGGCCGCGACCGAGGAGTCGACCCCGCCGGACATGGCAACGAGGACCCGCATCACTGCGCCACCGGCGCCGCTGACTCGCGCAGGCGGGCCACGGCGTCGGGGACCACCTTGAGGGCCAGTTCGACATCGTCGTCGGTCGTGGTGTGACCGAGCGAGAGGCGCAGGCTGCCGAGCGCCCGCCGGCGATCGATGCCCATGGCGACGAGCACGTGGCTCGGGTCCATGGCGCCGCTGGCGCAGGCGGAGCCCGCGGAGGCGCAGACGCCGACGTCGTCGAGCAGCACCAGGAGCGCCTCGCTCTCGATGCCGTCGAAGCAGAGGTGGCAGTTGCCCGCGATCTTCACCGCCCGGTCGCCGGTCTCGGCCGAGCCGGGGATGACGTGCAGCAGTTCGTCCGCCAGACGGTCGCGCATCGGTCGGACTCGGGCGACGGTGGCGTCGCGGTCGTTGGTCGTCGCCTGCATGGCGGCTGCCAGGCCGACGATCCCGGCCACGTTGTGGGTGCCGCTGCGGCGATCGCGTTCCTGTCCCCCACCGTGGATGATCGGGGCGACGGCGACATCGCCGCGCACCGCCAGCACGCCGGTGCCCTGGGGGCCGCCGAACTTGTGGGCGCTCACCGAAATGAGGTCGGCGCCCTGCGCCGCCTCGGTGACGTCGAGCCAAGGGAACGCCTGGACGGCATCGGTGTGCAGCACGGCGTTTCGGGCCTGGCGCCGCACCAGGCGGGCAATCTGGGCGAAGGGCTGGATGGTGCCGACCTCGTTGTTGACCAGCATGATCGACACCACGGTCACGGTCGGATCCAGGGCGTCGGCGAGGCGGTCGAGGTCCACCGTGCCGTCGGGGTGCACGGGGACGACCCTGGTCTCTGTGGTGCCCCCGCTCGCCTTGGTGGCCGCCTCGGCGGCATGGAGCACGGCGTGGTGCTCGATGGCGCTGCAGACCACGACACCCCCGGGGCCGGCGCTTCCAGCCTGGGCGGCGTGCCGGGCCAGGACACCGGCGATGGCCAGGTTGTCCGCCTCGGTTCCGCCACCCGTGAAGATGACGCCGCCCGGGTCGACCCCGAGGGCGGCGGCGACGATGTCACGGGCGTCGTCGATGGCCGCGCGGGCCGCCCGGGCCACGGCGTGGGAGCCCGACGGGTTGCCGAAGCGCTCGGTCAGCCAGGGCAGCATGGCCGCCGCGGCTTCAGGGCGCAGCGGCGTCGTCGCGGCGTGATCGAGGTAGGTGGCCATGGGCCTACCAGGGTAGAGGTCAGTCGGGGGCTGCGAACCCCCCATTCGCGGGAGCGGGACCGGGAGCGGGAGGAACGTCGCGCCCGTCGGGCGGCGATGCCGGCGGAGCGATCGGCGCGCCGCGAGCGGAAAACCCCGCCGACGCGGGTACCGCGTTCGGCCGCGGCCGCGGCCGCGGCGGCGGCTGCGTCGGCGGCGGCGGTTGCTGTTGCGGCGGCGGCCATCGCGGTTGCGGTTGCTGTTGCGGCGGTCCCCATGCGCCGCCCAGGAGAGCGCCGGGATGAGGCGGTCCCCATGGGCCGCTTCCATACGGGCTGGCCGGAGCACCGTGGCGACGCTGGTAGGCCGACGCGGCGCACGCCAGCCACAGCTCCGGCCCCGCCCCTTCCGGTACCGGCTGATGCCATCGGGCGACCAACGGCCCCGCCAGG
>JAUTXN010000345.1 GCA_030838045.1 Acidimicrobiaceae bacterium
CCAACGTGGCCCCATACAGATCCTGGCCCGGGTCGACGCGCACCGACCCCGGGGGCTGGGCGGCCGGACCCGACAACAACGACGCATCGCCACACACCCGAGCCGGCGGCGACACCGGAAAACCGGAACTTCCCCCAGAGGCAGCAGAGGCAGCGGCGGCAGCGGCACCAGAGGCAGCGGCGGCACCAGAGGCCCCAGAGGCAGCGGCGGCCTCGGGCCCAGCCTTGGCCCCGCCCCGTTTGGTCCCCGTGCTCGCCGGGGCCGGCCTCGGAGGCGTGGGCTTGGCGGCCGCGGCACGAACGGTGCCCGACCCCAGTGCGGCCGCGGCGGCCGTGCCCGCTGAGCCGCCCACGAGAAAGATGGTGAGAAGGCTGACGCCGACGGTGACGACCGCGACTGGACGCAGTTTGCGGATCATGTGAATGCCCCTTCTGCCAGCGAAGATGGGAGCGCGATCCGATTGGGAAGTTGCCGACACGCGACAGCCAAAGGCCAGACTCGGACAGAGTAGACAGAGCACCTGACATAAGCAACTCGCTCAAAATTCCCGAAGATCGACGTCGTGCGCTCGAGCCCGGCCCTGAGGACGCCCGACTAGGCGTCCCACGCGCTTGGGCGGGGAAGCTCCAGCGCTTTCGCCAGCCGCTGGTGGTACTCGGCCCGGGGAATGGCCACGGCGCCGAGCGACGCCAGATGTGGGGTGACCCATTGCACGTCGAGCAGCGAGGCGCCCCCGTCGCGCAGCCGGTCGACCAGGGCGACCAAGGCCACCTTGGAGGCGTCGGGCTGCCGGTGGAACATCGACTCGCCCGCAAAGAGACCACCGACCGCGACGCCGTAGAGCCCCCCCGCCAATCGACCGTCAGGCGACCACGCCTCCACGGAGTGGACCCATCCCAGATGGTGCAGCCGCAAGTACGCCCGCTTGATCTCCTTGCTTATCCATGCACCAGGCCGTTGCCGGTCGGCGCAGGCGTCGATCACCTCATCGAGGGCCGTGTCGACCCGGATCTGGTAACGGGTGCACGACTTCCGCAACGAACGGCTGACCTTGAGGCCGTCCAGGGGAAGGAGACCCCGCTGCTCGGGTGACCACCAGGCGGTGACGCCTCGGCGCACCGGCATCGGGAACAGACCGTGCCGGTAGGCCGCCAGGATCGTCCCCGGTTCGAGATCGGCACCCGCACCGATCACCTCCCCGTCGCCCGCCGCCGCAGCGACGGCCTCAACACTGTTGGGGAAGACCCACCGGCTGGGCGGCGGTTCGACCGGTGGGACGGGCGGCACCACAGCAGTCTGCCGCCGCCCCCGGTGACCGCCCCAGATACCCTGGCGCGCCAGTCTGCCGCCGCCCCCGGTGACCGCCCCAGATAGCCTGGCGCGACGATGTCGGAACACCCCATGACCGAGCGTCTCGCGGACCTCGAGCGGCGCAAGGGCCAGGCAATGCACGCCGGCGCACCCCACGCCATCGAGCGTCAGCACGCCAAGGGCAAAATGACGGCCCGGGAGCGGATCGACTACCTCCTCGACGAGGGCAGCTTCCAGGAACTCGACATGCTGGCCCGCACCCGCGCCCCCGGCCTCCCCGAGGAAAAGCGCCCCTACACCGACGGCGTCATCACCGGCTTCGGCACCGTCGATGGCCGCAAGGTCTGCGTCTTCTCCCAGGACTTCACCGTCAACGGAGGTTCGCTCGGCGAGGTCTTCGGCGAGAAGGTCCACAAGATCATGGACCTGGCCAGCTCCATCGGCGTCCCCATGGTGGGCATCAACGACGGCGCGGGCGCCCGCGTCCAAGAAGGCGTCGTCGGCCTCGCCTACTACGGCGGCATCTTCCGCCGAAACGTCCAATCCTCTGGCGTCATCCCCCAGATCAGCGTCGTCATGGGCTCGTGCGCGGGCGGCGCCGTCTACTCGCCCGCCATCACCGACTTCGTCTTCATGGTCCGCGACTCGAGCCAGATGTTCATCACCGGCCCCGATGTCGTCCGCACCGTCACCGGCGAGGAGGTCACACTCGAGCAACTCGGCGGCGCCATGACCCATGCCACCAAGTCCGGCGTTGCAAGCTTTGTGTCAGCCGACGAGAAGGAATGCCTGGACGAAGTCCGCTTCCTCCTGTCGCTCCTGCCCTCCAACAACCTGGAGGAACCCCCCTACGCCGACACCGGCGACGACCCGGAGCGCCGCTGCCCCGAACTGGCCGATCTCATGCCCGCCAGCCCCAACAAGCCCTACGACATGCGCAAGGTCATCACCGCCGTCGTCGACAACGGCAGCTTCTTCGAGTACTTCCCCTACTGGGGCGCCAACCTCCTGTGCGGGTTCTCCCGCATCGCAGGCCGGGTGGTCGGTATCGTCGGCAACCAACCCCAAGTCCTCGCGGGCGTCCTCGACATCGACAGCTCGGAGAAGGGCGCCCGCTTCGTCCGCACCTGCGACAGCTTCAACATCCCCCTCGTGACCTTCGTCGATGTGCCCGGGTTCATGCCCGGCACCGACCAGGAGTACGGCGGCATCATCCGCCACGGCGCCAAACTCCTCTACGCCTACTGCGAGTCGACGGTGCCCCGCATCCAGGTCATCACCCGCAAGGCGTACGGCGGCGCCTATGTCGTCATGAACTCCAAGTCCATCGGCGCCGACCTGGCCTATGCCTGGCCGTCGGCCGAGCTCGCAGTCATGGGTCCAGAGGGAGC
>JAUTXN010000378.1 GCA_030838045.1 Acidimicrobiaceae bacterium
AAAGGCGACCGTCGATTGGCGGGCCCGCTCGTGCCCAAGGCCCGACTTGACACAGCCGGGACGTTCTGCGGGTCCATCGGTCCATCCAGGTTCCATCTCGTGACCTGGAAGCTGGGCACTCGTCGCGTTCGGAAACGGACTTCCTGTGAAAGACTCGGCATATGCCTGCGACGAGCCGTTCAAGAGTCGGGTATCACTCCGTCACCCCTCGCATCGTGGTGGTCGACGTGGCGGGACAGGTCGCCTTTCTTCGTGCCGTGTTCGACGCGACCGGAGACGTCGAGCCCGGCCGCCCAGCCGAGATCCGCGTTGGCGATTCGTTGATCATGGTGTCGCCCGCCACGGAGCGTGACTTGTTTCCTGCGTTCCTCTACATCTATGTCGATGATGCGGATCAGACATATCAGAAGGCGCTCGCGGCCGGAGCTACCACCGTCGAGGCACCACTCGATACGCCCTATGGCGACCGACGGGCGATGGTGCGCGACCCATTTGGCAACATCTTTCAGATCGCACATCAGAACTTGGCGCCCTAATCGGGTCTTGCGCAGGTCAAAACCGTGATGGGAGCTGGACCTCGCCCGTTCGACGGGCAGGTCTTCGCCCCGGCCGCCCGAGGTGACGGGCCATCTGCGGGCGGCGACCGAGGGAACTCGGTGTTCACCGCCGGCAGCCATCCGATCCTGCCCCCGCGAGCAACGACCCTTGTCCTGACGTGGCGGTGGCCCGTCCCCTACCAGCACCTGGTACGTCATCGCACCAGCGAGGGCCTTCCGTCACCACTCGGGCCGGGGCGATCACCTGATTGGAATCCTCCCGGCCCCAGTCGGATCATCCTCAAATGGGCTGTTTCGCGCCGCCATGGGCGTCTCGGCTGGCCCGCTCGTGCCGGGCTGGTCAGGAGTCGTCAATAATGGGGGCAGGACTCGGACACCCCCGGGCCTGAAGTTGAGCCAGCGACGAAGGAAGAATCATGCGAAGTGTCGGGATCATCGCGACGGCTCTAGCCGGTGCTGCAACCTTGGCGATCGGAGCGACGCTCGTTGTGTCGCTCCCGGATGTTCGGCGTTACCTGACGATGCGCAAGATGTAGTCAGCACGGGAGAGCCAGCGCTCCCCTTCGGAGATGGTCAACACAGTTGCCCCTGGAGGTCCCACCCACGATGGGCGAGGCACGCTTCACCTCCCTTGCCACGCCTGCCCGCGGCGCGGTCGATACGGCCGTCTGGAAGCTGGACCGGCGTTCGGCTTCGTCCTGCTGGCGGCTCGCAACCAGTCGACCTCCGTCACCGAGTCGGCCGCATCCAAGCTCGTCGTGGCCATGGCGACGTCGGGGTATGTCCGGCGGGGTGCCGATGTCGATGACGGTCGTCAGCGCCCGGTGGAGCTCACGGGCGTGGCCGTGAGCTCCTGGTAGCGGTGGAGGAGGTCTATGCCGAGCTCAAGGGCGAATGGGCCTCGGTCATCGGGTCGGTGCAGGTGGAACAGCTGCGTGGTGGCGTCGCCAGGGTCCTGCGTGCCACCAATGGAGGCGAGTTCCCACCGCCGCGCCCCTCATGGTGAGCGCCCCTGGCTGCGGGTCGTACGACCAAAGTCCCATAGCGTCGGACGGGTCGCCCCGCCGATCATCCCTGCATGACCAGACACGCTTTCCGTCGCACAATGATCCTCGCGGTAGGCCTCGCCGGGACACTCGGGCTCAGCCTCCTCGCGGCACCCGTGGCGTCAGCGAAGGGCGGCGGAGGCGGCACTCCCCCGGCCGCCCTCCAGGCGGACTGGCCGGCCGCGGTTCCCCTCCCGGCCGGCGTGGTCCAGGGCACCAACGGAGCAGCACCCTCGGAGACCGTGGCCCTGCTGGTCAACACCTCGTATCAGGAGGTCGTCCGGTCGGTGACGGACCTGTATGTGTCGCACGGCTTCAGCCAGTTGCCCGACGGCACCCTGGTCTTCTCGACGTCCGCCTACCGGGTGACCGTCGCGGGAGCCGCTCGTGACCACAGCCCGACCCAGACCAACGTGACTGTCTGGCTCCAGACCTTGTAGGTCCGGGGGCAGGCGATGGCCCGCGCTGTTCAAGGATTGCCGAACAGGGTCGATCCACGCCCCAGGACACGTAGCCGGTCCAGCATGACGACCGCCCGCCGGCTTGATGAGCTGACGGACACCGTCGACCCGGTGAGGCTGCCCGTCTGCCTCGCTTCACGATTGTGGCCCCCGTGTCGTGACGCGTCAGATTGACCGGGGGCTACGCAATACCGTTTCAGGAACCCAATGCACAAGCGGCGCCAATCGCCCACAAGTCCAGCTGGAGTTCGCTTCCTCGCACCGATCGTCGCGTGACACCATCTCTGTCGGATTGGTTGGAACGACGGGGTTCCGTGCGGCACGATTGACGCCCATGCCGGGTATGGTCCCCGAAGACATCGGCCGCCTGGTGGCGGTGAGCGACCCTCGATTGGATCCCCACGGACGCGAGGTGGCGTTCACCGTCACGTCCGTCGACCTCGAGGCCAACCGCTACCG
>JAUTXN010000124.1 GCA_030838045.1 Acidimicrobiaceae bacterium
CAGCTCCTCTATTACCCGGTCACCGACGCCAGTTTCGACACCGACTCCTACAAGCAGTTCGCGACCGGGTATTGGCTGCGCCGCGACGCCATGCAGTGGTTCTGGGACCAGTACATCGACGACGCGCGGCGATCGGAGATCACCGCGTCGCCGCTTCGCTCCACCATCGACGACCTGTCTGGTCTGCCGCCTGCGCTGGTCATAGTCGGCGAGGCCGATGTCCTTCGCGACGAGGGCGAAGCGTACGCAGCCAAGCTGCGGGCGGCCGGGGTGGAGGTCACCGCGGTGCGTTATGCCGGCATCGTGCACGACTTCGTGATGGTCAACGCCCTGCGTGACACCCGCGCGGCCAAGGCGGCGACCGCCCAAGGGGGCCAATTCCTCTTCGACGCCCTCCACCCGTGACGCCCGGCGGCGACCGCGCCGGCCACGGAGCGCGCAGAGCAGGACTCGCGGCTCTCGGGATCCGGCAGACCGCTTATCCACGCACGACGACGGCGGCCACGTCGTCGGAAAGGAAAGCGCCATGAGCTCGAGAAAGTCAGCTGACGCCACCTCCACCATCAGTGCACAGGAGGCGCAGCAGGTCGAGCGGGCCAACAAGTCGGCCAAGAGGCCGGTCGCATTCGTGCACGGCCTCTGGCTGCTGCCCAGCAGCTGGGATAACTGGGTCACGCTGTTCGAAAGCGCGGGCTTCGTGGCCGTCACGCCCGAGTGGCCAGACGATCCCGAAACCGTCGTGGAGGCGAAGACCCACCCCGAGGTCTTCGCCGGAAAGTCCATCGGCGACATTGCCGATCACGTCGCCGCCGTGGTCAGTGGCCTCGACACAAAACCCGTCGTCATCGGCCACTCCTTCGGCGGTCTCCTCACCCAGATCGTCGCCGGCCGGGGCCTCGCCGCGGCCTCGGTCGCTCTCGACCCGGCGCCCTTCCGCGGCGTGCTGCCACTGCCGATCTCGGCGTTACGGGCAGCCTCGCCCGTCCTCAAGAACCCGAGGAACCGCCACCGGGCCGTGCCCCTCACCTACGAACAGTTCCGCTACAGCTTCGCCAACGCCGTGCCCGAGGACGAGGCGAAGCAGCTGTACGCCACGTATTCCGTGCCCGGCTCGGGCGAGCCTCTGTTCCAAGCGGCGGCCGCCAACTTCAACCCGTGGTCGCAGGACAAGGTCGACACGACCAACCCCGACCGCGGCCCGATGCTCGTGATGGTCGGCGAGAAGGACCACACTGTCCCGATCTCGATCGCGAAGGCGTCGTTCAAGAAGCAGGAGAAGAACAAGAACCATGTGACCGAGTTCGAGGTGATGCCGGACCGCGGCCACTCCCTCACGATCGACCACGGCTGGCGGGAGGTCGCCGACCGGGCCCTCGCCTTCGTCAAGCGCTTCGTCTGACGCACGTCGAGGAGCGGCCCACAATGGGCGCGATCTCGTCGAAGGGCACGGCGAACATGTCGTGCAGCACGAATGCCAGCCGCTCGGCGGGATCCAGCGTATCGAGCACCACGAGCAGGGCCAAGCCGACCGAGTCGGCCAGTAGCGCCTGATGCTCCGGGTCGACCCCGTCCCCGCCGATCGTCGTCGGATCGGGTTCCTCGAACCCGAGGGGCTCTTCGCGCCGAGATTGGCGCGAACGCAGCATGTCGAGGCAGATGCGTGCCACGACTGTCGTCAGCCACCCGGCGAGGTTGTCCACGCCGGCCGTGTCCGTGCGGCCAAGTCGGAGCCACGCTTCCTGCACCGCGTCATCGGCCTCGCTCATCGAGCCGAGCATGCGGTACGCCACTGCCCGCAGGTGGGCCCGGTTGACCTCGAATCGCTCCGCCAGAACTTTACCCTCGTCCATCGGTCACATACCTTCGTCGCGTTCCGTCATCACACTGACGAACCAATCCCAGCCCGATGTGACAGACGGTCGTCGGCGACCGCGACAAAGGAGTTCTTCATGAGCCAAGGAATCAAACTAATCGTCTATCCCGTCAAAGACGCTGCGAAAGCGAAGACCCTCTACAGCACGCTCCTGGGTGTGGAGCCGTATGCGGACGCGCCCTATTACGTGGGATTCCGCGTGGGGGACCAGGAAATCGGTCTGGACCCCAATGGCCACAACCAAGGAATGACGGGGCCGCTCGCCTACTGCCAAGTTGACGATATTGCGGCAACGCTGCAGCAACTCCTGGACGCCGGCGCCGAAACGCAGCAGGCGATCAAAAACGTCGGCGGCGGCAGATTGATCGCATCGATAAAGGATGCGGACAACAACGTCACCGGACTGGTGCAGATGTCCTGATCCGCACGGCCGCCACGCCGCCCCCGACCGCACGGCCGCCCCCGGCCGCACGGCCGCCCCCGGCCGCACGGCCGCAATCAAGGCTCACACCACGATGGTCAGGGCGTCGGGCTCCAACCGCAACGACAGGTTACGGGCCTTTCCGATGGCGACGCCGTCCAACTCGACGGTCAACGGGCGGTCGAATTCAACCTGCAGCGCGGCGACCCGGCGCTCCTTTATCCCGGGATGCGGCAGGTGGGTGCCACTTGGCAGCCGGGCCCGGACCTTCCACACATCGGGCAACGCCAGCCGGGCGTCGTAGGTGTCGAGGAGGCCGTCGTTCGGGTGTGACCTCGGCCCGAGATCCCATGTCCCCCGCCACTGGGCGTTCATCGCCACCAGCACCCGCCGCCACGATCGGCTGCGGGCAACCAGGTGGGCCACGAACAGATGCAGCCGGCCGTCGACCAGCACCTCGCCCAGGTCGACCTGGAATGTCATCGCCTCGGCCGAACGCAGCCGCTCCGGATCGCCGGTGCCGCTGCCTCCGAGGGTACGCCACAGATCGCCGCCGACCAGCCCCAGGGCCGGGAGCGGGATCCGGCGAGACCGGGCTTCCTCAAGTACCCCACGCGCCTCGGCATCGTTCGCCACCACGACGCCATCGGGCGGCAACTGGGCCGCCTCGCCCCACGGCTGGCCTTTTCCAATCGGCATGGTTTCGCCCTGCTACTCCGCCTCGCTGACCGGCACCTCGGAGTCAATCACCGACACCGCCGCCGACGCCGCAACCACACCCCGGAACAACTGGTCAGCCGCCGCACGCGCCGCCGCCGCGGTCGAGGGATCGGGCGCCCCCTCGCCCAGCTGGCGCAACAGATCGACCAGCTGCTTCACGTTGCGGACAAAGTCGCCACCCGACAGCTCGGCGCCTTCGATGAGCTTCTCCAGGTCGCCTCCGGCCGCCCAGCCGTGCGCCAGCGTCATGAACCCGGCCTCAGGCGGGCGGGTCAGCGGCAGCCCCGCCTCCTCCTCGGCCGAGTTGAGTTCTCCCGCCAGGGCTTCGATCGCCTCCCAACGCTCCTTGGTGAGCGAGCTCGGGAATGCGGCCACCCCCTCCCCTTGCCCGCGGGCCTCGTAGGTGAACACCGACGCCACCGCGGCCACGTCGGGGGCGCTGAGGCCGTCCAGCAGACCCTGTTGCAAGGACTCGGCAACCAGGAGGTCAGCTTCGTGGTAGGTCCGTGCCAGGCGCTGGCCAGCCGGCGTCAAGGCCCAGCCGTCCACATAGCCCCATGCCTCCAGGACCCGAAGCACCCGGTCGAACTGACGGGCCAACGATTCGGTCCGCCCCCGGATACGGCGCTCCATGCGTTCGGCGTCGCGAGTCAGGCGCTCGGCCCGGTCGGCGGCTCGCAGGTGCCGGCGGGCATCGGGGCAGTTGGCCACCGGGTGGGGGGCGGCGGCTTCGGCCCGGGCCATGACCTCCTCGCCCTGGCCCCGGGGACCGCGACTGGGACCGTGCAGCCCGACCAGTCCGTCCTCTCGAAGCCGCGCTGCCTGGAGGGCCGAAGCAACATGGCGCTGGAAGCCGGCATTGTTGGGGGCGTACGGGGCGGGCAGTTCGATGCGCGCCACCGGGCGAGGCGGCGCCGGGAAGTCCTTCGGGCCGAGCGAGAGCATCCGCCGGTCGGTGGTGATGGCCCGCAGCCGCAGGTCGCCGCCGCGCCGGCGCGACGTCGACAGGATCGCCACCCGGCCGCCCGACTTCCCCCCGGGCACGACCAGCACGTCGCCCGGCTTCACGCGGTCGAGCGCCGCCAGCACGTCGCCGGTGAAGGCATGACGATGACGTCCCGTCTCCTCGCTGGAGCGCAGCAGGGCCCGGTACTCCTCGATGTCGCCGCGCTCGCAGAGGGCCGCGGCATGGGCCTCGGCAACGGCGTCTCGGGTGCGCTCGAGCTGCGCCTCCAGCCGAACCACGTCGCTGTCCGCCCGGTACTGGGCGAACGACAGGTTGAGCAGGTGGTGGGCCACGTCGGGGGGGTAGCGGCGGACCAGGTTGGCCGCCATGTTGTAAGTGGGCCGGAAGCTGCTCGTGAGGGCGTAGCTCCTGGTGCCCGCCAGCCCCGCCACCTGGTCGAAGGGCACGAAGGGTGACCAGAGCACGATGGCGTACCCGACATCGTCGATGCCCCGCCGCCCCGCCCGCCCGGTGAGCTGGGTGTACTCGCCCGGCGTCAGGAACTCATGGCGCTCACCCGTGAACTTGGTGAGCTTCTCGATGACGACCGACCGGGCGGGCATGTTGATCCCGAGCGAGAGGGTCTCGGTGGCGAACACCACTTTGACCAGTCCGGCCGCGAAGCACGCCTCGACCGCCTCCTTGAACGGGGGCACCATGCCCGCGTGGTGGGCCGCGAATCCCGACTCCAGCCCGCCGATCCAGTTGGTGTAGTCGAGTACCCGCAAGTCGTCGTCGGACAGGGTCTCCACGTGGGCTTCGACGATGGCCCGGATCTGGCGGCGCTCCTCCGGCGTCGTGAAGCGGTGGCCCTCCCGCACGCACTGGGTGACCGCGTCGTCGCACGCCGCCCGGCTGAAGATGAAATAGATGGCGGGGAGCATCTCGGCCTCGGCCAGGAGCTCGACGACCTCGGGCCGCCGGGGCGTGAACAGCCGCCCGCGGGGCCGGCCCCGCTGCCCCGGTTGGCGAAGGGTCTTGCTGTCGAGGGCGCTGGCCTCGGGGTTGGGCCGGCCATCAACCAGGGTGGGGAAAAGGAGGAGCCGGTCGCTGCTGCGGTCTCCCAAAAGGTAGAGGTTGTGCAGCTCGACCGGCCGCCGTTCTTCGATGACGGCCGCGGTATCGCCGCGCACGGTTCGGATCCAGTCGGCCAGCTCCTCGGCGTTGGACACCGTCGCCGAGAGGCACACCAGGTCGACGGCGGGCGGGGTGTGGATGATGACCTCCTCCCACACCGGGCCCCGATAGGCGTTCTGGAGGTAGTGGACCTCGTCGAGGATCACGTAACGCAGGCCGCCGAGGGCGCCCGAGCCGGCGTAGATCATGTTGCGCAGCACCTCAGTGGTCATGACCACGACCGGAGCCTCGCCGTTGATGGCGTTGTCACCGGTCAGGAGGCCGACGTGCTGCGCGCCGTGGCGGCGGACCAGGTCGCCGTACTTCTGGTTGGACAGCGCCTTCAGGGGGGTCGTGTAGAAGACCTTCCGGCCCTCGGCCAGGGCCCGGGCGATGGCGTACTCGGCCACCACGGTCTTTCCCGAACCGGTCGGCGCCGCCACCACGACGCTCGATCCGGCATCGAGGGCGTCGAGCGCGGCCAGCTGGAACGGGTCCAGTTGGAAGCCCAAGCTGGTGGCGAAAGCGCAGCGGACCGCGTCGGCCGGCCCTCGCTCCGCCTTCACGCCTGTAGTTGTACCCGAATCCAACTCACTTCTT
The DNA here is from genome assembly GCA_030838045.1 of Acidimicrobiaceae bacterium. Taxonomy (GTDB): domain Bacteria; phylum Actinomycetota; class Acidimicrobiia; order Acidimicrobiales; family Palsa-688; genus JALYXV01. The sequence continues at coordinate 5,737 of JAUTXN010000124.1, forward strand.
GAGTATGCGGCCGATGACGATCGCCGACTCGTAGAAGATGTAGAGGGGCACCGCCATGGCGATGAAGGAGTACGGGTCGCTGCTCGGCGTGACGACGCAGGCGAGGAAGGCGATGCCGACGATGGCGGGGCGGCGGACCTTGCGCAGCTTCCGGCTGGACACGACGCCGACGACCTGGAGGAACACCAGCACCACGGGGAACAAGAAGACGACCCCGAAGATGGCGGCCGCCGCCACGTACAGGCTCACGTACTTCGACGGTCCGTAGAGGGCGGCCACGTTGTTTCCGCCGATTCGGATCAAGAAGTCGAGTGCCTTGGGCCATACCAGGACCGACACCGCCACCCCGAGGCTGAACAGCGCCAGGGCCGACGCCACGAAGCTGATGGCGTAGCGCCGCTCGTGCTTGTGCAGCCCGGGCGTTATGAACCGCCAGAGCTCCCACAGGAGTATGGGTGAGGAGAAGAACACGCCCAAGTAGGCGGCAACCTTGAGGCGGGTGCTGAATCCCTCCAGCGGGCCGGTGACGACGAACTGCCCTTGGAGGCCCACCTGTTTCGGGTGCTTCCGGGCGAAGTCCTGGTACGGATGGGCGATGAAGTGGATGACCGAGTTGTACAGAAAGAACCCGAACAACGTGCCGATGACGAGGGCGATGATGCAGATGATGATCCGCTTGCGCAGTTCGGTCAGGTGCTCGACCAGCGTCATCCGGGTCAGTCCGTCGGCCTCCTCGCCGGGAGGGTGGGAGCCGTTCGAGTTCTCTTTTTTTGGATTCCGCAGGCGGATGGCGATGGGGTGTCCCTTCGGGCCGGGCTCGTCGCTAGTTGAGCGACGGGTCGTCGGGTGCCGGCGGCAGGGGTGGGAGCCCGGGGAGGGCCGGCCCTGAGGAGACGGAGTCGGTCGACGAATTGGATGTACTGGGCAACGAGCCGTACGTCGCGGCATTGGTCCACGTGGCGACCTCTGAAGGAGGCGTCACCGAAGACGGCATCGTCGCGGCCGCGGCCGCCGGGGCCGTCGTGATGGCCCGGCTCAGGCCGCCGAGTTCCTCGCGCCAGCCGCCGACCTCGCTGCGGAGGTCCCCTACGGCTGCGGTGAGGGCGTCCTTGGGCTCGGCCAGGGCGCCGGAAACCTCCTCCTGGAAACGGGAGGTCAGCTTGCGCAGTTCGGCGATCCATTTACCCGCGGTACGCGCCGCTTGGGGCAGGCGGGTAGGGCCGATCACGACCAATGCGATGACGGCCAGCAGCAGTATCTTCTCGGGTCCCGGAAAGTTCAGCACCGGTTTCCAGTCTACCGGGGGCCCAAATCGGGAAGGCTTCGCCTGGTGGCGCCTACGGCGGCGATCTCATTTCTGACCTGCGCCACCATCGGGCGCACCTCGCCCAACTCGACGACCGACGCCCGGAGCCGGGCGGCCTCGTCGACGAGGTGCCGGGTGCTGAGCCAGATCGGGATGATGGCCGCCGCGGCTACGGCCAACGGCAACCACCAGAGGGGGGAAAGCATCAACATAAGATACGGAGCGTCGGCCAGGATTGGACGGTGGACTCCCTCCTTCGGCCTCCGATCGGCTTCGCTCACCGCGGGGCGCGAGCCCTCGCAGCGGAGAACACCATCGCCGCGTTCCGCCTGGCCCTCCGCCTGGGGGCCTCCGGTTTGGAGAGCGATGTGTGGTTGACCGCCGACGGCGTCGCCGTCTTGGACCACGACGGCGTGGTTCGATCGGGCCTCCGGCGCCGGTCGATCGGCGACATCGAGCGGGCCAAGCTCCCCTCGCACATCCCCGCCCTGGAGGACCTGTACAGCGAGTGCGGCACCGGCTTCCACTTGTCGCTCGACGTGAAGGACGCAGCCGCAGCCACGGCGGTGGTCGACGTGGCCCGGGGCGCGGGAGACGAAGCGCTGAGCAAGCTCTGGCTGTGCCACCCCGACTGGGAACAGTTGGCGCAGTGGCGGGCCGTCGGCACCCCCGCCCACCCGTCGGCTCGCCCGGCGGCGGGACCGGCGGCGGGCGCGGCGGCGGGCGCACCCGCGCCGCTTCCCGATCAGGTGCGCCTGGTGGACTCGACCCGGCTGCGCCGGATCAAGGAGGGGCCCGAGCGCCGGGCCGCCTCGCTGGCCGACGCCGGGATCGACGCGATCAACATGCACCTCACGGACTGGACGCCCGGCCTGACGACGCTGTTCCACCGGTTCGAGCGAATGGCATTCGCTTGGGACGCCCAGTTTGAGCGCAACTTGGTGACGCTGCTTCGTATGGGCTGCGACGCCGTCTACAGCGACTATGTCGACCGGATGGTCGCCGCCCTGAAAGCGCTAGAGCAGCCCCAGGCCTGACAGTGGCCAGACCCGTACAAAGGCGCGGCCCACTATCAGATGTCCCGAGATGGGTCCGATGAACCGGCTGTCCTTGGAATTGCCGCGGTTGTCCCCCATCACGAAGTACTGCCCGGCGGGCACGGTCATGAGCGACAGACTGGTAGTGACGGTTCCTGCGGGCAGGTACGGCTCCTTGAGGAGCTTGCCATTGATGTAGACGAGTCCGTCGCGGCCCTCGATCTGGTCGCCGGGCAGCCCGATCACCCGTTTGATCAGGTCCTTGATGGTCGGGTCGTCGGCTTCGCTGGGTGGCCGCTTGAACACCACGATGTCGCCACGGTGGATGCTGTGCAGGTCATAGCTGAGCTTGTTGACCAGCACCCGGTCGCCCGGCTTGAGCGTCGGCTCCATCGACCCCGACGGGATGTAGAACGCCTGGATGAGGAAGGTCTTGACGACGATCGCCACCGTGAGGGCGGCGACGAGGATGATGACCCACTCGGCGATGGCCCGGGCCGACCCGCCGTTCTTCGCCGCCGGCCCGCTCGGGCCCTCCGGCCCGGCCGGTTCGCCGGGATCGACGGGCGGCGCACCCACGCCGGACGGGCCGGGCGCGCCGGGCGCGCCGGGCGCGCTGGGGCTGCCATCGGACCGACCCGGCGCCGCCGGACCGGTTCGTGGCGTCACGGGGGAACCAGGGGGGAAACGAGCGACCGGGTCGGACACGACGTGTGTACGTTACTGAACCGGCTTGGGTACTCGGTAGCGAGCCAGAATGCGGCCCGCCGCCGCGGGGCCGACCGTCTGGTCTCCATCGACGACCGTCGCCGAGGGCCCGGCGCGCAGTAGGAGGCGCTCGAACCACGCCCGCTCGGTGACCGGCAGCGTGACCCGCAAGACGCCGTCGGGGCCCTCGACCACGCCGAGGTTGGGGTACTGCTCGGCGATCCAGCGCGCCGGTGGGGCCAGGTCGAGGACAATGGTCTGGCTGCTGGCATCGGGATGGAACGTCCGGCGGTCGCGCGGTCCCGGCGGTG
>JAUTXN010000003.1 GCA_030838045.1 Acidimicrobiaceae bacterium
TGGTTTGACATGCGCCTCGCAACCCACTTTGCTGTTTGCGGGGATTGGCCGGATCAGGGTCCCCGTGGATGGGGGATCGCACATGACGACCAGGGCTCGGCTTCACGGCAGCGGCTCGCCCGCCGGCCCCGGCCGGGCGCGGCGCGAGAGCGGGGTTGCGGCGGCGGGGCTCGGGCGTCTGCGGGCCACGATTTTCCTGTGCGCCGCGGTATTGATTCCCTTGGGGTTGACCACCTCGGCGGCCTTTGCCGCCACACCCACCGGCGCCCAGGTCGTGTCGGCCACGGAGCAGCTCACGGCCATCGCGTGCTCCAGCGCCACCATCTGCCAGGCGGTGGGACCGGGCCAGAACACCGGTACGGGCATGCTGACGACGATTACCAACGGCGTCCCGAACGCCGCCCAGGTCGTCGCCGGTACGTCGATTCTCCAGGGTTTGGCGTGCTCCGGGGGGTCCGCCTGCGTGACCGTCGGTTACAACAATTCGGGCCAGGGGGTGGTGGTTCCCATCGCCGGCGGCACCCCGGGCGCAGCCCAGACCATCGATGGAATGCCGCTCTACGCCGTGGCGTGTGCCACTTCCACCACCTGCCTCGGGGTCGGCCAGTACATTCCCGGCGGCCAGCCCGCGCAGGGGGTGGTGGTCCCGATCATCAACGGTGCCCGCGGCATCCCCTATGTGGTCGCGGGGACCGAGTTGCTCCGGGGCGTGGCCTGCCCGACCGCCACGACCTGCGTGGCGGTCGGCGTTACCGCCTCGGTCCAGGGCGTCGTCGTGTCGATCACCGACGGGACGCCGGGCACCGCCCATGCGGTCACCGGGGCCACCTCGCTTGACGGCGTGGCCTGCAATGGCGCCACCACCTGCGTCGCCGTCGGGTGCCCCGCCGCAACGAGCTGCGACACCGCGGCATTTGGCGAGCCCTCCGATCACGCGGTCGTGGTGCCGATCGTCGGGGGCACTGCGGGCGCCGTGCAGCTCGTCTCGGGAACCGACGGGCTCCTCGCCGTGGCCTGCCCCACCGCCACCACCTGCGTGGCGGTGGGCAACAACAACCAGCGCTACGGCGTGGTGATCCCGGTCACCAGTGGCACTCCGGGCGCGGCCCGGGTCCTCGGCACCTCGATACTCCACGGGGTGGCCTGCCCCAGCGCCACGACCTGTGAGGCGGTCGGCGCCAACTTTTCCAGCCAGGGTGTGGTGATCGCGATCCCCGTCGCCGACCCGTCACTCAAGGGGTACACGGCGTTGACGCCGGTGCGGATCTGTGACACCCGGGCGGTGGCCCCGACCGTCGCGGCCAATCCGTGCCAGGGCCCCGGTGGCGTCGGGGCGAAGCTGGCGCAAACGCCGATCACGGTGAAGGTGGCCGGTACCCACGGGGTTCCCGACACCGCTACCGCGGCGGTGCTGAATGTGACGGCGACCAACACGACGGCCGCCAGTTACCTGACTGTCTGGCCGACCGGGGTGGCCCGGCCCACGGCGTCGAATCTCAACTGGCGGGCCAACCAGACCGTGCCCAACCTGGTCGAGGTCTCCCTCGGCGCCGACGGCTCGGTGAATCTCTACGTCAACGCGGGCAGCGCCGATGTCGTCGTCGACCTCGAGGGCTATGTCGATGCCGCCGCGCCCGGCCTGTACCACCCGCTGACCCCCGCCCGGATCTGCGACAGCCGTGCCGCCGGGCCCGGTGTGGCGGCCAACCAGTGCCAGGGCAGCGGCGGCGCGGCCAAACCGCTGACGGTCGGCAAGACCGTCATCACCGCTGCCATGGCGGGCGTTCCGACCGGTGCCACGGCGGTGATATTGAACGTGACGGTGACCAACACCTCGGCCCCGGGCTTTCTCACCGTCTGGCCCGAAGGCGCCGGTCAGCCGGTCGCGTCCAACCTGAACTGGTCGGCCAATCAGACCGTCCCCAACCGCGTGATCGTGCCCCTCGGGACGGGCAGGAAGATCGACCTGTTCAACTCGACGGGCACCACCGACGTCGTCGTCGACGTGAACGGCTATTACAGCGCCTCCGGGGGGAGCGGGTACCGGCCGAGCACCCCGATCCGGGTCTGTGACACTCGGCCCGCGGGCCCCGGGGTGGCGGCCAACTCGTGCAACGATCTGGCGCACGGCGGGGGAGCGTTGGGCCCCGGTCAGGAGTTGACGCTCACCCTGCCCGCTGGTACGACGGGGTCGGTGTTCAACGTGACCGTCGTCGGTACCACTGCCACCAGCTACCTGACGGTCTTCCCCGATCCCACGCCGGGCACCTTCGCCGCCCCGCCGCTGATATCGGACCTGAACTGGACCGCCGGCCAGATCGTGGCCAACCTGACCGTTGTCAGCTCCGGCGCGGCCCAGACCGTCGCCTTCTACAACAACACCGGGAAGACCGACGTGGTGGTCGACCTGCAGGGGGACTTCAGCACGGCGCCGACCGCGACGGTCCTCGTTTCGGGGTCGGCGTCGGGGTCGTCGGCGTCGGGGTTGTCGGCGGTTCGCGCCTCGCCGTCGGCGACCAGGCGCTCCCGGAGGGGTTGGGTCGTCTAGGTCGCTTCGAAGGCAGTTCGGTAAAGCCTCCCGACGTGTGGGTAATGCCGTGACCTGCGGGGGCCCCGGCTCAGTGCGAGTTGGCCCGCAGGACGGTGTCGATCACGCCGGGAAATACGGGTGCTGGGGTGTCTTTATGAGTCCGTGGCCTGGGGCAGGTCCTGCGCCACTTCCCAGATATTGCCGTCGGGATCGGTGAAGCTGGCGGTGCGCTTTCCCCATTCCCGGTCTATCGGACCGTTGAGCAAGGTCACTCCGTGCGAGTCCAACGCCGCGCATACTGCATCGGTGTC
>JAUTXN010000044.1 GCA_030838045.1 Acidimicrobiaceae bacterium
CAGCCTTGCTCCCCCGCAACGACCACGGCCGGCTGGTACTCGTCCGGCCTTCGCCGGGTCCGGGGCCGGGGCCGCGGCGGTGCGGCCTCGCCCGCAGATTCCCTTGGCACCGCCGCCTGTTTCTCACGCTGAGCGATGGGCAGCCCGGCGTGTTCCGGCTGCGGCGGCTGCCAGAACGCAGGCCGAGCGGGGATCGCCCGCGTCACTGCCCATGCGAGCTGCGGCCATGGCATCTGCGGGACCGCGGGCGGTCGCAGCCTCGGTGCCGGTCGCAGCCGCCCCGGCGGTGCCGGTCGCCCCGTCGGTGCCGGTCGCAGCCTCGGTGCCGATCGCAGCCGCAGCACCACTACCGCCGGTCCGGGCCGCCGACACAACGCTCATGGCGGCTGGGACCCTGCGGGTCGGTCACGCACCACGACGGCCCACCACGCGAATCCGCATGAGGCCAGCCCCGGAGGGACCGGCCGCCCGCTCGGCTGCTCCCGTCGTGGGCGGCCGGCTGCGGTTGGCGGCCCCGCTGGGACCGGTAACGGGATCGACGCCGCTGGCCCCGGCTCCTGCACTGGCGGGAGCCGGCCGGGGCGACGCACCCGATTGACGATCTGGTCGCGACCGGGACCGACGGTGCGCGCCGCCAGACAGTCGGTGACGCCCGCGCCGCGGGATCTCCAGGATCTCCAGGATCTCTCGGACCCCGCTGACCCGCCGGAACTGAGCAACGAGACGCCGCCAACCGAAGGGGCGGCGGCGCTCGTCGCCGCCCTGCTGAGCGCCGCCGCGGCCACGGCGGTGGTCCTCCGCCACCTCGGGACCAAGCCCCTCTGGCGCGACGAGGCGATCAGCTTGTCGGTAGCCAGCCGGCCCGTCGCACGGATCCTGCTGGTCCTTCCTCGCCACGACGCCAACGCGGGCCTGTACTACCTCGTACTCCACGCATGGCTGCGGATCGGCCACAGCCCAGCCTGGGCCCGCGGCTTTTCGGCCGCGTGCCTGATCGCCACCGCCGCGATCGCGGCCTGGTCGTCCAGCCGCTGGAAGGGTTGGGGGATCGGCCTGGCGTGCGGGCTCCTCGTCGCGGTGAACCCGTTCCTCGTGTACTACGGACAGGAGGCCCGCCCCTACAGCCTGGCGGTGTTACTGGCCACCATCTCGACCGTTGCCCTCTTCTCGCTCGGGCGCCACCCGTCCCCGCGGGCGTACCGCGTGTACCTCGTGGCCACCGTGGCGCTCATCTATGCCGACCTGTTCGCGGTCCTGCACGTCGCCGCCATGGCGGGGGTCGTGGCCGGCTTGCACCGCCTTCGCCGCCAGCCGGTGCCGCCAGCCCTCAAACGGTGCTGGTGGATCATCACGGGAGCCACCGCTCCGTTGGCGGCGGTGATGACGCTCTTCGAGCGGGGCCAGATCAGCTGGCTACCCCGCCCGACGCGGCAGGTGCTCGTCAACACCATCACCTCGATGAGCGGTGGCTGGCTGGGATTCGAGGTCATGATGGTGCTGGCCGTCGCGGCGGTGGCGGCGGTGGCACTGGCGCTGGGTCGCACGCCGCCCACGACGCACGATCGGCCGGTCGTCATTTCGTTGGCCGCCGCATTCGTTGTGCCGCCCCTGGCCCTCTGGTCATTCGCCCACCTCATCCCGGCGTACATCGACCGCTACGTGATCTCGTCGGCCCTGGCTCTGGTGGGCCTGGTCGCGGCCGGCTTGGCCGTCCTGCGCCAACACGGGGGACGGCTGGTGGCAACCGCCGTCCTGGCTGCGCTGTTGCTGATCGGTGGCCAACGAACGGCGCGCGTCGAGGCATATCCCTACAAGGTCGACAACGCCCCGGCGATGGTCGATTTCATCCGGGCCCAGAACCACCCCGGCGACGCGGTGGCCTACGCCGGAGGGGGATTGCGGATCCTGGTCGAGTCGGCAGTCGGCCGCCATGGCGCGTTCCCGCCCGACATCGCACTGGCGCCGGGAGGCGAGGCGTTCCGCCAGCACGACCTGTACGCCCGGGAGGTCGATGCGGCCCAGCTGCGCGCCCGCCTGGAATCGGTGCAGCGGCTGTGGATGATCACCGACCCCTCGGATCAGCGCTATCCCCAAGGGGGCCCCTTCGCGACGCTGAAACCGATGGTCATGGCGACGTTCGCGCCGAGCGACACGACCTCGTTCGGCGCCACCGAGGTGACGTTGCTGGTGCGCCGGCCGTAGCGCGGGCCCGGCGACAGGCCCGGCGACAGGCCCGGCGACAGGTCGCTCTGCTCTAGGCGTGCTGAATTTCCGGTGTGTACGCACCGGAAATTCAGCAGGCCTACGAAGTTCCCGCCCGCAGCGGAGCCGTCCCGCTACCCTCTTGGCCGGGACATTTGGCGCGTGATGGACAGGGGAGGACATCCATGCGAACGACATCCCGCATCCGTTGGTGGGGTACCGCAGGTATCGCGGTCGCCGTCATCTCCGTCGCGGCATGCGGATCCAGCAGTAAAACCAGCAGCAGCAACAGCAACAAAGGCAAGACACTCAAGCTGGGCGCGGTCTTCTCCTTGACCGGAGCCGGAGGCGTGTACGGCCCCCAGCAGCAGCAAGCGGTCAAGTTGGCCGAGGAGACGACCAACGCCAGCGGCGGGGTCGACGGCGCCAACCTGTCGATCCAGGTGGTGGACGACGCCTCCAATCAGACCCAGGCGGCGCAGCAGACGCAGACGCTCATCCAGCAGAACCAGGTCACGGCCCTGCTCGGACCGACGCTGTCCAACTCGGCCGTGGCGGCCCACCCCATCGCCGACAACCTGAAGACGCCGATGCTGGCCGTCTCCACCACCGGGCTCAACATCGTCGGCACGTGCCCGTACCCGTGCACCTACATCTTCCGCGACAGCCTGGGCGAGGCCACGGCGATCCCGACCAACATCAAGACGTACGTGGCGTCGGCCAACCCCAAGCCCAAGACGGGGGTACTGCTGTACCCGAACGACGACAAGTTCTCCGTCGACGGCGCGACCGCGGTGAAGCAGACCGTGACCGACCCGGCGGTCGGGATCCAGCTGCTCGACACCATCCAGTTCAGCAAGTCCGACGCCGACCTGACCCAGTTCGTCAATCAGGGAGTAAGCAAGCACCCCGACGTGATCTTCATCACCTCACTCGGCGGTATCCCGGCCAAGATCATGACCGCGGCGCGCCAGCAAGGCTTCACGGGCCAGTTCCTCGGGGGCAACGGCTTCAACTCGGCCGCAGTGTCCAAGCAGGCGGCCAACTTCGGCAAGGGGGCGCAAAGCGCCAGCGCCTGGTACCTGGGCAACGACTTCGCCTCCAACGCCGAGTTCGTCAAAGCCTTCAAGGCGAAGTACGGGACCGACCCCGACCAGTTCGCGGCCCAGGCGTACACCGGCGTCCTGATCCTGGTCGACGCAGCCAAACGGGCCAAGCTGACCTACACCGACCTGCCGGGCGACCGCCAAAAGCTGCGCACCGCGATGGAGTCGACCAACATCCAGACCCCGCTCGGGCCATTCCAGTTCACCTCGACCCACGACGTGCACCAGACCATCTGGGTGATCGCCATGGATGGCCAGGGGGGATTCACCCTCGTGACCTCGGTCAAGCCCAGCTGACCAGGTCCGTCGTCGCCCACCGCCCCGCCTCCGCCGTGCCGGCCGCCCACTAGCTGAGGGCGGCGGGAGCGGTGCGCAACACCATCCAGCAGCTGCTGAACGGCATCTTCATCGGGTCCATCTACGCCCTGTTCGGACTGGGCTACACCCTGGTCTTCGGACTCCTCGACGTGCTCAACCTGGCGCACTCCGAGGTGTTCATGCTCGGCGCCGTGGTGACCTACTCGCTGGTCGCCCTGCACCACGTCCCGTTCCTGCTGGCGGTCCCCCTCGGCATCGTCGCCGGTGGCCTGCTCGGCCTCGTCATCGAGTTCGTGGCGCTTCGTCCCCTGCGCCGCCGGGGGGCGCCGCCGATCGCCGCCCTGATCTCGACCATCGGGTTGGCGCTGATCCTCGTGGCGCTCATCGAGCAGGCCAAGCGGGGCAGCGCCTTGGCCTGGCTGTGGCGCGACGGGGCCAACGACGTCCAGTTCCCGGCCGGCAAGGTCCCGGATCGGATCTGGCACCTGGCGGGACTCACCTTGCCGGTCGACAAGCTGGCCATCGTCGTCATCACCGTGGCGCTGATGGCGGTACTGGCCTACGTGATGGCGAAAACGCCGGCGGGGCGGGCGGTACGGGCCGTGGCCGAGAATCCCCGGGCGGCACAGCTCCTCGGGGTAAATGTCGACCGGGTCATCACGATCACGCTGGTGGTCAGTTCCGCGCTGGCCGCCTTGGCCGGCATCTTGTTCGCGCTGGCCCTCAACGACATCAGCCCGTATATCGGGCGCGACCAGGTCGAGCTGCGGGGCTTGGCGGTGATCGTCCTCGGGGGCATGGGCAGCATTCCCGGCACGTTCATCGGAGGCTTCACCCTGGGTCTTCTGGAGTCGGTCACCATCCTCACGCTGGGCACCGACGTCCGGGCGGTCGGCTTCGTGGCCCTGTTCGTGATGCTGATCCTGCGCCCCTCGGGGCTCCTCGGCCGCCAGACCAGCGAGCGCGTGTGAGGCCCAGGAACACTCGATGGCCTTCCTGACCCAACTCCTGTTCCACCCGTTCACCTGGTACCACGCCCATCAGCTGCTGGCCGGCCAGATCGGAGTGGACGGACTGCTGGCACTGTCGATCTGGCTGACCCTGTACTCGGGGCAACTCACCCTGGCCAACGCCGGATTCATGGCGATCGGCGCCTACAGCTCGGTCATCCTCACCGGCGGTACCACGAGTACCGGCCCGGCCGCGGCGGGCGTCCATCTGCCACTGGCCGTCGCCATGCTGGTCGGCATCGCGCTGGCGGCGCTGGTCGCGTTCGTGATCGGACTACCGGTGCTGCGCCTGAAGGGCGTCTTTCTCGCCATCGCCACGCTCGGATTCGGCGAGGCGCTGCGCTACGGCCTCATCTTGAACCTGGGCATCACCGGCAAAGGACAGGGGCTCAACAATCCCCACGCCACGTTGACCTCGGGGATCACGCCGATCTGGTTGGCGCTGGTCGTGCTGGCGTTCCTGGCGTGGCGCCTGACGGGGACCAAGACCGGTCACGCCTGGGCCGCCATCCGGGAGGACCAACTGGCGGCCGCCGCCCAGGGCATAGATGTGGCTCGCTACAAGATGGTCGCTTTCGTGCTCGGGGCCATGGTCGCGGCCCTGGCCGGCGGCCTGGGCGCCCACCTCAGCTTTCTCATCGACTCCAACGACTACACCTTCACCCAAGCCATCGCCATGCTGATCTGGGCGGTGGTCGGTGGCATCGCGTTCGTCATCGGACCGATCGTGGGCGCGGTACTGCTGACGATCCTCCCCGAGGTGCTGCGCTTCACCCAGGACTACCGCCAGGTGATCAACGGCATCATCCTCATCGCCATCGTCCTGTTCCGCCCCGACGGCCTGTTCACCCGGCGCAAGGGAACCGGGAATCCCAGCCGGTTGCTCCGGGGCTGGGCCTTCATCCGGCGGAGTTGGGCGTCCCGGCGCCCGCAACCGGCACCACCATGAACCCGGAGGACCAGCCGCCGCTGCTGGAACTGCACGAGGTGCACAAACACTTCGGCGGCGTCAAGGCCGTGGACGGAGTCTCGTTCGCGGTGCGCCGCGGCGCAGTATCGGGTCTCATCGGACCGAACGGGGCCGGCAAGACGACGGTTGTCAACCTCGTCACCGGCCAGCTCAGCCCCGACGACGGGGCCATCCTGCTCGACGGCGCGGCCATCGGGGGCCTCAAACCGCACCAGGTCGCGGCGCGGGGCGTGGCCCGCACCTTCCAGAACATCCGTCTCTACCGGCCGCTGTCGGTGCTGGAGAATGTTCTGACCGGAATGCACCGCCACCGGCGGGCCGACGGTTGGAGCCATCTGTTACCGAGCAGGCGACCCCGGCCACCCGACCAGGCGCGTCAAGACGAGGCGTTCCGGCTCCTCACCCAGGTCGGACTCGACCCGGCCAAGGTGGCGCAGCGCCAATCGGGAACGCTGTCGTATGGCGACCAGCGCCGCCTCGAGATCGCCCGCGCCCTGGCCTTGCGGCCCGAACTGCTCCTCCTCGACGAACCGGCTGCGGGGCTCAATCCCGGTGAGAAGGCTCAGCTCGGCGATCTGCTGGGCCGGCTCCAAGCCGAGGGCCTCACGGTGCTCCTCATCGACCACGACATGAAACTCGTCCTCAGCGTTTGTGACGACGTGACGGTTTTGAACTTCGGTCGCCGGATTGCCTCTGGTCCGCCTGCCGTGGTGGCCGCGGATGACGCTGTCGTGACGGCATATCTGGGGACGGGCGCTCGCGCTGGGGTCGAGCCGCTCCGGGTCGCCGGGGCATCGGCGACCCTCCCCCGGCTCGAGCCTGGCTCCCCCACTCCCGCCGTCGCCCCGGGCGCCATACCGCTTGAGCTGGGTGCTCACGCTGGCGTGGCTCCTGCTGACTCAGCTCTCCCGAACGCGGCCGCTTCAGACGCTGCGGCGGCTGACGCGGTGCTGGTGGTTGAGCATCTGGCGGTTTTTTATGGGGCGGTGGAGGCGGTGGCGGATGTGTCGCTGTCGGTCGCGTCCGGCGAAATTGTTGCGCTCATCGGCGCCAATGGGGCGGGGAAGTCCACGGTGCTGAACACCCTTTCTGGGTTGTTGCGGCCTCGGCGGGGGACGGCGGTGTTTGGGTCGCTTGATCTGACTCGGGCTCGGCCGCAGGCGATTGTGCGGGCGGGGCTGGTTCAGGTTCCCGAAGGGCGGGAGATACTCAGTCGGTTGACGGTCGAGGAGAATCTGTTGCTCGGGGGGTGGACGCGGCCTGAACGGGCTTCTGTTGGCGCTTCGGTGGAGGAGATGATGGAGCGGTTTCCGATCCTGCGGGAGCGGCGGCGGCTGGCGGCGGGGCAGCTCTCGGGCGGCGAACAGCAGCAACTGGCCATTGCCAGGGCGTTGATCTCGGCGCCGCGGCTGCTATTGCTCGACGAGCCCTCCCTCGGGCTGGCGCCCCAGCTGGCCGAGCAGGTGTTCTCCCTGATCGCCGCCATCCGTGAGACCGGCATCACCGTCCTGCTGGTCGAGCAGAACGCTCGCCGGGCCCTCGAGCTGGCCGACC
>JAUTXN010000078.1 GCA_030838045.1 Acidimicrobiaceae bacterium
AAGGTGTCCTCGGCGGCCAGCGTGTCGTCCATGGCCCCGGCGATATCGGAGCCGTCGGCCGACGCCGGCAGCGTGGCCGAGAGTCGCTCTCGACCTGAGTGGACGGTTTTCATCGTGCGTTCCAGCACGATCTCGAACGCCGCCAGCTTCTGGTCGCAGTAGTCCTCGGCCTCGTGCCGCAGCCGGCGAGACTCCTCGCGGGCGTCGTCGACCGTACGCCGGGCGGTGTGCTGGGCCTCACGCACGATCTCGGTGCGCTGCACCATCCGCTCGGCGCGGACACGGGCCGCCTCCAGGATCTCCTCCCCCTCGCGTTGCATCTTCTCCAGGAAGTCCTGGCGCTCCTTGAGCAACCAGCGGGCCTGCTTCAGTTCCTCGGGCAGGCGCTCGACGGCTTCGTCGAGCAACTCGAGGACTTCCTCTTTGTTGTCCAGCTTGGCCGACGACGACAGCGGCAGGGCGCGGGTGTTGCTGATGATCTCGATGACCCGCCGCAGAAGCACCTCGGCATTGGGCTCGGACCGACCCTCGGAAACCGTCATCGCTGAACCACCGGTACCAACTCCTCCCCCGTCAGGCCCACCGCTTCGGCGTCCCACGACACTCGCACCCGGGCACACTGGCACCCGGACACAGGCAACAGCCAACCAGCCATCAGGTGAACTTCTCCTTCAACTTGGTGAACACCGGGCCGGGCACCATGGAACCGATGCGGTCGGCCCCGCCGAAATGGGCGAACTCACGAACGTACTTCGACGCCACGAAGGCGTACTCGGACGAGCAGGGTATGAACAGGGTCTCGATCCCCGAGACCGCCTTGTTCATCTGGGCCTGCTGCAACTCGGACTCGGCGTCTGAGGCGACCCGCAGGCCCTTGACGATGACGTCCACCCCGAGGTCACGCGCCAGGTCGACCACCAGGCTGGAAAACGGGTGCAATGCGACGTTCGCCAGGTGTGACACCGACTCGCCGATCATCTCCAGACGTTCCTGGACGCTGAAGAGCGGTTCCGCCTTCTGGGGATTGCGCATGGGCGCCACCACGACCTGGTCGAACAACTTCGACGCGGTCTCGACGATCTCCAGATGCCCGTTGTGAAACGGGTCGAACGTCCCCGGAAACAGGGCGGTCCTCACGTGTCACCTTCCTGATCGCGGTCGGGCCCGGGCGAGCGCGAACGTGAGCGCGCCGGCCGGGCAACCGTGACAACGGTACCGCCGTAGTGCTTCTGCCTCACTACCTCCCACGCCGCCCCGAGGTCGAGTGCACCCCCGGATTCCAGCACCGCCACACCGGCCGTCGGCCCGAGCACGGGCTCCAACCGCGCCAGGAGCGCGTGCCATTGGTCGAACGAGTACGGCGGGTCGGCGAGGACCAGGTCGGCCGGTCCGGCCGTTTGCAGCCAACGCACCGCGTCGGCCCGCACCACCGTCGCTCGGTCCCCGACCAGGCCGAGCGCCTGCAGGTTGCCCCGGATGGTCTCCACCGCCGGGCGGTCGAGGTCCACGAACACCACGCTTGCCGCCCCACGAGACAATGCCTCGATACCGAAGGCCCCGCTTCCCGAGAACAAGTCGACGACGTCCGCCGCCTCCACCGTCGCTCCCCGGTCGGCAGCCAGGCTGCCGAGTATCGCGAAGATGGCTTCGCGGACCTTGTCGCTCGTGGGACGCGTCGACAGACCAGGGGGCGCGTCGAAGCGCCGTCCTTTGGCTCTGCCGCCGACGACCCGCATGCCAGGGCTAACGAGGCCCGGATCGACGCAGCCGGGCCCACCGCCGGGCCCGGGCCCCGACCAAGGAGGCGTACGCCACCCCGGCGGCCACCATCACCACGCCCACGACCGCGTTGGCGAAGACGGCCACGACGACACCGATCACGGCCACCAGCGCCCCGAGCGCGGCGTCGGCCGCCAACACCGTCCGCCAGTTGGCCGCGTGGGCGGTCGAGTCGTCGGTGCGCGCCATCGCCGGTCAGCGTAGGGCGCCGCCTAACTCTTGAAGAGGAAGTCCCGGTCGTCCTCGTCCACCAGGGCCCGGATCTCAGCCGCCAGATCGGGATGGTCTGCGAGCCCCCCACGGCCCGAGGAACCTGAGTCGACGATGGCGAACGCCACCTTCCGCGCCGCCTCGACGAGGTCGCGGTCCCGCTTCAGCGATGCCAGCTTGAGGTCGGTGGCCCCCTTCTGGCGGGTACCGAGGATGGTCCCCTCCCCGCGCAGCTGCAGGTCCACCTCGGCCAGCTCGAACCCGTCGGTGCTGCGCTCCACCGCCTGCAGCCGCTCCTCGGAGTCGGGACTATTGCCCCCGCCCAGCAGGAAACACCACGACGGGTCCTGCCCCCGCCCCACCCGCCCCCGGAGCTGGTGCAGCTGCGCCATCCCGAAACGGTCGGCGTCCTCGATCACCATCACCGTGGCGTTGGTCACGTCGACGCCGACCTCGATCACGGTGGTGGCCACGAGCACGTCCAGCGCCCCCCGCCGGAACTCGCCCATGACCGCTTCCTTGTCCTTCGAAGCGAGCTGGCCGTGCAGCAGCCCCAGCCGCAGGTCCGCCAGCTCGCCCGTCGCCAGCCGTTCCCGCTCCTCGGTCGCCGATCGGGCCTGGACGCGCTCGGAGTCCTCCACCAGCGGACACACGACGTACGCCTGATGGCCCCCCGCCACCTCGCTCTTCACCCGTTCCCAGGCTGCCGCCTCCTCGAGGGGGCCCCGCGCCCAAACCGTGTGGACCGGTGTCCGCCCCGGCGGCAGCTCGCCCAGCACCGTGGTGTCCAGGTCGCCGTACACCGTCATGGCCGCGGTGCGCGGGATCGGCGTGGCCGTCATGACCAGCACGTCGGGCACCGCCGCCTCGGTCCCCTTCTGCCGGAGCGCGGCCCGCTGCTCGACGCCGAAACGGTGCTGCTCGTCGATCACCACCGCCCCCAGCGACCTGAACGCCACCTCCTCGGTCAACAAGGCATGCGTTCCGATCAGGATGTCGACGCCCCCCGACGCCAGGCCGGCGTGAAGCCTGGTCCGCTCCGCCGCCCCCGTACGGTGCGTCAGCAGCGCCACCGTCACCGGACGCGAGCCCTCCAGCCGGCCCTCGTCGGGCACGCTCAGATCCGCCAGCAGCGCCGACACCCCCATGTGGTGCTGCTCGGCCAGCACCTCCGTCGGCGCCATCAGCGCCCCCTGGTACCCGCCCTGCACGGCGGTCAGCAGGGCCGCCACCGCCACGACCGTCTTGCCCGCGCCGACGTCGCCCTGCAGCAGCCGGTGCATCGGATGGGGTCCGCCCAGGTCACGTTGGATCTCCGCGATCGCCTGTTCCTGGGCATTGGTCAGGGGAAAAGGGAGCCCCTTCAGGAATCGGGCGACGAGGTCCCCATCCAGCCGGTGGCGGATCCCGATGGCGTCGCGCTCCACGGCACGCTTGCGCATCACCAGAATCGTCTGGAGCCGGAACAGCTCGTCAAAGGCCAGCCGCTTGCGTGCCGACTGGGCGGCCCCCATCGAGTCGGGGTGGTGGATCTGGGCCATGGCCCAGGTCCGGTCGACCAGGTCGAGCCGGTCCCGCCATTCGCGGGGCAGCGGATCGATCAGGTTGCCCGCCTGCTCCAACCGCTCCAGGGCCTCGTCGACCCAGCCCGCCAGCTCCCAGGTGTTGACCCCCGCCTTCTCCGACTGCGGGTAGACGGGCACGATGCGCCCCGTCCGGTTCCCGATCAGGTCGACGACGGGATTGACCATCTGCCGGGTCCCCCGGTAACGCTCCAGCTTCCCGAAGATCACGACCTCGGTGCCGGTCAGGAGCTGCTTGGCCCGCCAGGGCTGGTTGAAGAAGCTGCAGCGGAGATAGCTCGACCCGTCGAACACGTCGATGTCGACCAGGCTGCGGCCGTTGCGGGTCCGGCGGGCGTTGACCTTCTTGACCAGGGCGACGACGGTCGCCTCCTGCCCTTCGACCATGTCGCGGATGGGCGCCTGGGAGGTGCGGTCGAGGTACCGGCGGGGGTAGTGGGTCAGCAGGTCGAGGACGCTGTCGATCCCGGCGTCGGCCAGGGCCTGGCGCTTCTTGTCCCCCACGCCCTTCAGCCGCCCGACGTCGACCTTGTCGAGCGATATGAGGGTCCGGCCCGTCACTCGATCGAAAGGAGGTACGGGTAGAGGGGCTGGCCGCCGTGGTGGACCTCGGCTGCGACGTCGGGCCGCTTCTCGGCCAGCCATTCGGTGATGCGCCGGGTGTCGGCCTTGGTCGCACCCTCACCTTCGATGATGGTGACGATCTCGTGCTGGTCGGCCAGCAGCCTGGCCAGCAGCTCCTGGGCCGCGCCCGCGAGCGAAGAGGACACCACCTCGATCCCACCGCGAGAAAGGCCCAGGTAATCGCCCGAGCTGATGGGACCCACGTCGCTGGTACTGGCCCGCACCGCCTTGGTGATCTCCCCCGACACCACCCGGGACGCGGCCTCCCCCATGCCCGCGGCATTCTCCTCGGCGCTGGCCTGCGGGTCGTACGCCAGCAGGGCTGCGAACCCCTCGGCGATGCCGCGCGTGGGCACCACCCGGGCGGGCTTGGCCGCCACCCGGGCGGCCTGCTCGGCCACCGGGATGATGTTCTTGTTGTTGGGCAGGAGCACAACCTCCTGGCCCGGGACGGCGTCGATGGCCGCCAGCAGCTGGGCCGTGGAGGGGTTCATGGTCTGGCCGCCGGTCACGGTGTGCTGCACCCCGAGCGAGCGGAAGATCCGGCGGATCCCCTCCCCCGTGGCCACGGCGACGGCGGCGCAGCGCACCGGCTCCGTGGCCTCCGGTGCCGCCTCGGGCGGGGGGGCGATGGCCTCGCGGACCCAACGCTCCTCCTCGACCTGGTCCAACAGATCGGTCACCCGGATCTGGCGGGGCCGCCCCACCTCGACCGCGGCCTCGATGGCGGCGCCGATGTCGTCGGTGTGGATGTGGCAGTTCCACAGGCCGTCGCCGCCGACCACGACGATCGAGTCGCCGATGGCGGCCCACGTCTGGCGGAAGCGGTCGACGGCGTCGTCGGGGGCGTCGAGGAAATACATGACCTCGTACCGGAGGTCACCCACTGCTCCGGCGCCGTGGGACTCGATGCCCCCGACCGCGCCGGTGACCGGCGCCGCGGCCATCACTTCGGGTTCGGGGAGTGGGCGCTCGGCGCTGCGGTGCAAGAAGGCGTCGATCAGCAACACGAACCCGGCGCCGCCCGCGTCCACCACGCCCGCAGCTTTCAGGACCGGCAGCTGCTCGGGTGTGTGGGCCAGGGCGACTGCGGCCGCCGCCCTGGCCGCGTCGAGCACGTCCACCAGCGACGCCGTCCGGCAGGCGTGCGCCGCACTCGACGCCGCCTTGACCACCGACAAGATGGTGCCCTCGACGGGGCGCATGACCGCCTGATAGGCCCCGGCCGTCGCCCGGGCCAGGGCGTCGGCCACCGTGGCGCCATCACCGGGTCCGTCACGAAACGCCTCGGCCACGCCCCGAAGGATCTGCGACAGGATGACACCCGAGTTGCCGCGGGCGCCCATCAACGAGCCGTGGCTGACCGCGGTGCACACCGCGCCCAAGTCGGCCCCCTCGCGATCGGGGAGCTCGGCCACCACCGACTCCAGGGTCAGCGCCATGTTGGTCCCGGTGTCGCCGTCGGGGACCGGATACACGTTGAGCCGGTTGATCGCCTCCTGATGGGCCCGCAGGGCGTCCCGGTAGGCCACCACCACCGAAGCCAGGTCGTCGGCTCCGAGGCGCACGAGCGTCCTCATAAGGATGGCGATGCTAACCTGTACCTCTGTCCCTGAAGTCTCCGGGCCTACCGGCGCGCCCCGCCCGGGATCCAGTTACGAGGTCGTTTCCATGGCAGCAGTATGTGAGGTGTGCGGGAAGCACCCCTCGTTCGGCATGAGCATCAGTCACTCCCACCGGCGGATCAAGCGCCGGTGGAACCCCAACATTCAGCGGATTCGGACCCTCGTCGGTACAACGCCGCGCCGGATGGACGTGTGCACGTCCTGCATCCGAGCAGGCAAGGTCACCAAAGTCGTCCGCTAGCCCGCGGGACCAGCGGGAGTACAAACCGTCGTGTACACGACGCTTTGTACTCCGGCCCAGAGGTGCGCGAGGCGAGCCGGGTCAGGCGGTGCGGCCGTCGCGTACCGGGCGGCCCGCCAGCAACGCCAGGACATCCTCGCCGCGGAAGCGCAGGTGGCCACCGGCGGTTCGGATCGACGGGAGCTTTCCCGCGGCGGCCCAGTTGATGACGGTCCGGTCGGTCACGTCGAACAGGACTGCGACCTCGTGGCTGCGCAACAACTCGTCGCCGCCCTCGCGATGGAGGTGCAGCCGAGGCCGGTCCTCCTCCGGCGCCGCCATCATGGCGGCCTGGCGCCCGGCCCGCTCTGCCACCGCCGCCGCGGCTCCCGACAGCCCCGACAGCCCCGACATGGCCGAGGCACCGGCACCCGCACCCGCACCGGCACTCGCACCGGTGCCCGTACCGGATCCGGCCCGGCGCCACATGGCCAGTTGGCCCGCGACCTGGCGGGACACCGCCGACAGCGCCTGACGCTCTCGGGTCGACAACTCGCGAGGCCGGCGGTCGAGCACGCACAGCACCCCGAGGAGGGCGTTCTGGCGGCTGCGCAGCGGCACCCCGTAGACGAAGCGAACGCCGAGGGGTCCCCGCGCCAGTGGCCCCATCCCGAGCTCCGGATGGCGGCTCAGATCCCCGAGCTCCACGGGTTCGGCCGAGCGCCCGATGGCGGCGAACAGCCGATCGTCGGTCAACAGGTCCTTGCGCTCCACACCATGGCCCAACGTGCTCCAACGACCGTCGGCCTGCGCCACTGAGATCAGGGCGAACGGGGCGTGGCAGGTGGTGGCGGCCACGAACAACAAGTCGGCGAACACCCGCCCCGGCTGCTCCGGGCTCGTTCCCAATGACCGGACGGAGGCGAGAGGCTGATCCCGAGCGGGCTCCCGGGCCACGTCCGCGGCCGCGACCGGCGGCCGGCCAACGTTCCCGGTGACCGGGGTGCGGATCCCCCCGGCGACGCCGGCCGCCCCCGCAGGGGGCCGGGCGGGGAGGTTGTCGGCGGGCGTGTAACGCGTCGCCGCGGCGCCCGGAACGGCGGAGCTACCGGACTGGGCGATCCAGGCCACGTGCTGGCGGCCCTCGTCGACGAAGCGCCGGGCCCGCCCGAACTCGTTGGGAAGCGACGCCGACACCGCGGTGAGCGCATTGGACAGCCGTTCGGGCCCGATGTTGCGGTGGGCGTAGTACTCGGCCCGCCACGAGAGGAAGTCGAGGAACAAGCGCCCGTCGTCGACCAGCAGCGCCGCCCCCAGATGACGCAGCAGCAGCTCCAAGCGGTCCTGGGTGTCGGCCACGCCGCCCGGATCGTCGTCGTCGGAGTCGCCCGCGATGCGCCGCAGGGCCGCCACGACACCCGCCCGGATCTCGGGCAGGCCCGACTCGAACATCAGGTATTCCTCGGTCAGGGCCCGGCCCGGCGACAGTTGCGGGGCCCGCGACATCCACGACTCGACGATGCCGACGACCTGGTGGGCCGACGGTGCCCAGGCGGCCGCCCCCAGGCGAAGGGCGAGAAGGGCATCGCGCCCGAAGGCGGCGCCGCCCACGATGACCGGCACCCCGTAGGCGTGGGCCACCTCGATGGAACGGGCGGCACCGGGCAATCCGCACGGCGAGGTGCAGCTGATCAGCAGCGCCGCGGGGCGCTGGCGGCTGAGGAAGCCGGGGAGGTGTTTCGGTGTCACGCCGGCGCCGATGTGATGCGCCGGGCACCCCTCGGCGCGGAGCAACTCGGTGAGCATCTCGGCCGGGATCTCATGGTGTTCGCCCGGCGGGCAGCACACGGCGACGTTTTGCTGTCCGGAGTACATCGGGGGCACGGGGGCGCGCGGAATGGCGGCGCGAGCGATGGCCGCGGCAGCCAGGGCTTCGGCCGCGCCCACCTCGCCCGCCGCCCAGCGGCGGCCCACTTCGACCAGTGCCGGCGCCAGCAGCCCGGTGACGATCCCCTCGATGGACGCACCATCGGCACGCGCCCGGTCCACCAGCGCCAGCGCGGCGCTGTGATCCAGTCGTCCCAGATGGGTCGTCAAGGCCTCGAGATCGCCCAGATTCGGCCGGACAGCTGCGACCATACGCTTTTATGCCTCCCCTTTTTTCTTCTCGGTTTTTGGTTCGGCGCCCTTTTGCCCCACCTTTAGCTTCGAGAAGGCAGAGAGCCAATCGGATGGGGGAAATTGTCGAGATTCGGAGCCAAATGTCGAGAAAGGGCTACACCTTCCGCGCCAATGTTCCGAGCATCACTACATGAGCGACTCCTTTGTCCGGGCGACCTGCCCCACCTGTGGCGACGTCGTGCTCACCACGGCGGATATCGGTCTCCAAACCGATCATGGGCAGTCGGCCTTCCTGTTCGCCTGCCCCCGCTGCCACGAGCACGTGACACGCGAGGTTCCGGCCGGGATCATCCACATCCTCCAGGCGGCGGGCGTGCACGAGGTGTCGCCCGAGCCGGAGTTGATCGGCGCCGACGAGCTGGCCGATTTCCTGGCCGATTTCGAGCGGGTGGACTGCCTCGACCAGCTCCGTCGCCTCGATCACGGCGCCTGACGAGCCCGGGCCAGGCTGCCCGGATCGACGGGCCCGATGCCTCGGCCCCTGGGGCCACCGGCGGCGATGGCGAGCGACACGAACCGCTTTCCCTCGGCGCACGCCTGCTGAGGCGACCGACCGAGGGCCAGGTAGGCGGCGATGGCGGCCGACAGCACGCAGCCGGTCCCGTGCGTGTGCACCGTCGCCCGGCGCGGCCCCTCCAGCCACTGCAGCCCATCGGGTCCGCACACCAGGTCAGGCGAGGATCCCTCGTCGGCCAGGTGTCCTCCCTTCACCAGCACGACCTCGGGCCCGGCGCGGCGCAGCTCCCCGGCCGCCGCGACCATCGCCCCCCGATCCTCGACCGGGAACCCGACCAGGGCCGCCGCCTCGGCCAGGTTGGGGGTCACCACGGTCGCCAGCGGGAGCAGGACGGCCCGCAGCACCTCGATGGCGTCGCCCGCCAGCAGCGCGTCGCCGTGCTTGGAGATCAGCACCGGGTCCACCACGACGAGCGCGATCCCGGCCTCTCGGATCCCGTCGGCCGCGGCCCGCACCCCCGCCGCCGACCCCAGCATCCCCGTCTTGGCCGCGCCCACGACGACATCGCCGGCCACGGCGGCGATCTGCGCCCGGATCACCTCGGGCGGCACCAGGTGGGTGGCGGAGACGCCCAGGCTGTTCTGCGCCGTCACCGCGGTGAGGGCGACGGCGCCCCACACGCCGAGCGCCTCAAAGGTCTTCAGATCGGCGACCACGCCCGCCCCGCCGCTCGAATCCGAGCCCGCGATGCTGAGCGCCACCGGCCGGATCAGGCCCACGAGTGTTCCCAGCCACCAACGTCGGGGAAAGGCCTCCCGAGGATGCGCCGCACGCTCGGATCAGGGAGGCAGGTCCCGATCCGCACGGGCGGGCACAGCCCGGCGAAGGCCGCCAACACCGCGTCTCCGTCCGCCGCGGTGAACGCCAGCAAATAGTCCTCGCCCCCGGTGATCGCGTCCTGTTGGGTGGCGCCGGGACCAACGGGGAGCACGTCCAGGTCCAGCCCGACACGGGATGCGTCGGCCAAATGGCCGAGGTCGGCCGCCAAGCCATCGGATATGTCGATCATTGCCGACGCACCTGCCACCCGGGCCGCCAGCCCGGCGGGCACCGACGGCCGAGGGCGCCGATGGGCGTCCGCCGCCGCCCCGGTCGCCCCTTTCCCCAACTCCTTCAACACCCGCAGCCCCGCCGCCGCCAAGCCGAGAGGACCGGTCACCCAGATCCCGTCGCCCGCTCGCGCGCCCGAACGCAGGATTGGCGGGCCCGCGAGCGACCCGGTGATCGCCACGCTCACGACGAGGACGGGGGCGTTGGCCAGGTCGCCGCCCACCACCGGGCAGCCCCACGTCTCGGCCGCCTCGCCGATGCCCCGGTACAGGGCGTCGAGATCGGTGTCGGGCGGGCCGCACACCGTGACCAGCAGGTGGGCCGGGCAGCCGCCCATGGCCGCGATGTCGCTGACGTTGACCGCCACCGCCTTCCAACCCAGGTCGTCCAGGCCACTCAGCGCAAGGTCGGCGTGGACGCCCGCCACCACCGCGTCGGCCGCGAGCAGCAGCCAACCCTCCGGGGCCGAGACCACCGCGGCATCGTCTCCGATGCCCACCTCCGGCGGCGCCAGGGCCCCGAGCCCGCTCGCCAGGCGGGCCAGCGCCGCGAACTCGCCGCTCAGCGGGTGGCTCCGGTAGCGTCCATACTTGGGGAGCGTACGCAGCAACTGAACAGGAGCAGGCTGACAGTCGAAATGCCGACGCGATGCAGGGCGTAGTCAAGTCGTACGACCCGACCACGGGCGTCGGCAGCGTGGTCCGGGACACCGATTTCTCGGAGTACGAGTTGTCGCCTACGGCGCTCGAAGGGTCGATCTTCCGGATGCTCCGCCAGGGGCAGCGGGTCGTCTTCGACCTGGACGCAACGGGCGACGCCCACCATCTTCGGCTCGGCTCCGAAGTCGACATGAAAGCACCACCCGAGCCCCCCTCGCCGGTGTGAGCTGCACGATTGACAAGGAGTGAGGCGCATGACCACGACCATCGGGACCAATGACGTTCCGACCAAGAACGCCAAGCTGATCCAGTGGGTCGAGGAGTGGGCCACCCACTGCTCTGCCGACCGGGTCGAGTGGTGCGACGGATCGGCCGAGGAGTACGACCGGTTGTGCCAACTCCTGGTGGACGGGGGCACCTTCACCCGGCTGGCCGACGCCAAGCGGCCGAGCAGCTACTGGGCCACCTCCGACCCGGCCGACGTGGCCCGGGTCGAGGACCGCACGTACATCTGCTCCGCGCAGGAGGTGGACGCGGGGCCGACCAACAACTGGCGCGAACCGGCCGAGATGCGATCGACGCTTCGGGACCTCTACGCCGGGTCGATGCAGGGCCGGACCATGTACGTGATCCCCTTCTCCATGGGGCCGCTCGGTTCACCGATCGCCCACATCGGCGTGGAGATCAGCGACTCGGCCTACGTGGCGGTCAACATGCGGATCATGACCCGTATGGGGCGGGGCGCGTTGGAGGTGCTCGGCGACGAGGGCGACTTCGTGCCCTGCGTGCACTCGCTCGGGGCGCCACTGGCGCCCGGTGAGGCCGATTCGGCGTGGCCGTGCAACGCCGACAACAAGTACATCGTGCATTTCCCCGAGACCCGCGAGATCTGGTCGTTCGGCTCGGGCTACGGCGGCAACGCCCTGCTCGGCAAGAAGTGTTTCGCCCTGCGCATCGCCTCGGTCATGGCCCGCGACGACGGGTGGCTGGCCGAGCACATGCTGATCCTCAAGCTGACCTCGCCCGACGGTGACACCCGCTATGTGACCGGCGCCTTCCCCTCGGCGTGCGGCAAGACCAATCTGGCCATGCTGGTGCCCACGTTGCCGGGCTGGAAGGTCGAGACGATCGGCGACGACATCTGCTGGATGAAGGTCGGCGCGGACGGGATGCTGCGGGCCATCAACCCCGAGGCCGGGTTCTTCGGCGTAGCGCCGGGGACGAGTGACTACACCAACCCCAACGCCATCTTGACCCTGGCGGCCAACTGCCTGTTCACCAACACCGCCTACACCGACGACGGCGACGTGTGGTGGGAGGGCATGACTCCGGAGCCCCCCGAGCACTTGATCTCGTGGAAGCGCCAGGACTGGACGCCGTCCGCGGGACTTGGGCCCGCGGCCCATCCGAATGCCCGCTTCACCGCCCCCGCGGCCCAGGACCCGGCCATCGCCGCCGAGTGGGAGGACCCCGACGGGGTGCCCATCTCGGCCATGCTCTTCGGTGGGCGGCGCTCGACGGTCATTCCTCTGATCACGGAGTCGTTCGACTGGTCCCACGGCGTGTTCCTGGCGTCGACCATGGCGTCGGAGACCACCGCCGCCCAAGCCGGGGCGGTGGGCAAGCTGCGCCGTGACCCGATGGCGATGCTGCCGTTCTGCGGCTACAACATGGCTGACTACTTCGGGCACTGGCTGTCGATGGCAGGCCGGGTCGACCCGGCCAAGCTGCCGAAGATCTTCTATGTCAACTGGTTCCGCAAGGACGCCACCGGGCGCTGGCTGTGGCCCGGGTTCGGGGAGAACAGCCGGGTCCTCGAGTGGGTCTTCGAGCGCTGCGCCGGGACCGGCGCCGCGATCGAGACCCCGATCGGGCTGCTGCCGGCACCGGGGGCCATCCCGACCGACGGGCTCGACGTGGCGCCGGCCGACATGGACGAGCTGCTCCGCGTCGATGCCTCCGAATGGCGCAACGAGCTGCCCTCGATCGAGGAGCACTACGCCACCTTCGGGGACCGCCTTCCCAGCGTGCTGCGCGACGAGCTGGAAGCCCTGCGCAAGCGGCTGGGCTCGTAGGTCTCTACCGGGCCCGCTTCGATGGGCCGCATTCAGGGGCGCTTTCCTAGGTAGCTGGTGTCTTTCGCGGGTGTAGGTCCACCCCTTGGCAGGACACCATTGTGTTCATTCCATGTATCTATTTCATCGGGTTTTGAACACAACGGCCCCCCGGGACCGGCTAGGTAGCTGGTGCCTTTCGCGGGTGTAGGTCCACCCGTTGGCGGGGTTGGTGGTCGGGGTCATGAGGCCACTTTGGCCCGGGCCCGATCCCGCCAACGCGACTCCGAAAGGCGCGACTTCGGCGTCAGCCTTCTGGCGGCGACTGCTCCGGCGGTTCGGCCCGGCCGCCGAGGTGCTTGGCCAAGAATGCCTCGGCGGCGGCGTAGAACTTGATCCGGTTCTCCGGCTGGGCGAATCCGTGGCCCTCGTCGGGGAACAGCATGTACTGGTAGTCGATCCCCCGCTCTTCCAGCGCGGCCACGATCTGCTCCGACTCGGCCTGCTTGACCCGGGGGTCGTTGGCCCCCTGGGCGATGAGCAGCGGGATGGTGATCTGGTCGACCTTGGACAGCGGGGAGCGCTCCCACAAGAAGTCCGCCTCGGTCTCGGGGTTGCCGACCCGGGTGTGGAACTGGGCGATCAGCGGCGCCCAATACGGCGGCACCGACTCGATCAGGGTCTTGAGGTTCGACGGGCCCACGATGTCGACCGCGCAGGCGAAGACGTCGGGGGTGAAGGTGGCGCCGACCAGCGCCGCGTAGCCCCCGTAGGACCCACCGTAGATGGCGACCCGGCTCGGATCGGCGTATCGGCGGTCGATGGCCCACTGCACGGCGTCGAGCAGGTCGTCGTGCATCTTGGCGCCCCACTCTTTGTTGCCGGCGTTGGTGAAGTCCTTGCCGTACCCCGTCGAGCCGCGGTAGTTGACCTGGATGCAGAGGTATCCCCGGTTGGCCAGCCACTGGGCCTCGGGGTTGTAGCCCCAGACGTCGCGGGCCCAGGGGCCACCGTGGACGTTGAGCACCGTGGGCAGGTCGAGGCGCTCCTCGTCGGGCGGGAACGTGATGTAGCCGTAGATCACGAGGCCGTCGCGCGTGGCGCAGGCGAAGGGTTCCATCGGGGCGAGGTGGTAGTCCAGCAGCGCCGGTTGGTGGGCGAACAGCGGTGTCGCCTCCTGCTTGGAGCGGTCCCACGCCACGTAGTGCACCGGCCCGTCATCCTCGGTGTAGCTGACCAGCCAGATGTTGTCGGCGTCGTCGCGGTTGAGGACCGACAAGTCGCCCTTGTGGTAGGCGGTCAGGGCGCCGATGTCCTCGGCGATCGTCGGGTCGAGCACGACCATGTCCATCCGCTCGCGCTGGATGCTCACCAGCTGCACGATGCGGGTGTCGGGGTGCAGGCGGACGCCCGTCACGTCGTACTGGGGGTCCTCGGCGACGACCTCGTAGTCGCCCGAATCGGTGTCGACCCACATCAGCCGGCCCGCGTCGACGTCCACCGAGCATTGCGTGAGCAGGAACCGCCCGTTGGCGCTGAAGGCCACCGGGGCGGTCGTCAGGGCGTCGTCGGGCGGCACGTCGATCAGGGCCTGCCACGGCTCGGTGACCGACTGGCGCACCACGATCGTGCTGCCGCCCTCGGGCGTCGGGGCGATGGCGCCTCGGACGCGCATCTCGGCGTCGACGACCCAGCCGACGAAGCCCGGGTTGTCGGCCTCCTTGGTCAGCTCGCCCGAGGCCAGGTCGAGGCTGTAGACGTCATGCAGCTGGGGGTCGTCCTTGTTGAGCCCGACCAGGATGCGTTCGGGAAAGTGCTTGCTGACCTCGATGACCTGGGCCTGGACGCCCTCGAACGGCGTCAGGTCCCGCACACCGCCGTCGATCAGGTCGACGGCATAGACGCGCCAGTTCTCGTCGCCCCCTTTGTCCTGGACGTAGAGGAGGTGGCGGTTGTCGTGGGCCCAGAAGAAGGCGCGGATGCCGCGCTCGCGGTCCTTGGTGACCGGCGCGGCCGACTTGAGGTCGTCGAGGGGCGCCACGAAGACGTTGAGAATGCCTTCGTCGGGGGCGATCCAGCCGAGCTGGGTGCCGTCGGGCGAGACCCGGGGGCTGAACCGCTCGGGGTTGCCGAACAGGACCCGTCGGGGGACGAGTGGTGCCGGATCCTTGAAGGTGGAGGGTGACAAGATCGACAAGAAGACGCTCCGCTCGCTCTGGTTGCGGTGATCAATCTAGGCCAGGGGGCCTTCCAGGCGGCCCCCGCTCGTGCCGGATCGTCGTCTGGTCGTGATGGTCGCTGGTCGGCCGAGCGGCGGGGCGTCGGGCTGGTTACGATGCCTCCGGTCGAAACCAGCCAGGAGGAGCCTATGGCGGTCAGTGCGTACGTCCTCATCCAGACAGAGGTCGGTAAGGCCGCCCATGTGGCGGCTGAAGTCGGCAAGATCGAGGGGGTTGTGTCGGCGGAGGACGTCACCGGACCGTACGACGTGATCGTCCGAGCCGAGGCCGGTTCGGTCGACGAGCTCGGGAAGATGGTCGTGAGCCGGGTCCAGCTGATCGACGGCATAACCCGCACGCTGACCTGCCCGGTGGTCCACCTGAGCTGAGCGCGGTCTTAGCGCGCCCCCACCCGGGCCACGAGCATGGCCCGGATCCCGAGCCCCATCACGAACAGCCCACCTGCGCCGTACCACTGGTAGAGGCGGTTGCGCATCCACGGTGCGTCCCGGTAGCTGTACAAGATGCCGACCGCGATGATCGCCACGAATCCATAGAACAGGTGGAACTTCGGCGCCGTCAGCTTCTGGCCCGCGATGAGGCCGACGCCGAGCGCCACCTGGACGAACACGGCCAGCTCGGCGAAGACCGTGAACCACCACAGCGCCCGGGTCCGCAACCCCGGCACGTAGTGGGCAGCCAGCGACCATGACCCGGCCAGACCGTTGCTGATGATGAGCACCCACGCCCAGGCGACGTGGACGTCGCGCAGTGACGCCAGAACCATGGTGGCTGCCTACCGCCGGCTCAAGAGTGGCTCAGCTTGGGCGCCGCCTCCTGCGCGAGCTCGAATTCCCACAGGGCGCTGCCAGTGGCGACCGGGCCACCGGGGCCCTGCGGTTTGGCGTGGCCCTGGTTGAACGCCTGGGAGCCGAACCACGCCTGGAAGGCGTCCTCGTCGCGCCACCGGGTGTAGACCAGCCAGGTCGCACGCCCGTCGGTGGGGCGAAGCAGGCGGAACTCCTCGAACCCCTCGGCCTGCTCGACCTGCCCCACCCGGGCCGCGAAGCGGGCCGCCATTTCGTCGCTGCGTTCCGCGGGCACGTCGATTGCGTTGATCTTTACGACTGACACGCCGCCGAGCGTACTGGCCGTCAGATGAGCAACCGCACCGCGACCGCGACTCCGACGACGATGATCCCCGCCCGCAGGACCGGCGCAGGAAGCCGGCGCCCCAACTTGGCTCCCAGCTGGCCGCCGATCGTCGACCCGACCGCAAGGAGCCCCGCCGGTCCCCACGCGATGTGGGAGGCAACGATGAACAGCAGTGCCGCCACCCCGTTGACCAGCGCCGCCAGCACGTTCTTGGCCGCGTTGAGGCGCTGCAGATCGTCGTCGAGGAAGATCCCGAGCAGGGCGAAGAGGATGACGCCCTGGGCGGCCCCGAAGTACCCGCCGTAGACCCCGGTCAGGTACACCGTTGCCAGCAGGATCGGTCCACCATGGGCCGGCTTCGACGCGTCGGCCGCCGAGCGCCTCCGGGCGACGCGGGCGGACATCCGGGGTTGGATCACGAGCAGCGCGCAGGCCAGCAGGATCAGGACCGGCACGATCCCCCGGAACACGCTTCCAGGGAGGACCAGAAGGAGGATGGCGCCGGTGATGCCGCCGGCCGTCGACGCGCTCCCGAGATACACGAGCCGGGCGCGCTGACCTGCGAGCTCCCGGCGGTACCCGACCGCTCCGCTGAGCGACCCCGGCACCAAGCCGATGGTATTGCTCACGTTGGCGACGACGGGTGAGTACCCGAACGCCAGCAGGGTCGGAAAGGTGATGAGCGACCCCGAACCGACGATGGTGTTGACGGTGCCCGCGGCCAGGCCCACGGCGAAGATGGCCAGCGCCTCGATCAGCGGCACTGCTAGGCCACGGCCTGAGGATCGGCGGGCGCTAGAACGCCGACTCGAGCAGCGAGCGAACGTCCTCGGGAGACACGGGCCGGGGGTTCCTGGCGATGTTGGCGTTGCCCGAGCTCATGCGCACCACGGCCTCGATGTCGTCCTCGTCCACCCCGACCTCCGACAGGCGACCGGGCAGCCCGACGCGCCCGCGGAGGCGATCGACGGCATCGGCGGCATCGCCGGCATCGCCGGCCGCGGTGGAGGCCCCGGCCGCCAACGCCTCGCCGATCCGCTGCACGTCGTCCGGGATGGCGTCGGCGTTCCAGCGCAGGACGTGGGCCAGCAGAATGGCGTTCACCAGGCCGTGCGCCACGCCGGTGCGGCCCCCCACGAGCTGGGCCAGACCGTGATGGGCCCCCATGCTTGCGTTCTGCAGGCACCGGCCACCGAGCACTGCGGCCTCCAACATGGCCGTGCGCGCCGCCAGGTTGTCGGGCTGGTCGATGACCCGCGGTAGGGCCGCGGCCACCCGCCGCACCGTGGCCAGGGCAATGGCCTCGGCCTCAGGGGTACGGGTCGGGGAGTAGGCGCATTCGATCCCGTGCGCCAGCGCGTTCATCCCCGTCTCGGCCGCCACCTTGGCCGGGGTGCTCAAGGTGACCACCGGGTCGTAGATGGCCGCCACAGGGGCAATGGTCGGGCCGCCGGCGCCGGACTTGCGGTGGGCCGCCTCATCGGTCATGCCAAAGAACGGGGTCAGCTCGGCGCCGGAGTAGGTCGTCGGGATGGCGACATGGGCGACGACGGGCCGGTCCAGGTAGGAGGCGCCGGGCCGGCCCGCCCGCTGCTCGGTGAAGAAGCACACTGCCTTGCCGAGATCGGCGCACGACCCACCCCCGAACGAGACAATGGCGTCGACATCGGACGACTCCGCCTGCCGCAGCGCGTCTTGCACCGCCGTGGTCGGCACGTGGGGCCGGACACCGTCGAACACCGCCACCAGCCGCCGTCCGAGCAGGTCGACCAGCCGCTCGCCCGCCGCCGACTGGCGCCGCCCGGTCGTCGTGACCAGCATGACCCGGCGGCCCCCGGCCTCTTTCACGACGTCGTCGACACCGTCGATGGCGTCGAGGCCGAAGGTGATCCGCTGTGCGTAGCCGGTGTGCGTCCAGCCCATGCGCGTCCGCCCGTCAGGCCAGGTCGAAGTGGGACTCGGCGGTGCCGGCCGGCACCCCACGGTGGATGTACTGCTCCTCGGAGAACGCCATCTGGAACTGGTCGTCGGGCATGGTCAACCAAAAGACGTCGTCGGGGATCTGGCTCGGGTGGCACCGCATGGCTTGCCGCTTGGCCCACACGTGGCCGCTGACGTCGATCCGGGTCGTCACCTCTGTCGCGCGGACCCCGAAGTCAGAGTTCTCGTCGATATCGGGGGCCCCGTCGATCGGGCCGCCGGCCGCCTGGATCATCCGCACCACCCGGTCCCGGTCGATCGTCGCTTCGTACACCGAGTCGATCCCCGCCAGTTCCGCGGCTCGGACCCCGACCCGGTGGACCTG
This sequence comes from Acidimicrobiaceae bacterium, assembly GCA_030838045.1. Lineage (GTDB taxonomy): Bacteria > Actinomycetota > Acidimicrobiia > Acidimicrobiales > Palsa-688 > JALYXV01. The sequence goes on from JAUTXN010000078.1 coordinate 18,182, forward strand.
GATGTGGTCCGGGTGGCCGTAGCCCCCGTTGTCGTCGTACACCACGACGACCGACGCCGACTCCTCCTCGAGGATGGCCGCCAACCGCTGGGCCGCCTCCTCCAGATCGGCCTGCCAGAAACAGTCCAGGGCGTCGTTGGTCTCGGTGCCCATCATTCCCGAGTCGGCGTAGCCCAAGAACTCCAGCCGGCTGACCCCGAGCACCTGGGCCGACGCCTGCAGCTCCTGGACCCGGCGGGCACCGAGGAGCTCCCCCTCGGTCAGGAATCCCGCCGCCACCTCGCCCTGCTCTCCTCGGGTGGCGGTGACGAGCACTACCCGGTGACCGTCGGCCGCCAGTTTCGCCATGGTGCCGCCGGTGAGGATGCACTCGTCGTCTGGATGGGCGTGGAAGAACACCGCAGTAGCCAAGCTCAACTCACTCCTTCGTCACGGATTCGCTCGGAGTCGCACGGATTCACTCGGATTCGCACTAACCAATCGCTCCAGTCGCTCGCAGCTCGTCGATGTGGGACTGCTCCAAGCCCCAATCACCGAGCACCTCGTCGGTGTGCTGCCCGGCACGAGGCGGGGGCCGGTCGATCGTACCGGGCGTCCGGCTGAATCGAGGCGCCGGGGCGGGCTGGACCACGCCGGACACCTCCGTGAAGGTTCCCCGGTGGGCATTGTGCGGGTGGCCGGGCGCCTCGCCGAGCCCGAGGACCGGAGCCACACAGGCGTCTGAGTCCTCCAGCAACTCGCACCATTCGTCGCGGGTCCTGGTGAGAAACACCGCCGCCAACCGTTCCTTCATGGCCGGCCAACTCGCCAGGTCGGCCTGGTGCGCCACGTTGCCACATCCGTCACTCCCGACGCCCGAGAGCCGTATCAGTTCGGCGCAAAATCGCGGCTCGAGCGCCCCGACGGCCAAGTATCCGCCGTCGGCGGTCTCGTACACCTCGTAGAACCAGGCGCCGGTGTCGAGCAGGTTGGTGCCCCGTTCGTCGCGCCACAGGCCGGCCGACCGGAACCCGTGGATCATGGTGGCCAGCAGGGCGGAGCCGTCCACCATCGCGACGTCGATGACCTGGCCGGTACCGGAGCGGCCCGCTTCCAGCAACGCGCATACGACCCCGTAGGCGAGCAGCATTCCCCCGCCGCCGAAGTCCGCGACCAGGTTGAGGGGCGGCACCGGAGCCTCGCCCTGGCGGCCGATGGCCGACAGCGTCCCCGACAGTGCCAGGTAGTTGATGTCATGGCCGGGAAGGTGGGCCTTGGGCCCCTCCTGACCCCAACCGGTCATGCGCCCGTACACCAGGCGGGGGTTGCGCTCGAGGCACGGCCCGGGCCCGACGCCGAGGCGTTCCGCCACTCCCGGCCGGAAGCCCTCGACCAGCGCGTCGGCGTGCGCCACGAGCGCCAGAACCGTGGCCACACCGCCGGGATGCTTGAGGTCCACCGCGACGGAACGCCGGCCCCGGTTGAGCAGGTCCTGTGACGGGTCGCCGCCGGGGATCGCCGGGCCGTCGACGGCCTGGAGCCGGTCGACGCGGATCACCTCGGCGCCCATGTCGGCCAGCATCATGGCCCCGAACGGCGCCGGTCCGATCCCCGCCAGTTCGATGATCCGATACCCCGACAGGGGCCCCGCCACGGGCGGCGCTCCGCCGTGTCAGGCGACCGGGACGTCGCCGCCGCCGGGCCCGCCCTGGCTGTCCTGGCTGTCCTGGCTGTCCTGGCTGTACTCGCTGTACTCGCTGTACTGGGCGTCGTGCTCGCCGGCGGCACCTGGGCCACCGCCCGCGGCCTGCGGGCTCGTGTCCCGCGGTCGGACCCGGTAGGCGCAATGGTGCTCCCCCGAGGCCATGTGCGACACCCGGTCGATCTGGGCGTCGGGCATGACGTCACGCAGGAAACCGATCTCGCTCGAACACGCCTGGCCGTAGCGGAGTGCCACTTCGAGGATGGCGCAGTTGTGCTCGACAATGCGCCATTCGCCATCGTCGCCCCGGACCGTGTCGGCCAGGTAGCCATCCTCGTCGAGGATCTTGGCCAGTTCCTCGACCCGTTCGTCGAACGACTTGCCCGCCAGGCGGATCTCGGCGCCCCGGACCCGGCGCTGCCGGCGGCGCTCGAACAGCCGGTCCACCGTGCCCGGCCCTTCGGCTCCCGCGTACTCCAGCAACTCGCAGGTCAGCTCGCCGTAGGTCTTCGGGAACAGGACCTCCGCCCTGCTCGTGACCGAGTAGACGTGCTTGGGCCGGCCGGCACTCCCCCGCTGCTCCCGAATCGCCACCAGGCCCTCGCCGAGCAGCGCCGTCAGGTGCTGGCGGATCGCGCTCGGGGTGATGCCGAGGGTCGACGCCAACTCTTCCGCCCGGGCCTCGCCGCGCTGCTTGATCGTGAGCAGGATGGCCCGTCGCGTGGCCGGCTGGGTCGCCGTCGTCGTGCTCGCAGGGATGGCCACAGGAGCAATCCTAACCGCTCAACGGCAATAACAAGGTTTTACTTGTTAAATCTGGGTGCCACCGTTACGATCCCGGTATGGACCTCATGGATGGCATCGACGCTGGTTCGTTCGAGGAACTCCAGTCCCGCGGGATGCTCCTGACCAAGGTCGCCAACCATGGGGTCTGCGTTGTCTGGCACGGCGGCAGGGCCTACGCGGTCGACGATCGCTGTCCCCACCTGGGTTTCCCGCTGCACCGCGGGACGGTCGAGGACGGCCTGCTCACCTGTCACTGGCACCACGCCCGTTTCGACCTGTGCTCGGGCGGCACGCTCGACCCCTTCGCCGACGACGTGCGCGCCTACCCCGTCGAGATTCGCGAGGGCCGGGTGGTGGTCCTGACCCCCGCGGCCGCCGACCCCACTGCGGCGCTGTTGGTCCGGCTCGACGAAGGACTCGAACAGGGGCTCACCCTGGTGACGGCCAAGGCGGTTCTCGGGCTGCTCGACGCCGGCGCGGCGCCGGCCGAGGCGGTCCGGCGGGGCGTGAGCTTCGGCACCACGCATCGCCACGAGGGCTGGGGCGCGGGCCTGACCGTGCTCACGGCCATGGCCAACATGCTTCCGCAGCTCGACCCAGCCGACCGCCCGCTGGCCCTGGTGCATGGCCTGGCGTTCTTGTCGCGCGACACGCGGGGCCACGCCGACCGATTCCCCCTGGCGCCCTTGGCCACCAACGCCGTGACGCCGGAGCGACTTGCCTCGTGGTACCGGCGGTTCATCGACACCCGCACCGACGAGGCGGCCGAACGAGCCCTGGCGACCGCCATCGCCCTCGGGGCAACCGAGCGCGACGCCACGGAACGATTCCTGTTCGCGGCCGCAACGGACCACGTGTTCCTCGACGGCGGGCACACGCTGGACTTCACGAACAAGGCGTTCGAGGCCTTGGACCACCTGGGATGGGATTCCGCCGCTGCGATACTCCCGTCGCTCGTGATGCAGACGGCCTCGGCTCGGCGCTCCGAAGAGCTCGGATCCTGGCGTCATCCCCACGACCTGGCGGGTTTGGCCCGTTCGGCATCGCAACGGTTGGCGTCCGAGGGTGACGTGCTCCTCAAAGGAGCCGGCGTCAGCGACGACGAGGTGGCGGCCCTGGCCTGGCGGCTGCTCGGCTCGCAGTCCAGCGAGGACCCGGCGGAGGCGGTGGACAGCCTGCTCGAGGGCCTCCACGCCGGGTTCACGCCGGAACAGGCCGGGCGCGCCGTGGCCTTGGCCGCAGGGCTGCGCATCACCCGCTTCCACGTGCAGAACGACCATGGCGACTGGGACGTCGTCCATCACGGCTTCAGTTACGCCAACGCGGTGCACCAGGCCCTGGTACGCAACCCCTCGGCCGAGCTGCTGCGCGGCGCGGTACACGGCGCCCTCCGGGTGTTCCTCGACCGGTTCCTCAACGTCCCCGCCGCCCGGCTCACCCCGGTCGCCCAACCCGACCTGGGTGACCTCACGGCCTGCTGGGAGGCACAGGGGCAGGTGGATCGGGCCGGTGGCATCGTCTACGGCTGGGTGCGCCAGTACGGCGATCCGGCGCCCGTGATCGCGGCGCTCGGTCACGCCCTGGTGGCCGAGGACGCCGAGTTCCATTGGTTCCAGACCGTCGAGGCCGCAGCCCGCCAAGCACGGGCGTGGCCCGACGGTTCCGAACCCCAGGCCCTGCTCCTCGCCGGGGCGGCCCGCTTCCTGGCCGCCCACACGCCGACCAGGCGCGAACTCCCCCAACTGGTCCGCATCGCCACCCGCCTCCGCCGAGGCGAAGACCTCTTCGAAGAGGCCTGACCACACCGCCCCACGCTTTTCCTCCGGCAAACCGCCAC
>JAUTXN010000081.1 GCA_030838045.1 Acidimicrobiaceae bacterium
TCGCCGCCCCGTCGGGGTCGGCCATGCGGACAAGGCGGAAGTAATCGACTGCCTCGTCGACCGAAGGCGCAGACTTGCCCCGCCGAGTCCGTGGCCCGCTCCGACGGGCGACCGGGGGCGCCGATGCCTGCTCGGCCGGCGCCGGCGCGGGACCAGCCCCTACCGCGGCATCCGAAACCGCCGGAACCTGCCGGATCACGGGGACATCGGCGGGCCCCACAGCGGCCGGTGCCATCGCCGCCGCAGCCGCACCCGCACCCGCACCCCGAGCCGCCGCACCCGCACCCGCACCCGCACCCCGAGCCGGTGCCATAGCCGCAGCACCCGGAGCCGCAGCCGGAGCGGGGGGCGGAGCCAGCACCCTCACGGCGCCGGTCGGCACGGCCGCCGCGGCAGCCACCGCAACCGGACCGGCCGCGGGCCCAGAGGGCCTCGCGCTCGCCGCCGCCCTTGCAGCGGCCTTGGCCGCGACTGAGGCCGGGACGGCCGCCGACGCCCCGCCCCCACCTCCACCCTCGCCACCTGTCAGCGGTTCCAGCGGAGCCGGCGGACCGGGGCGCTGATTCGCCGTTCGCACCGCGAACCCCAACACGCACAGCAACATCCCACCGGCGACGGAGAACAACAACGAGCGATGCTGGTGCGACTTCGCCACCGGCCCCGACAGTGCCACCTGCGGGGTGTCGCCACCCCCGCCTGACGACGGGGCACCCCCACCGAGCACCGGAGCGGAATACGGCAACGTCGGGGCGTAGGTATCCGGCGGTCCGGCTGGCGCCGCGATCGACGGCGCCCCGACGTGGGCAGGCGCCGACGCCGCGGGCGGCACGACGACCTTGGGCGGGGCGACAGGTATGGCACCCTGCTTGCTTGCCTGGGCCAGGAACGCCGACAGGTCGGGCCCGGAGTTCCCCGGGGGCGGCGCCATGGTCGTGGTCGTGGTGGCGTTCACCGGCTGACCGACGGGCGGGATCGTCGTGCTCGGAACCGGCGGTGCCGGCACGCTGGCCGCCGACGTGGCCGAGGATGTGCTCAAAACCGTAGTCGCGGTCGACGTGCCGTCGGCGCCCGGCCGGAACGCGACCACGGTGTAGCCGTAGTCGCCGCCCGCAGCCATCGTCCCCTGATCCGTCCAACTCGTGCCCGCGAGAAACGGATTCACCGCCCGACTATTCGAGGACCCAGGATCGCGCCGCAGGATCTGATATCCGAACACGTCGGGTTCGGGATTGGCGCTCCACGAGACCGTGACACTGCGATCCCCGTTCACCTGGGCCTTGACGTTCCTAGGAGCGACCGGGTGCACGCCCACACTGAAGCTGGTATTGGCGGTGGCGTTGTGGAACGTGCAGTTGTTGAGCACGTTGCACTCGCGGCCGCTGACCAGGGCGCTGACGCTGTAGGGGCCGTTGCGGGTCACCAGCGGAGTGAAGGAGAAGTTCGTGGACTGCCCGCCGGTGGTCGCGCCACAGTCCCCCGCATGGGCGCAGGAGAAGACCTGGGCGCCGCCGAAGGTGACCGACACCTGGACGTCGCTGATCACGTTGGTTTCCAGCGCCTGCTGGCCGATGTTGGCATTTCCATTGATCGGGACCGAGGCCGAGGTGAAACCGGACGTGAAACTCGCCCCTGGCGCCGGCGTGGTGATCACGATCGCGCTGGTCGTCGCCGACGCGGGCGAAGCGGGCACGACGACGACCGCCACCGCGACCAGCGCCGCCACCATGACCGCACCGGCCGCCGTGGCCACGCAACGGGCGCGCTGCTTGATCGACCCGATCATACCGGCCGCAGATCCTCGGACCAGGTGGCTCGGATCACCAGTCGCTGGGCCGCCGATCCCTTGGGATTGCACGTGGTGAGCGTCAGCGAGCGCGCCGCGGTAGAAGCGAGCACAGAGATGTCGGTCGGGCTGACGACGAACGGCGTCTGCGCCAGTTGGTAGACGCAGCCACCGATCGGCGTGTCCAGCTCGATGGTGTCACCGGGCTTGAGGCGGTCGAGGTTGGCGAAGGGTTTGCCATAGGTCGTGCGGTGCCCTGCGATGGCCACGTTGCCGGCCTCACACGGCAGCGGGCTGGACGGGTAGTGGCCCGCCCCGGCCTTCAGCGCGCTGTCAGTGGTCCCCTCGACGACCACCATGTCAACCCCGAGAGCCGGGATCTTGATTCGGGTCAGGCTGTCACCGGTCGCCACCCGGTGCGCCCGGTATTTGTCCGCCAGTTGCTGGCTGGTCAACTGCCGGCCCAGCCGCGCCTGGAGCCGGTCCTGCCAGAGATTGGTCCAGAAGGGATAGCCGATGACCGCCACCCCGATCACCACCAGGGCAATGGAGACGCCCGAGATGATGCGGCGTCGCCAATCCGGCGGCCCCGGCGGCCCCGGCGACCCCTGGCCCGGCAGACCCCCCCGCCGCCAAGGAAGCCCGGGCAGCCTCCGAGTACGCAGCTGGCGCACGCGGGACTTCAGGTCTTCGAAGCGCGGCACACTGACTCGGCCCCTCATGGCTCACCGACAGCGACGGACATCAGAGGGGTAACCGCCAGGCTCAGCGTGGCGTTCGTTGGGCCCAGCGGCGGAGCAGCCCCCGGCGGGTGAGATAGCCGGCGAGGATCAGCGCCATACCGATGGGAAGTACCGGCGCCGCACTGCCGGTCACCGGCAGCTTGGTGACGAGCAGCGTTCCGGTCACCGCCGGCAACAAGGTGGTCGTGGTCGAGCTCGACGTCGTGGTGGCCACCAGCTGCGCCTTGGCTCCCGCGGCCGCCGACGTGGCATGCGCCAGATGGAGGCTGATTCCCCCGTTGAGGCCCTTCAGGAGGTCGATGCCCACGCCGCTGGCCTCGGCCGACACCGAGCCGTCGGTCTTGTTGAGGGTCGTCTTGCCGGCGCCCAACGAGATGACGGATTCAAGAGGCGTCCCCGCGAACAGCACGAGTGGCGTGGTCAGGGCCACGGGGATGACCGCGCCCAACAGCTTCACCGTGACGATGGCCGGGTCGAAGGTGGCGGCGCTGACCCCGGTCAGCCGGTTGAACGTGCTGGTGGTGTGGGCCAGGCCCAGCGTGATGGAGAGCAGTGGGCCGCCCGTGAGCGTGATGCCGGGCAGCACGTCGATCTCGGCGCCCTTGGCGATCGAGTCCGCAATGACCGTTCCTGCGCTGGTCACCACCGACGAGGCGGTGTCGCCCACATGGACCGTCACCAGGTTGGTGGCCTTCTGGAGCGCCGTCAGCAGCGAGCTGACTGGTTTGGCCGTGTCAAGACCGAGGCCACCGAGCAGCTGCTGGAGCGTGGTGCCCAGCACCGGCTGCAACACCGACTGCACCGTGGTGAGGACCGTCCCGATCAGCTGGTCGGCGATCGGGGTGAGCGCACTGAGGATCGGCTGCAGCAGGTTGAGCAGCGGGTTGAGGAGGCCGACGTCGAG
>JAUTXN010000122.1 GCA_030838045.1 Acidimicrobiaceae bacterium
CGCGCTACTTGGTCGGCCGGGGCTCACGGGGCAGGCCGAGGATGCGCTCGCCCACGATGTTCCGCTGTATCTGGGCCGTGCCACCCCAGATGGTCTCGGATCGGGAGTAGAAGAACGACGATTGCAGAACGCTGACCGGATACCCGGGCAGCGGCCGGCGCAGGCCGTAACCCGGAACGATCTCCGTCTCACCGGACCCGCTCAGCACCTGGCCGCTCATGCCCAGGATGTCGATCGCGAGTTCCATGACCTCTTGGTGGTACTCGGACCAGAACATCTTGTTGGTGGCGGCGAGCGCTTTCACCCCAGCGTCGTTGGTTCCACCGAGCGCCGCGGTCAACGAGCGGTAGCCGTTGATCTGCATGATCTTGACCTTGGTCCACGCCCCCGCCAGGCGCTGGCGGACCAGGGGGTCGGCCGCCCGGCCGTTGCCCCTGGCCAGGGCGATCAGGTCGTCCAGCTCCTTCCTGAACCGCCGGTACCCGGTCGTGGCCGAAGTACCGCGCTCGAATCCCAGGGTTGTCATGGCCACGGTCCAGCCGTTGTTGACCCCGCCCACCACGTTGTCCTTGGGGCAGCGGGCCCCGTCGAAGAACACCTCGTTGAACTCCGCCGACCCGTCGGGCTGGCGGATGGGCCGGGCCTCGATCCCCGCCTGCTTCATCGGCACCAACAGGTAGGAGATGCCCGCGTGCTTCGCAGCGTCGGGGTCGGTCCGGGCCAGGAGGAAGATGTAGTCGGCCTCATGCGCCTGGGTCGTCCACAGCTTCTGGCCGTTGATCACCCATTCGTCGCCGTCGAGCTCGGCGCGGGTCTTCACCGACGCCAGATCGCTGCCCGCGTCCGGCTCGGAGAAGCCCTGGCACCACGAGATCCGCCCCGACAGGATCTGGGGCAGGAACTCCTTCTTCTGCTCCTCGGTCCCCCATCGCAGGATGGTCGGGCCGACGAGGGTGTCGCCGAAGAAGTCGGCCCGCAGCGGCGCCCCGGCCCGCTCGAACTCCTCGGCCAGGACGACCGCCTCCATGGTGCTCAAGCCCTTGCCGCCGTACTCCTCGGGCCAGGTGGCACAGATCCAGCCGCCCTGGAACAGCTTGTCGGTCCAGTCGTCCCCCGGGGGCAGGTTGGCGGCCAGCCATTCACGGATCTCGACCCGGAACGCCTCAGCCTCGGGCGGGTAGTTCAGGTCCATCGCCGCCAAAACCTAATCCTGGTCTCGGGCGGTCGCGTCAGCTGCCGGCCCCCCGGGAGGCAGAGCTCAGGTGCGCCACGGGTAGGCGCTCAGGGCGGCCCATTCGGGGGCCGTCATGTACTGCCAGACCCAGAACGAGGCGCCCTTGGCCCCGCCGCGACGGGCCACGTCGAGGAATCGGGCGATCTCGGCCCCGCTGGGCGAGCCGTCCCGGCCGCCGTAGGGGCCCATGTCGAACGCCTGGCCGATCAGGTGCACGGGCGCCATCCCAGCCAGCTTCTGCAGCGCCATGGTCGCCTCGGCGCCGGGCTCGACGCAGCTCCAGTACAACATCGGTGCGAAGGCGTCGATGTAGGGAACCATCGCCTGATACGGGTAATGGGCCAGCCAGTAGTCCGTGGGCGGATAGACGGTGGCGATCAGCGGCCGGCCCCCCATCTGGGGTCGCACCAGTCCCAGGTAGGTCGCGGCCCGCTTGCCCGACAGCGCCGTGCCCTCGCTGCCGGTCTCGATGTCGGCGCTCCACCCGTCCAGCCGATCGCCGCCCGGCGACCGCCAGGTCAGCGCCTGATTGGTCCAGGCGACATCGGCCACCGGGTCATAGAGGTACGGGAAGCCCCAGCCGATGACCGCCACGCCCGCCCGGTGGAGGGCGGGGACCAGCGCGTTCAGCCAGGTCTGGCCGTAGAAACCGTCGAGCGAGCTGCCCACACGGACCCACACCTGGCGCAACCCGGCACCCACCGCCTGGCGGACGATGAGGTCGACGTTGCCGCCGCTGGTCTTGTTCTGCTGCCAGATCCACATTCCCTTGCCGCTCAGCGCGGCCAGGTCGACGACCTTGGGCGCCGCGGCAGGCGGCGCGGGCAGCGCCGACTCCGGCACCAGCACCGCGGGATGGCCGGGCGCCGTGGCGGCCGGCGGCTTGTGCGATGGCGGGCAACCGGTGAGGGCGACCGGGCCGATCGGGCTTCCCGACGTGACCGGTCGGGTGGTGCTCGGCGCGGTCGTAACCGCCACCGCGGTGGTAGGCGTCGTCGGGGTGAGGGTCGCTTCGGGAAGTGTCGTGCCCGGGGTCACCGGCGCCACCAACGCCGGCCCGGTGGTCGTTGTCGCCGAGGAGGTGACGGCCCGCACCGACTTGTCGGCACCACCGGTGGCGACTACCGCCAAGCCCGCGGCGAGCAGCGCCAGTGAGGTCACAAGAAGCACCAAACGCCGACCCCGGCCGAGATCACTCACGGCTCCGCCGGTCCTGCCACCAGCTTCGATCCGCCCCGCCGGCGCCGGTTGGCGGCCACGCCAAGGCCGACCGCCCCCGCCCCGGCCGCCACCAGCCCCACCTCCAGCAGCGGCCCGGGGCTGCGCCCGGCGCCGCTTGCAGACACTCCGGCCCCAGGCGGCAACGAGCCCCGCGGGTACCCGGGCAGCGCCAGCGCGGCGGGGTGGGCCGCACCTTGGGCCTGGTCCCAGACGACCGTGGTCCCGTCGGCGGCCCGGGTCGTCACGGGCAACTCGACCACCCGCTTGTGGGCGAAGGTCCCCGAGAAGGTGAACTGGGCATAGCCGCCCTGGGGGATGTTCCCGTTGAAGAACCGCAGCCGTCCCGCCCCGAGCTCCTGCTGCCAACCCGGGACCGAGTCGACGCCCTGCAGCGTGAAGTCAGGGGGGAGGACGACGTCGATCTCCACCATGGGCGACGGTTCCTCCGAGGGCACGCCGAGGGCCACGGTCGTCACCACGTGGGCGGGCACGTAGGGGTTCTCGATGCCCGGGTGGGCCGAAGCGGGTCCTGCGAGCAGGATCAGCCACCATCCGCCGAGGGCGACACCAACCAGGACGCGCCACACGACCCCCACGGTACTGACCCGACCGGAGACGCCGCAGGGCGGTGGCCACCACGACCCGGTCCGCGCAACAGCGTCCGGCCGCGGCCACCCAACCGCCCAGCGTCCCCCGTTATGGTCTTCTTCTGCCGAACGGCGATCGGCGAAATTCCCAGCCTGCTGTCCTGCTAGCGCATATTGATTCGACGGACATTGGCCGCCTGGAGCCCCTTGGGGCCCTGGCTCACCTCAAACTCGACCTCTTCATTCTCCTCAAGGTTCCTGTACCCAGAGCCTTCGATGGCGCTGAAGTGCACGAACACATCCGGGCCGCCCTGCTGGGCGATGAAGCCGTAACCCTTTTCAGAGTTGAACCACTTCACGTGTCCCGTTGCCACAAGCAATCCCCTCCTTTCCCGGCCGCCGGGGCTCCTGTACGCCTTGCCCGGACCGACCTCCGGCTGTCGCCGGGAGGGAACTGCTCGACCTGCGATGCTGCACCCTCGGCGGGCACGGTAGCACGGAGAAACCCGTGCCGTATCCCCCAAGTTGGCCGCCTCAGGTCGTCGCCAAAGCGTTCAGTTCGGCCACCAAAACCTCGACTACCGCGGACGCCGTGGGCGCCTCCCCCGACTCGGCCGCGGGGCCGACGTCGACGGTCACGATGCTGCCACCGGCCTCGGGCACCAACGTCAGCCGGCAGAAGCAGGGCGACGGCTCGGTCAGGTACAACTCGAGCAGGTAGGGCTCGTCGGTGACCAGGATGTCGCCCAGTCCGTAGGCCGCCAGGAACAGCGCCTCGAACGCCTCGACCGGCAGCAGTTCCACCGAGAACGTGTCCGGGTCGCCGGGCTCCTCGGGGCCTGGGGCAGGCGAGACCGGCTTCACCATGGCTTCCGCAGCCCACTGCGCTTCGATGTCCGTCAATGCCCGATTGACGGCCGTCATGCGCGCCGACAGCTCGGCCTGCTCGGCCGGGGGCCGGCCGGTATGCACATCGGGGTGGAGCCGTTTGGCCAGCCGGCGGCGGGCGGCGCGGGCCTCGGCCAGTGACGACCCGGCCGGGATGCCGAGGATCTGCCACGGATCGGGCGGTGTCACAGCGCAACGGTAGCGTTGGTGCCATGGCTCGCCTCGTGGCCGTTGTCCCCCACACGCACTGGGATCGAGAGTGGTACCTGCCCTTCCAGGCCTTCCGCCTGGGGTTGGTCGAAGTGCTCGACGAGTTCCTCCCCCGGCTGGCGTCCGACTCGGGCTACGACCGGTTCCTGCTCGACGGGCAGATGGCGGTGGTCGACGACTACCTCGAGTTGCGGCCCGAGGCCGCCGAGGGCCTGCGGCGCCTGGCGGAGGCGGGCCGGCTCACCGTCGGTCCGTGGTACATCCTGATGGACGAGTTCCTGGTCTCGGGCGAGACGATCATCCGCAACCTGCAGCTGGGCCTGGAGCGGGCCGAAGCCTTCGGCGGCGCCATGTCGGTGGGCTACCTGCCCGACATGTTCGGCCACGTGGCCCAGATGCCCCAGCTGCTGCGGCTGGCGGGCTTCGAGCACGCCGTGGTGTGGCGGGGCGTCCCGGCCGCGGTCGACCGCAGCGCCTTTTGGTGGCAGGCGCCGGACGGTTCCACCCTCCGCGCCGAATATCTGCTGGTGGGCTACGGCAACGGCGCCGCCATGCCCGCCGACCCGGCGGCCCTGGTGCGCCGGGCCGCAGCCCATGAGGCCGAGACGGCCCGGTTCGCCCTGGCGGCCGACGCCCCGATGCTGTGGATGAACGGCACGGACCACCAGGCGCCCCAACCGTGGCTGGGCGAGGTGCTGGCCGGGGCCAACGCCGCCCAGGACCACTTCCAGTTCACCGTCAGCTCGCTGCCCGAATACCTGGCCAAGGCGCCGACCGACGGCCTGCCCTCGTGGCGGGGCGAGCTGCGCAGCGGCGCCCGGGCCAACCTCCTCATGGGGGTCGCCTCCAACCGGGTGGACGTCAAGATCGCCGCCGCCCGAGCCGAGCGAGCCCTCGAGCGGGTGGCCGAACCGCTGTGCGCCCTGTGGCTGGCGCCCGACCAGTGGCCAGGAGCGGAGTTGCGCCTGGCCTGGGAAAACGTGGTCCGCAACTCGGCTCACGATTCCATCTGCGCCTGCTCGCATGACCTGGTCGGGACTTCCGTCCTGCACCGCTACAGCGAGGCAACGACGATCGCCGAGGTGCTGCGGAGGCGGGCGCTCGAGGCGGCGGCGGCGATGATGCCCGTGCGCGGGCCGGTGGTGCTCAACCCATCCGCCCGGCTCCGCAGCGGCATCGTGGAGGTCGTGGTGGACGGCGAGGCCCCGGTACCGGGCGGTCAGCTGGTCGAACGGGTGGCGGCCCGGGTCATGGAGGTGACCGGTGTCGGCGCCGACCTCGGCCACCTCCTCGGGCAGTTGGAAGAAGCCGGCTTCCGGCCCAATCAGGCGGGCGACCTGTCGCTCGACGCCAGCAGAGAGGCCGGCGTCACACTGGCCTTCGTGGCCGGGGCGACCCGCCAGCGGGCCTTCAGCGGAGCGTCGCTACTGGCCGAGGCGTGGGCCCAGGCGGGGGCCAACGCCGACCGGCCGCTGCGGATCCGAGCCGAGCGGTCGGGCTGGCAACGGGTGGCGGTGCACGTCGCCGACGTGCCGGGTTACGGCTGGGCATCGTGGGAGGCGGGGCCGCTCACGGTGGCTCCGGTCGTCGTGACGGCCGATGCCACCGGGCTCGGCAACGGGATCATCGACGTTGCGGTCGACGTGGCGGACGGGACCTGGTCGATCGTGCCGGTCGGCGGTGGCCGGGCACTCACGGGGTTGGGTCGCCTGGTGGACGACGGCGAAGCGGGCGACACCTACAACTACTCTCCCCCAGCACTCGACACGGTCATCGACCAGCCGGAATCGGTGTCGATCGACGCCCTGGAGGCGGGCCCGGTGCGGGGCAGCCTCCGCATCACCCGGTGGTACCGGTGGCCGGAGCAGCTGACCCCAGACGCCCGGGCGCGGACCGGCGAACAGCGCATCGAAGTGATCGCCGACCTCGAGCTGCGCGCCGGTGAGGACGTGCTCCGGGTGACCACCTCGTTCGACAACCGCTGCCGGGATCACCGGCTGCGGGCCCTGTTCCCGCTTCCCTCGGCGGCCCCCGGATCGGTAGCCGAGTGTGCGTTCGCCGTGGTCCAGCGGGGTCTCGAGGCCGAAGGAGGGCCCCATGAAGACAGCCTGCCCACCTTTCCGTCCCGACGGTTCGTGTCCGCGGGCGGATTGACCGTCCTCCACGAAGGCCTCCTGGAATACGAGTTGGTCGACGGCGGGACGGCGTTGGCCCTGACCCTGCTGCGGGCCAACGGGATGCTGTCGAGGCCGGTCATGGCGACCCGGGACAACTCGGCCGGCCCCGCCCTGCCCCTCGAGGGACCCCAGATGCGGGGGCCGGTCACGGTTCACTACGCCGTGCACTGCGGCGAGCGGGACCCCTACGAGCTGGCCGACCAGGTCTGGGTGCCCCTGGAGGTCGTCAACGGCGCCGGGCTGGTCAGCGGGGCCGATCGTGGGAGCGCGCTCGACGTGCGCGGCGCCGAGGTGTCCGCCCTGCAGCGGGCCGGGGGGCGCCTCGAGGTCCGGGTGTTCAACCCGAGCGACGAGGAGACGACGGTCCTCGTGGCCGGCCACGGCGGGTGGCTGGTCGACCTCCGGGGTGCGCCGCTGGAGCGATTCGAGGAGTCCTTCCCCCTGCGCCCCTGGGGCATCGCCACCGCCCGCCTCGACGGACCCCTCTAGTTTCGGCGGTGGCGGTCGGCGAAGCCCTGAACTTCGACCGCGTCGACGTCGTCCGCGGGGAGACGCCGGTGTTGCGCGGCGTGTCCTGGCAGGTGGGCCACAACCAACGGTGGGCCGTCCTTGGCCCCAACGGATCCGGGAAGACGACGTTGCTGCAGCTGGCCTCGGGTTACCTCCACCCCACCCGGGGCACCGTCGCGGTGCTCGGCCACCAGCTCGGTCACGTGGACGTCCGACGACTGCGTGAGCGCATCGGCATCGTCAGTGCGGCCGTCGCCAAGATGCTGGTGCCGTCGGTGACCGCCCGGGACGTGGTGATGAGCGCCCGCCACGCGGCCCTCGAGCCGTGGTGGCACGAGTACACCGCCGCCGACCGCGCCCGGGCCGAAGCCCTGCTGGCCCGGGCGGGCTTCGCGGCGGTCGCCGACCGCCCGTTCGGCGTGCTTTCCGAAGGAGAACGTCAGCAGGTGCTGCTGGCCCGGACCCTGATGGCCGAACCGGATTTGCTGCTGCTCGACGAGCCGGCCGCGGGACTCGACATCGCGGGTCGCGAGCGTCTCGTTTCCCGGCTGGCGGAGCTGGCGGCCGATCCCGCGTCGCCGCCGATGGTGCTGGTCACGCATCACGTGGAGGAGATCCCGGCCCATTTTTCCCACCTTCTGCTGCTTCGCGAAGGTGCCGTCGTGGCGTCCGGGCCGATCGACGCCGTCCTGACGTCGGCCACCGTGTCGAGCACCTTCGGGATGGCGCTCGAGGTCGAAGGGGCCCGGGGTCGTTGGGCCTGCCGGGCGGCCGGACGCCCACTGGCACGAGAGACGCTGGGATAGGTACCCTGTCGGGCCTTGGGGGAGTGGCAGTGTCGCCGCACTCCGGAAGGCCGAGCGAGACCGACCGAGACCGACACCCACGTAGACGAGGAACCCCATTGCCGGAGCAGATGAACATCCACCGGGCGAGCCGCACCAACGGCAGCGTTGCCCGACCGATCATGTTGGCGATCGCCGGCGACAGCGCCGCCGGTAAGACCACGATCACCAAGGGTCTCGTGGCCGCCCTCGGGCCGGAGCGGATCACGTCGGTCTGCGTGGACGACTACCACCGCTACGACCGGGTGGAGCGCAAGTCGTTGTCGTTCACACCGCTGCACCCCGACTGCAACTACATCGAGATCATGGAGCAGCATCTGCAGCTGCTGAGCATGGGCCAGGCCATCTTGAAGCCGGTGTACAACCACCACGACGGCACGCTCGGGCGGCCGGTGCTGGTCGAGCCCCGGGAGTTCGTGATCATCGAAGGGCTGTTCCCGCTGTACACCAAGCTGTCGCGGGCGTGCTTCGACATCACCGTGTACCTCGATCCGCCCGAGATCGTCCGCCGGGCGTGGAAGGTCAAGCGCGACACCCAGAAGCGGGGCTACACCGAGGAACAGGTCGTCGCCGACCTGGCCAAGCGGGAGCCCGAGTCGGCGGCGTTCATCAGGCCGCAGCGAGCGGCGGCCGACATCGTGGTGCGTTTCGCCCCTGTGGAGCTCCGGGGCGAGGTCGTCGGCGACCCGCCCAGCGCCACCATCCAGCTGCGGCCCACCATCCCCCACCCTGACCTGTCCAAGATCATCGGGGAGAACACCCGCGAGGCCATGCACGTCAAGTTGCTCCGCGACGACGACGGCAAGCCGGTGGACCTGGTCCACGTGCACGCCTATGCCGAGCAGGCCACGACCCGGGTGATCGAGGAGGCGATCTGGAACGAGCTGGACACCAACGAGGTCCTGCCCCAGGCGCTGGGACTGATCGACACCGACACCCGCAACGAGGCCCTGGCGGTGACGCAGCTGCTGTTGCTGTTCCATCTCATCCAGGCCAAGGGCCAGATCAGCCTGACCGCCGACCTCTCGTAGCTCGACCGGTCGCGGGGGGCGCCTGCGAGGACTTCCGAACGTCTTTTTTTGTGCCGATTGGAGCGACTGTGCCGATTCGGCGCCATATGCGCACGCCGAATCGGCAAATAGCGTCGAATCGGCACAGACGGGGGGCGCCGTGTCAGAGCGGGTTTGGTGTGACCGGGGCGGCTTCGCCGACCGCGCCCAGCTCGCGTGACTTCCCCGTCGCCAGCACCGACCCGGCCAGGATCATGGGGAAGCCGATAGCGATGCCGAGCGACAGCGGCTCGCCCAGCGCGATGACGCCGAGGGCGACCGCGACCGCGGGATTGACGAAGGTGATCACGGTGGCGCGGGCCGGACCCACCTCGACGATGAGGGCGAAGAAGAGGAGGAAGGCGAGCGCGGTGCACACCAGAGTGAGCACCACGAGCGCCCCGATCACCTCGCCCGACACGTGGTCGGGCCGGCCGCTCAGGGCGAGCGGGGCGTAGGCCACGGCGGTCAGACCGAACGACGCGGCGACGACGCCCAGGCCGGGCAGGTCGGCGAAGCGGCGGCTGATGATCATCGGCCCGGTGGCATACCCGACCGCGGTCAGGAACGCCTCGCCCACCGCCACCAGGTTGGACCCGTGGAGGTCGATGCCGACCAGCAACCCGACGCCGCTGAGGCCGATCAGGAGGCCGACGATTCGCCGGCGGTCCAGCTTCTCCTCGTGTCCGACCGCCAGGGCCAGACCGGCCCCGATCAGGGGGACGGTGGCGATCAACAGGCCCGACACCGAACTGGACAGGCGTTTCTCGGCGGTCGACAGAAGGAACCACGGCCCCGCCACCTCGATGGCGGTGTAGGCCAGCACCGCCCGCCAGCGTGGGAGAAGCGGCCGGAGGTAGCCGCGGTGCCAGGCGATGGGCACGAGCAGGAGGGCGGCGGGGGCGGTCCGGGCGAACACCAGCGTGGGTGCCGAGACTTCGCGCACCGCCACCTTGATGAGCAGATAGGGGATCCCCCAGATGACGCTCATCATCAGGAACAGCAGCTGTCCGCGCCGGGACATGATCCTCCAGAGCTCGCAGCGAACGGGGCCAAGGCATCATGCAGGCGAAAGAAAGTCGGGGCAAGCGAGAATCGGACACCGCACCGGGCCAACCGGGGCGGTTTCACACAACTGGTGGGCCGCCATAACAGGTTCCTCACAAGTCTCTGGCCTACTGGGTGGCGTGGCTGAGGCGACCGATCCGACGAGGGCCAACATCGCCCACCTGCTGCGCCGGGCCGGTTTCGGTGCGAGCCCCGACGAGATCGACCAGGCAGTACGGGCGGGCTACCGGGCGAGCGTCGAGAACCTGCTCGCCGGCCTCACGGCGCCCGACCCCGACGGCGACGCCGTGCACCTTCCTGATCTCACCGCGGCGCGCGTGACACTGGGTCCGCCCCCGGCCGATCCCACCGCCCGCCAGGCGTACCAGCGCAAGCGCCGGGCGCTGGAGAACCAGCAGTTCGTCGGTTTGCAACGGTGGTGGCTCGACCGGATGATCGCCACGTCCACGCCGCTGCGGGAGAAGCTGACCCTGATCTGGCACGGTCATTTCGCCACCGCGTTCCAGAAGGTCCGCACGGCGGGCCTGATGTACCGCCAGAACCAACTGTTGCGGACCCTCGGAGGCGCCAGCTTCGAGTCGCTGACCCAGGCGCTGGCCAAGGACGCCGCCATGATGCTGTGGCTGGACACCGAAACCAACGTGGCCGGCCATCCCAACGAGAACTTCGCCCGGGAGCTGATGGAGCTGTTCACGCTCGGCATCGGCAACTACAGCGAGACCGATGTGCAGGAGGCGGCGAGGGCGTTCACCGGGTGGACGCTGTCGCCCACGACGGGCGAGTTCGTGCTCAACGCCCGCCGCCACGACAGCGGGTCCAAGACGGTGCTCGGCCTCACGGGCAACCTCGACGGGACCGACGTGGTCCGCCTCATCACCCACCACCCGGCGTCGTCGCGCTTCGTCGTGGCCAAGCTCTGGAGCCATCTGGCCTACCCGGTGCCGACCACCGACCCGATCGTGGGGCCGCTGGCGGCGGGATACGCCCAGGACCTCGACGTGACATCGCTTCTCCGGGCGATCTTCCTCCACCCAGGCTTCACGAGCCCTACCGCCCGCCAGGGTCTCGTCAAGCAACCCATCGAGTGGGTCGTCGGCCTGGCCCGGGCCTTCGGAGTCGACGCCGACCTGAAACCGACCGGCGGCGCCGCCCCGGCAACGGCAGCGGCAACCGGGGCGCCGGCGCGGTCGGTCCTGAGCAACGTCCTCACCCAGCTGGCACAGGAGCCGTTCAACCCGCCGAGCGTCGGCGGCTGGCCCCAGAACACCTACTGGCTCAACACCGCCACGTCACTCATCCGGCTGCAGTTCGCAGCGTCACTTGGGCCCCGCCTGGACCTGTCGTGGCTGACCGCCGTGCCCGCCAACCAGCGACCGGCGGCGCTCAGCCACCGGCTGTCGATCGACGGGTGGGGCCAGACCACGCTGGCCGCCCTGAACCACGTGTCGTCGCAACCCGCGGCCTTGGTGGCGCTGGCCGTGTGCGCCCCCGAGTACATCCTCAACTGATGGTCCTCAACTGATGGTGGAGCGTCCCATGTCCTCACCCGACCCAAGTCCCACGGTCAGCCGCCGGTGGTTCATCGCCGGAGCCGCGGGAGCCGGCGTGGCCGGTGCCACCGCCCTGGCGCTCAGCCATGACGCATGGGGCCGGCTGCTGACGTCGACGCCGTCGGGCCCGAGCCGAACCCTGACCGCGGGCAAGGGCATCCTCGTGATGGTCACCCTCTACGGTGGCAACGACGGGCTCAACACCGTCATCCCCTACCAGGACAGCCCGTACCTGCAGGGCCGGCCGACACTGGGTTACAAGCCCGAACAGGTGCTCCCGGTGGGAGACGGCTTGGCGTTTCACCCCAACCTGAAGGGGATGAAAGCCCTCTGGGATGCCAAGCAACTGGCCGTAGTCCGAGGGGTCGGCTATCCGAACCCCGTCCTCAGCCACTTCCGAGGGATGGACATCTGGCAGACCGCCTCACCGGACACCCCGGTCGCCACGGGCGTCCTCGGGCGGTGGCTCGACGCCACCGGCAGCGATCCCATGCGGGCCATCAGCGTGGGCAACACCCTCCCCCGGCTCCTGGCGGGCGAGCGCAGCGCAGGCACCGCGGTGTCCGGCGGCTCGATCACCCTGCCCGGAGGCAACGCCCTGGCACCCGTCCTGGCGTCGTTCGACGCGCCCGGACCGGATCGAACGGGGCTGGCGGCATTCGTCGCCCATTCCGGCGCCGATCTGCTCCAGGTGCAGCACACCCTGGCCGACCTGCTCCAAAGCTCGACCAGCGGCGCCGGCCCCGGCACCACCAGCACCCAGCCACCCGCCCCCGGCAAGGCGGGCAAGGCGGCCGCGGGCAAGG
The DNA here is from genome assembly GCA_030838045.1 of Acidimicrobiaceae bacterium. Taxonomy (GTDB): domain Bacteria; phylum Actinomycetota; class Acidimicrobiia; order Acidimicrobiales; family Palsa-688; genus JALYXV01. The sequence goes on from JAUTXN010000122.1 coordinate 12,146, forward strand.
CCGCGCCGACCGACCTGGCGGGCGGGCTCGGCGTCGTCGCCGAGCTCATCAAGGCGGGAAGCCCGACCCGGGTGTATCAGGTCAGCATGGGCGGCTACGACAACCACGCCCAGGAAAAGGACACCCACGCCCGCCTGATGAGCGAGCTGGACACAGCTGTCAGCGGCTTCATGACCTCGCTGGACGACCACCCGGCGGCGGCCGACGTGGTCCTGATGACCTACTCCGAGTTCGGACGCCGGGTGGCCGAGAACCTGAGCGGAGGCACCGATCACGGCACCGCGGCACCGCTGTTCGTCGTCGGCCACGCCGTCAAGGGCGGCCAGTTCTACGGCGCCGAACCGTCTCTCGTCGATCTCGACAACGGCAACCTCAAGTTCACGACCGACTTCCGCAGCGTCTTCGCGACCATGCTGGCCGACGTGATCGGCGTCGACCCCAAGGTCGCGCTGAACAAGCCCTTCCCGACGCTCAGCCTGATCTGACGCGGCTCGCGGGCCGGCGCCTCAGGAGCTGACCGACTCCATGACCGTGAGGCCGCGCAGCCGGGTCACGATCTCGCTGCTGGTGTACAGGTGACGGTCGAGCGTCTGGGTCAGCCAGCGTTCCACCTCACGGCGAACCTCACCCTCGTCGAGCATGCCCCAGAGATCGAACAGCCGGTCCTGGACCGTCGTCGAAGACAACGACAGACCATCGCTCAACTCGGCGATCCAACGGTCGACCGCACCTTGGACTGACTCCTCAACCACAATGACTCCTCTCGGCACAACAAGCCATACGGTACAGCGTCTGGGAGGTCGTTCTTGTTCCCCCCCTACCGCGCGGTCCCTGCAGGGCCGGAACCGTCCTCGCCCGCACCGCCGCTGGGACCGACCGTCGTCGGAACCGACGTCGGGGCGGGAGGCCGTGAACGCACGGTGGACTGGGCCGGGTTGGACGGATGCACCAGACCCGCCGGACCGCTGCCGAAGGCGGCCAACAGGTTGGCCATGACCGGCCCGAGCACCCGCCCGGCGCAGCCATCGGGCTGGCAATGGGCATCCATGTTGCCGACCCAGTTGGTCGTCCCCGAGGCGAACACACCCGCGCCGCCCGGGGCGGTGTAGTACGTGGCCTCGGCGAAGTCGGCCCGGCCCCCGCACCGCAGCGGTGAATGGGTCAGGATCTCCACGTCCGCAGGTCCGGGGACCGTGGGGTCGTAGCGGTCGTACTCCGAACCGACGACGTTGGGCAGCTTCAGGCCCGCGGTGGCGGCCGTGCCTTCGAACAACCAGTTGGCGGGATCGACCACGACCATGTCGGCCCGAACCGGGTTGCACTGGTAGAAGTCGCCGATCAGCTGGCTCTCGGGATCGTTGTTGGGCGGCTCCCGCCAGTTGACCGTGACGTCGGCGTCGTTCTTGCCTCGCAAGGGATCCTCCCGGGCCGACTTGTAGTCGACCTGCCGGCGGTCGGCGCCGAGCGGCGACGGCGCCAGGCGGATGTGGCGGAAGACGGCGTTGGCCCCAAGGAACGCCAGGTTGACGCCCCGGTCCCGGGCCTCCTCCAGACTCTGGCGCATCAAGATCGAGTAGTACTCGTCGTGTCCCAGGCTGATGGCCGCCTTGTGCCCCAGCAGCGGGTTGGGCCGGCGTTGCAAGTCGGTATCGGTGACGTAGGTGACGTCGAG
>JAUTXN010000143.1 GCA_030838045.1 Acidimicrobiaceae bacterium
CACCAAAGCCGGCGACTACCAGTCCGCTGGTCAGGGCAATCGAAGCTAGCTTGGATGCGATTTTCATGGTGGTCAGCTTTCTCTGTTGGGGTCACCATCAGTATCGGCGCTGAATATCAAGGTGCTCTCAAGGCTTCTTCAAGATTTGCTCAATGTTCAAAATGTGTTATTCGACGCCGAATAATTGCGGCAACATGGAGAGGGACATAGTTGTCTGCTGCGCCTCTCTTGCCCGAAGGAGGCACGGACCAATCAGGGCATGCGTCCTTCGCCCTTTCCCCGTTGGACCAATGCCGGGCGCCAAGAACGGGCAGGCACCCACCTGTCTCGAGCTACCAGGGTCGCCCCGCCGCATCCTCGGAGCAACCGTGGTTCGCGATGCGGACGGGTACAGGACCACCGTCCAAGCGTCACCGTCAAGAGACATCCGTCGGTCTCAGACGAGTAACCGGCCATGCGCGACCGTCGGCGCTCTGCGTCCCTGACGGGGACCTTTAGGCGCTGCACGACCATACGACGTTATTGAAACCCAGATAGCGTCCGACTCGGTCGGCTCAGTCGAGTGTGGGGTCGGGCGTCAGGCAATCGATTCGCCTGATCAATGCGCTCAGTTGGTGCACTCTGGCGGCGCCATTCCTGACGGCTCCAGCTACCCAGCCTCGGACACCGCTGGGACCGGCACCCTACCGTTCCACAGAGCATTCATCAGGCGACCGTCGAACGCCTCGGGAGGCCCATTCTCCGGACCACCGAACAGGCCGCCGAGAAGTCCCATCATGAGCGGCTCAGCCTGTTGGAGCTCGAAGAACCGGGCCCGGCGAGCCGGTCGATCCTTACCGTCGGTCGCAAACGCGCTGGCCATGAACGCTGCGCAAAAACGAAGCCGGCGCATCCGCTCGCCCCGCTCGGTCGCATACCCGGCGAACGCGGACGGCGCCACATTGCCGGCTCGGACCACATCTCTGACCGTCCGGGCATCGCGCATGGCGATCGACAGTCCCTGGCCGATGATCGGATCGTTCCAGCCGGCTGCGTCTCCGACCAGCACGACTCCTTCGACGAACGGTTCGTCCGTCCAGGAGTCATCGCCAGGGAATGCGGCAAGGGGCCCCGCAGGGTTTGCCCGAACCAAGTCGTCGGCGAAGGGCAGACACCCGAAGGCACACGACCGGCGGAACTCCTCGAGGCCGCCCGATCCACTGAAGCGATGGCGTTGGGCCACGCCCGGCATCAGGTAGATCCGGAGTTGACCATTGCCCTGATGGAAGGCGGCCATGAACAGGTCGGCTTCACTGGCCAGGAAATCCTGTTCATCGGGAACAATCCCTTCCAGTCCCTCTATGAGGAGTCCGGCCACCAGGTGGGTCTCCTCTTGGCGGTGCAATGGGATGTCGAGCTGCCGGCGGATCGCCGAGTTGCGCCCGTCTGCCCCGACCACCAAGCGGGCCGTGATGTCGACGGTCTCGTCGGCCCGGGTATACCGGAGGCTCGGCTCGGGCCCGGCCGTGACCCTGACGTCGGATACCCCCCGGATCACCTCGGCACCCGCGCTGGCCGCGGCCGACGACAGCGCCGTGCAGGCTTCGGGGTGACGAAGATTCAGCGAGCCCGCGACCCCCGGCACGATCATGCCCACCGGGATGGGGTTGGCTTCGGTGACCTCGAGGGGAACGTCTGAGTCGTAGTGGACCCAGGTGCCGGCGATGTGGGCCCCGGCGTCGAGCAGCAGGTCCTCGACCCCCAGGTCACGGGCCTCCTTCACCCCCCACGGCAGCATGCTCTCGCCCCGCACCCGGTCCTCGTAGCGCTCCGACGCCTCCAGGACGACGACATCGAGGCCGTCGCCGGCCAGGGCCGTTCCCAACGCGGAACCTCCGATACCGCCGCCCACGATCACGATGTCGCACCTGCGCATGTCGAACCTCCCCTTCGAGCCTGCCCTCGTCATATTCGTCTGAACCAACGGTTTGGATCAATGCGGTCGGCGGCGCGACGGCATAGGTGGAGGCGTCGATCGCCCGTCGCCCTTCAATCGATCCGACCTTGCGGTGCCATTGTGTATCCAAGCTCTGGTTGACCGCTCTTTTGCAGGGCGGACGTCAACCCGATTGGGATGCCGATCCGCCCGCGACCCACTGCATCGCTTTGGTTCGACGTGGCATTGAGGTCTTCACCACCACCAGCAACGGCGACGTGACGGCGTAGAACAGCCAACGCGGACAAACCAGAAGGCCACTGCCTTAGTTCTGCTGTGGTCGACGGTCTCGCTTGCGCAACCTGCTCGATCAATTAGAGCAAAAAGTACAATCTCGTGCTTGTACCATCGAAATCGGGGCCGGAACGTATTGCTCCGGACATTTAAGGGGGGTATTCGATGAAACCGCATCTTTCCGCGCGGACCTGCGCGCGTTGGGTCCGCCTCGCAGTGTCAGTGCCGCTACTTGCCGGGTTGTTGGTCCTCGCTCTTCCGGGCGCAGCGTCGGCAAGGCCGGCCAGGAGTTGGTCATTCCATATCGACTACACGATCAACCCCGTACCGGACGTGGCCTGCGGCGGATTTGCGCAGACAGACGTCGGCACTGCAACCGGAAACGGCTCGCTATTCAGGCAGGGCGTGTGGAATAGCAACGAGTGCATCAACATCGTCACTCAACCGGGGGTGTTGCAAGAGGACCACGGCCACTTCACGATAGCGACCCGAAAGGGAACCCTTGTTGGCGCATACGACGGGACCGGCACGCCAACGGGCGTCGGACACCTGAGGACCGCGGCCACCGTCCGGCTGACCGGCGGTACTGGAGTCTTTGCTGGAATAACCGGCTGCGGGAACGCCCTTGGGGATTCCAACATGCTCGACACCGCCGACAACCACCTCGACGCCAGCGGTCGGTTCGGCTGTTAGACCGGCGAAGTGGGTCCGGCTCGCCGAGTTCGACGACACCGGACGCAAGAGCAATCGGTCGTCCAGAGCATTGTGTTCACACGCCGACCGTATAGATACATCCAGTGAACACAATGCCAATGGGACGGGCCGAACTGCTCGATTGGGTCAAGCTGCCGGAGCCGTGGTCGGCAGGGGTGGTCCGCCGGGGTGGTCCGCCGGGGTGGTCGGCCGGGGTGGTAGCGGTGGGCGTCGCCGCCCGAGCGTTGTCCTCGGCCTCCCGAGCCACGCTTTCAGCCTGGGCCAGCCGTCACCAGGCGGCGCCCGCGATCTGGTGGGTGGTGGCGTTCACGCGGTTGAAGAGGTTGGTCGTGGCGATCCAGAGGACCAAGCCTGCGAGTTGCGACTCGTCGTAGTGGCGGGCGGCTTCGTCCCAGATCTCGTCGGGCACCGGATCCGCCCGGTCGCTGAGTCGCGTCGCCGCCTCGGCCAGCGCCAGCGCGGCCCGTTCGGCATCGGTGAAGTAGGGCGCCTCCCGCCACGCGGCCACGGAAAACAACCGCTCGTCGGTCTCGCCCGCCTTCTTGGCGCTGAGCGCACCGCTGACGACGCAGGCGCTGCAGCCGTTCACCTGGCTGGCCCGCAGGTGGACGAGATCCATCGTCGACTGCGCCACGCCCGCGTTGTGCGCCGCCTTGATCAGGCCTTGGATCGGCTCCATGGCGTCGGGAAGGACGCTCGCCGGGTTGGGCATCCGTGCGTGCATGATTCGCTCTCCTGTCACATCCATTTGATTTGATCGGGTCACTGCAATGACACCCGGCAACGACAGAATGTGACCCACGCAGGAAACCGACTGGCGACCGAGCCGCGGCCGCGGTCCCCGCGCGCCGAGCGACCGTTGTGACAGACTCGGCGCACGTCGACTGAAAAGGAGGCCCCGTGCGGGCATCCGTGAAAAGCGCCGTAGGACTGGCGGTCGTACTGGCGGCAGGCCTGCTGGCATCGTCACCCTCGGCCCAAGCCTCATCCTCCGCCCAAGCCTCGTCCACCGCCCAGGCCTCATCCTCGGCCCAAGCCTCGTCCACCGCCCAGGCCTCGACCACCGCCCAGGCCTCGACCACCGCCCAGGCCACGGGCAGCCAGGAGTACGTCGTCCTGTACCGGGCGAACATGTCGGCCGCGGCCGGCCGTCAGGCCGTCCAACGCCACGGCGGCACACTCGTGAAAGAGAACGCCGACATCGGCGTGGCCACGGTGACCTCCTCCGATCCCAACTTCGTCGCCAAGACGTTGGCCGATCCGGCGGTCCAAGGCGTCTCCCGCAACCACGTGATCGGGTCGGCCCCGCCCCTCGTTCGACCCAAGGCCGACGACGTCGAGCACCTTCGCCAGGCACTGGCCGCAGCCGGCACACCGCCCGCAGCCACACCGGCCGCAGCCACCACCGCGGCCGCCACAACGGCCCCAGGTGCAGAACCGCTGGCCGGACTGCAGTGGGACATGGCCATGATCCGCGCCACCGCCAGCCAGTCCTATGCCGTGAATCCCGGCGACAAGCGGGTGCTCGTCGGCATCATCGACACCGGCATCGACGGCACCCACCCCGACATCGCCCCCAACTTCAACGCCGCCCTCAGCCGTAACTTCACGACCGACATCCCCCTCATCGACGGCCCGTGCGCCGACGAGACCGACCATTCCTGCTCCGACCCGGCCAACGTCGACGACAACGGGCACGGCACGCACGTCGCGGGCATCGTGGGTGCCGCGGTCAACGGCATCGGCATCGCCGGCGTGGCTCCGAACGTGAGCCTCGTCAACCTCCGGGCCGGCCAGGACTCCGGGTTCTTCTTCCTGCAGTCGACCGTCGACGCCCTCACGTTCGCGGCCGACAACGGCATCGACGTCGTGAACATGAGCTTCTACACCGACCCATGGCTCTACAACTGCGCCCACAACCCGGCCGACACCCCCGCCGAGCAGCAGGAGCAGCGGACCATCATCGCCGCCACCCAGCGGGCCCTCGACTACGCCAACAGCCACAACGTCACCCTCGTCGCGGCGCTGGGCAACGAACACACCGATCTGGGCCATCCCACCATCGACGCCACGAGCCCCGACTTCCCGCCTGGCACCGAGCACGTCCGGACCGTCGACAACTCATGCATCGACCTGCCCACCGAGGGCCACAACGTGATCGGCGTCAGCTCCTTGGGCCCGACCACGACCAAGGCCGACTACTCGAACTACGGAACCGAGCAGACCGACGTGTCCGCCCCCGGCGGCTACTTCCGGGACGGGTTCGGGACCCCGAGCTACAAGAGCGTCACCAACCTGATCCTCTCCGCGTACCCCGAAGCGCTGGCTCGGGCGTCGGGCTCGCTCAATCCCGACGGCAGCTCGAATGACCCCTTCGTGGTCCGAGACTGCGAGCACGGCGTGTGCGCCTACTACCAGTACCTTCAGGGGACCTCTATGGCCGCGCCCCACGCCACCGGCGTGGCCGCGCTCGTCGTCAGCCACTACGGGCACCCCGATCCCCGCCATCCAGGCCTCTTCCTGCCCGCGGCCGCCACCGGCTCGCTCCTGAGGGCAACCGCGACCCGTCACGACTGCCCGACCCCGAGGTTGCAGTCGTACGCAGACGTCGGCCGGCCGCCCGACTACGACGCCTTGTGCCAGGGCAGCCGGGCCATCAACGGCTTCTACGGCCGGGGAATCGTCGACGCCCTCGGAGCGGTCACGGGACGCCCGCAGCTCTAATTCATCCGGGGAAAAGGGAGCCTGACGCGAGTACGCACTCGCGGACCCACATCGCGTCTCGCCATGAACGCCGACATCCGCGCGCCCTGGGCGTCGAATTTCCGGTCACGACGGCTCTGCGAGTGCGGCGGCCACTACCGCGCTCGACGCCCGGCCCGCGATGACGATTGGAGCGGTGCTCCGAAGGGTGCGGCTCAGGAGGAACGCCCCTTCGATGGCGCAGAAGAACTCGACCGCCACCTCACGGGCGCGAACCGACGATATGCCCGCCTCGCGAAAGCGCCGCTCGAGCACCTCGAGCCAGGACTCGAACGCTTCCGCCGCCGCCTGGCGCATCGCTTCGCTGGTGCTGGCGACCTCAAGCGCCACGGTGGCGATCGGACAGGCGTCGGCATAGTCCGTCATCTCCACCATGGTGGCCGCGCCCTCAAAAAAGACCTGCGTGGCGTTCACCACATCGCCGCCCTCGGGAAAAAAAGCCTCGACCAGTTCCCGGTAGACAACCCCCCCGGCGCGTAGCGTCGCCGCTGCGAGCTCCTCTTTGCCGCCCGGAAAGAAGTAGTAGAGCGAGCCGTAGGCAGCATCGCTGGCCGCCAGGATGGCCTTCAGGCCCGTGCCGGAGTACCCCCGCCGCCGGAACAGCTCACCGCTGGCGTCGAGGATCCGCGTGCGGGTGTCCACTTCCTTCGACTTGTCCAACGACATGGGAGCGAGGATACTGAGTAGAGCGATCACTCAAGTGCTCGCCGGACGAAGGGATTCGACCATGTACAAGGCCGCGGTCCGGATGATGATCCGTCGCAACATCCGGATGCTCAACCGGGGCCAGTACCAGCCCGCGCTGGCGATGTTCGCCCAGGACGCCGAACTGGACTTCCCGGGTGACAACACGTGGTCGCGCATGAACCGACCCCCCGAGCGCAGTCGGGCTGCGTTCGCGACCCACCGGGGCCGTGATGAGATCGAGGCGTTCCTGCGGCGTTACGTCGACACCGGCATGTACATGGAGGTCGAGGACATCCTGGTCAACGGGCCGCCCTGGAACACACGGGCGGCGGTGCGCGTCCATCATTGGGTCACCGGACCCGACGGCACCGACCTGTACTCCAACCGCGCCGTCCTCATGGTGCGCACCGCCTGGGGGAAGATCCACAGCCAAGAGGACTACGAGGACACCGAGCGGGTGGCGGCCTTCGACAACGACCTGCGCCAGGCCACGACTTGACCCGGCCTTGACCGAAGTCATGCGCGCACCGGTGCCATCGACAACTGGGCGCTGGACGCGGCCAGTGCACCAGCCTGCGCTTCCCGCCCTGGAATACGTACTCCTCCTATGCCGGCCAGGCGCACGGCGTCGCATTCGCCTTCTGGGTGTTACGGCAGTTCCTGGACGTCCCTGACGCATTGGTCAATGTCGGACAACCCGGTGGGCAAACCCGCACGCTGGCTGTACCTCTGTGTGTGCCTACGTGGCGGTCGGTGCGCCCGCCGGCCGTCGACCGCACATGGCGGGTTTCTTTTCTAGCAAAACAACACCGTGGGCGGTACATTTCTGCTAACAAAGAAGATCCGCTCGCGGCGGCCGGATGGGAGCAGCCGCGGAGTCGCGATCGTATGACGAGACCAGCGCCGCATTCGGAGACGACAACCTGCAGGCAATGGTTCAAGCTGCCCGAGTCTCACATGGACAAGCGGTTCCCGATTTTCTCGATCACCGCCGGCGACGCAATGGGCTGTCCCAGATGCCGGCAGAACTCGGCCACTTGGCCGCCCACCTGCAACCTCGGGACGTACCCGTTCAAGTACAGCCGGTCGATGCAGTCGATGTCCAGCACGACATAGCCGTCCAAGACGTCGTTGATGTTCACCACGCTGCCAGCCACACCCACCACCCCCGCACCACGCCACCACCGGCCCGAAGGGATCGTACGCCCCACCGGCCTGGCCGCAGAAGGGCCGGCTTTGCCGGCCCGGAACAACCTCAATCATCGACCAGGTCGCGGGGAGGGGGCCGGAGGGAGGGCCTGCCCTCCCTCCGCTAATGCTCCGGTCTCGCCCTCAGAGGGATGGTCTACAACCCGCTGGTCTCAGATCAGTCTGACAGAAAGGGTACTCGACTTCGCTTGTTTCGTACTGCGTCAACTTCGTGGCGTCCGCACCACACTCTTGAGGGTGGTGCAGAAGTGTGAACCACACGTATGTCCAGCTCAGGAGGCGTCTTCTGTGAGTTTCTATCTAGCACAAGTACGGGCACCGCAAATATCGGCTCAAGTCGGTCTTGGTTACCCGGCTGCTAAACGACGCACCCACAGCCACTCCTTCACCGTCAACCTCTTCGGCGGCTACCGGAGGGGGGTCGAGGTCATCGGGCTTGCATTCGTCGATTGTTCTACAAGGAACAGCACGCCTCCGCCGTGAGGAAGATGTCGAATAGGACCGAACCATCCGTCGAGTCGAGGTCATCTCACTAGGTCGTGATTAGGAAGATGTTATCACGACCCAACGCTTGTGCACTATTCTCGTGTCTTCGCGATATCAGTCGCTGCCGTGGCGACAGTCCTTCCGTCAACCACCACCTTAAAAGCATTGCCATCACCCGCGGTAGCCTTGACTGCGATGCGACCATCGAAGGAGTCGAGGGCGGACAAGGCCAGCTTAGTAGTTGGTCTCCACTCCCCGTTCCGGTATTGGTTCTGTACGATCGGAGCGTCCGGGCAGGTCGACTGATCATTGATGCACGACACTGGTTGCGCCTCGAACCAACCGTCGAGCTCGCCATTGCTGTCGAGCCCCAGCACGTTCGCCCAAAAACCCGTCACTCGGCGGCGTTGGGATCGTTAGGGGTGACAGCTTGCCAGTAACAAGATTGAGCGTGTAGAGAGCATTCTGTTGGGGGTCGGATGATTCCTTAGGGCCGCGCTGCCGCCGGGGTGACCGCGTCGAGCTGGCTACCAACCGCCGCCGCCTCCTGCTCCGCCGAAGTCCCCGCCGCCGAACTCGACACCTGGTGGGTCCGTGTCGAGCCAGTCGACCGTGGGTGCGTAGTAGAGGCGCTTGACCTCGTCCCAGTCGTATCGGTGGCTGACGGCCGTCCCGATGGTCGCCGCGCCCCCGTTGTCGTTGACGAAGCGGGCGAGGCCTTGCTGGAGGTTGAGCCAGAGGGCGTGGGCCGACGAAAAGATGATCGACGCCAACAGCGCGTCGATGGCGCCCTTGGGCCGATCGGCACCACGGGTATAAAAGGTGCAGGTGCCGCCGCTCTGCGTGTACCCGAACCGGCGGTTCCCAGCCACGGGGTGGTCAAAATCACCCAGCGTCCAGATCGGCGAGAAGATCCACGAGCTGGGTTGGCCGTCGGAGACGACGACCGAGCCGTCGTCGAAGTTGGCGTACTGACTCCCCGACAGCATGTCGATGTGCACGACCGCACCAGTGGGATCGTCCGACAGCCACTTTTTGGCGTTGGCGTTGTCGTACGCCGCGAAGCTGGCATTGGTCGTACCCACCAAGTCGTTCAGACACAGGCGCATATGGGTCAACAGCTCCGCCGGGGACAGCTGATGGCCATTGAACGTGGGAAGGTTCGTGACCTCGACGGGGTAGTAATCCAGGTTGATGGCGCCCCAGGCGTCCTCGATCCGATGGACCGACCAGTCGGGGACGTGGTCGTCGATCAACGAGCGCTGGATCTCCTGCGAGGGCCGGAAGCTGATGAGATCCCTCCAACTGTCGAGGCCGGGGGGAACTGGGACCGGCGTGGTGGGCGGGCTGGGTTGACGCTGCGCAATCGCTGGCGCGGCGCTACCGAAAATGGGAACGGAAGCGGACGTGGAAGCCGAAGCCGAGGCCGCGGGAGCCGGAGCGGGCCGAGCGCCCTGACGAAGGGCGCGGTAGGGCGATTGCGGTTGCGCCAGTTGCGAGTAGGTCATCGGTTCACCCTCCCGCCAACTCGGCTTCGAGCTTGGCCTTCAGCCAGGCGAGGAAACGGGCCAGCATCTCCGGCGTACGGGGCCATACCCGGACGTTCGGCCCAAAGAATTGGGCACGGAGCGACCCTGCTATCCCCGCCGCGTACAGGTTGTTGAATCGATCGATGCGGGCGATCCACGGAGCCCGCCACGTTTCCACCCACGTGACGCTGGATCCGGCGGCCCGGTAGCTGAACCCGTTGGCGGAACAGAAGTCGCGGAAACGGCTCGTCCGGGCGCTGTCCGGGCCGAGGTAGTAGGTCCGTAATAGGTGTGACAGGGTCAACCCGGGGCTGGCGACCCACAGGTCGCCCAACACCCGACCGTCGACATCACCGAGGAGATCCTCGTCGGGGCACGACATCTGCCAGTAGTCGTCGATGCTTGGCGGTGTCGGATTCCGCGGCGCCCGTGTATCCGGCTCCCCCTCTTCGGCCTCCGTCAACCACACCGACGCGATGCCAACATCGCCCACCCACCCCGCAGGATCGACGTTGGGAACGCGAAATGTCAGGTAGGGAATGTCCGTTCGTGGATGCAGCAGCGCGTCCATGACCAAGAACACGTGGCCGATGTCGATTCGTTCGCCCGACGTAAGCAGGAGGTAGGGAGAGGGATTGTCGCCGACCTTGTCGCTCGGGCTGGCGTTTTCGTAGGCGTGCCAATGGAGCCGTAGGTCGGCGACCGATGCTGCCAGCTTGGTGTCCCGCGGAACCGACACTACCCCACCCACGTCGCCCATAGGCCCGGTGACGGAGCCCGCCACGAGGTCCGAGGTCGTGGTATCGGGGAGAAGGAAATCGAAATAGAGCCCGGAATACCACTGGCTTCGGATCCTCGACAGGATCTCCTGGGGGGAGTCACCCGCGTAGGCGCGCTCGACCGCGGCCACATCTGACAAGAAGGTCGCCACGGGGATGACGCCGATGGACGATGTGGCGCCTCCCGGCGACGTCGAGGGCGCCGCCGGCCGGCGCAAGCTCCCATAGGGCGACGCCGGAGTGGTGAGTGTCGCGTAGGCCATGTCTAGCCACCTCCACATGTGGGCAGCGGGAAGCAGGGCAGGCAGTCGGTGTCGTTCTTCAGCCAGATGAGGTTGGTCGGGACCGTCACCGACCAGGGCGCCCCCACGAAAGCTGCGCCGACGGCGTAGTGCAGGCTCATGGCGGCGGCGCCCTCGTAGGGTCGGTCCAGGATCACGGTCCACCACATCGAACCGGGATGGAAGGGATCGAAAGGCGGTGACCCCGGTGCCAGGCTGATGTCCGTGATGCGGTAAACGACCGTATCGATGACGATCTCGCGGTCGAGATCCATGCCGACCGCGTCGAGATCGACGGTTGACGACCCCGCGTCCCAGTACCGATCCGAACCCTTGATCGTCACGTCGCCCGATGCCGCCGTCACATCGACGGTGCCCTCACGATCGGTCTGATAGCAGTCCTGCTGGTGCTTGATTTCCTCGACCATCGAAATCCAGTGGGTGTCGGAATCGCTCATAGGCGGGGTTCCGGCCTGGCCCCAGATCTGTCCCGTATTCTCCCAGTACAACATGTCGTCCTCGAAGCCGGGCATCACCGGGATCTCGACGCGCACCGCGCCCGCCTGCATGAATTTGTCGAACAGGGCATCGCCGGTGTCGATCACGATCTTCTCGTCCCATGAGCACTTGGGGCTCCAGAAATAGGGGTAGAAGAGGTAGGTCATGAGATCCCAATCCAATGCCTGCTGCCAGAAGCGGATTATCTTGCCTTCCTCCTCGGCGTCCGGGAGGTCCATCTGCGGAAGCCCACATGGCTTCACCCGTCGCTTCATCGCATTGAACTCGTCGAAATGCTGGCAGGAAAGCATCGTGATGCCGGCTTGCGTGAGGGCGGTCCGCTCGGTCTCGCGATTGAAGAACGGATTCCGTTGCCGGATGCTGTCTTCCATAGACTGCCTCCTCGAAGCGATATCGGCATCGAATGCCGCCTTCGATGCGTTGTACGCGTCCAACTGCTTTTGGTAGTCCTTCATCAACAGGCCGTGAATTGTCGATTGCCACGCCTGGAAAATCTCGGGCTTCAGCGTACAAACCACGGAAAGCTGCGCGTTGAATGACGTCACGTTGTAGGTCTGGACGACCACCTGGAGTTGCCCCGTCAGGTCGGGCAAGGTGCTCTGCGTCCGGTTCGGGTTTCCCGGGTCCTTGTTCCACTGCAACGCGTCCCCGCCGATCTGGGCGGTTATGCTGGGCAAGTTGGTATTACCTCCGTTCCAGGACTCAGAGGCTTCCCCTGAAAACGTCGTAGCCTCATAACCGTCGGGCACTGAGATCATCACCGACTGGGTCCTCATCCCGGTAAAGCCGTGGTGGGGTTGACCGTAGTCCCCGCCAACCGGCTGCGTGACCGTGACGGTCAAGTCCGGTGGCACCGGGGCATTTTCGATGCCGACGGCGGCCACCAGGGCCAGGTACGTGGCCGCAGTGATATCGCCTGCCGCCAAAGGCATCGTGGGCGCGGGCAGGGCAAAGGTCTCATTCATGCCAAAGGCTCGCGCCAGGAGCGCTTTGTAGCCCTCGGCGGGTTCGGGGAGGACGAACTGGTACACCATGCGCCGGCCGTAGCCCATGACCTGCGCCGTCGAGTTCTTGTTGACCCAGTGGTAAATACCGACGCTGTGGGGCTTGTCGACCCGGTCGAAAACATGCTCGTTGACCTCGCTGCTCTTGCTCACCACGCGCTGGCTGACGAGCTCGCGCACCGTCCGCTCCAGCTTGGAAACGGAGCGGTCCACGACATCGCGGGCGTAGTTGCGTGCCGACTGCTCGGAACTGGACTTCGAGACCGCGTAGGACGCGTTGGCCGTCGCGGCGACCGATCCCGTACCCCAGGAGTAGTTGGCCGTCACCCCCGCCTGCATGCTGAGATCCTGGTCGACCGTCTTGGCGATCTCGCTGTGCAGGTCGACTTTTTCCGACACCTGATGGTCGCGTTCTTCTGAAACGGTCGCCGTCGTCTCGGTTTCCTGCTTCTGCTCGACCCGCAAGGACGTCTCGTGGGTACGGGTCCGCCGTTCTCCGGCCATCGCGTTCTCGATATACGCGATCTCGTTCGGCTCGTAGCAATGCAGCGTCTGGCGCACCACCATAAGGTCCGTCATCAGGGACGTGGGGTGGGCGCAGCAGGGATCCTGAGGAACGCAGCTGTCGTCGCAGTCGCAGTCGCAACCGCCCGGCTCGGCGCTCGGGGTGTGCTCGAGAATGGCGCGGTGGGCGTCGACTCTCTTCGCCTGTAGCGCCAGAGGCGAACCGGAGGTGTCCTCCATGTCACTGACGGTAGTGGTTTTCTGGCAGGGATCCGGTAGCCACGCCCAACCGGGGACCAGCACTCGCATGTTCAGTAGCCGCTCGATGGGCGCAATGTTCCAGTCGTCCCGCCGACCCGCCAGCGAGTGCAGAATGCGTATGCCGTACAGCGCCTTGAGGAGCAACGAATGAGCAAGGCGGGCCTCGCCGCCGTGGAGCCGAAGGGATTCCAAGGCCAAGATCGTGTCGGACACGCGCCGCACCTCGGGCCAGAACTCCCGCTTGAAGTAGGTCGCCAGTTCCGACAGCGGGTGGAGCTCCAAGAAGCGCTGCATCTGGGCTCGCCTCGGCGCGGTGCCCATACGCTCGAAAAGGAAGTACGCAGCTTGGGCGACGGGACTGACGTCATCGATGGTGTGAATCCCATCGCTGCGATAGAAGTCAGACGCGACCCGGATAAAAGCATCGACGTCGTTGACGATCTGCGCGGACCGCAATGAGGCATAGAGACTGGGTGCACCAGTCGGCGGGTTGGAGAGCACCGCACCAGCGGCAATTTCGCGCGCCATCGGGTCTCCGAGAATGGCAACCAGGCACGGTTGGATGAAATCCCCGTTCGAAGTTCCTGCGGCAGGCACGAGAGACGTCGGATGGGTAAGAATGCCTCCGGTCAGCGCCTGCTCAATAGGAGCCTTCAAAGGTGGGCGCACTCCATAGAAGCGCAATAGGTCTGACATGGCAATGATCCCCCTGGGAAATATGAGTTGGGCCCGAGCGAAGAGCTCCAGGAAGTCTCAGGATGGCGGATGTATTTCTTCCTGTCCACCATTGCCATCCAAAGAGATCAATAGACGAACCTGACGTATCCGGGTCGTGCGAGTCTAAATAGTTTCGGCCTCCTGCGATGGCGGCCAAGACCGGAAGCAAGGAGATTCGCCATGAGCATGCCCACGCGTGTCGCCGAATTTCGGGTGCCCCGCTGGCGGGCCGAGTGCTCATCCTGCCGAAGATGGCGGCAGCACGGTCTGGCCGTGGACTCGCGGGGACGTCTTCGCGGCCGAAGAGGGCAGCGGCAGGGTGCTGGAACTCCCGGCGACACGCAGACCGCTTCGGACTCCATCGGGCTGATCTTTCTATCGGGCGGTGGAGCTGGCGCCAGACCACCAGAAGCCAGCTTCAAGTGACAAGCAACCCTCGCGTCGCTCATTTCATTCGACGCACCGCTCCCTGTAGGCGTACCACTGCATCCGACAAGTGCGGGGGCCCAGCCCCCGACAGCGGGACAGGCTCCGGACCCCCTCCACGATGCGACACCGAAACTCCTGTCAACCGGCCCGACGACCGACCACCCCCCGGTGCCGGGCCAACGCCGACCCCGAACCCACATCGCGATTCGAAACAGCCCACTACCGTGCACTCGCGTCGGACAAAGACGTTGACCCCGCCGAAGAGTCGGGCGGCACCCGTCGCTGTCCGCGATGATTGGGGAGATGACCTGGTTGACGGCGCTGGGGATCGCAGCATGCGGGGTGGGGATCATGCTCGGCGCGGTGGTGGTAGCCGGCCGGCATGGCCGGCTTCGGGCGCTGCTCGACCTGCCGCCGCTACCGGCAGCTCAGCGACGGCGACGGGCTCGTCCAGTGTGGCCACTGCTGGTGCCGCCAGTCGCAGGACCTCATGGCCCTGGACCACGCCTCCCCGCCACGCAGCGGCTGAGCTGTGCAAGCTCCTCTCGTCCCGAGAGGCCACCCGACCAACCCTCGGAGAACAGAAGGCTTGGTTGCTCCACCGGCGCCTATCTCCACGCCGACATGACAATCAAACAACGCGCCCTCGAACGGATGGCATCCGCCACCCCGGCCCCGGGCCGCTACTAGCCTGGCGCGACAAGCTCCTGGCCTTCCTCGAGACGCTGTAACTATGCCGACCCCCCGAGGCGCTGTTGCGTTGTTTGCGGCTGGGCCGACCTGTCTTGATCCGTCCCTTTCCTTGAGGTTGCTTAGATCTTCGAGGCCAGTTCCGCGAAGGCGGCCTCGAGGCGCAGGGGTGGCGGGGCGTCCACGCCGAGTTCGTAGTGACCTTTGCGCAGGTTCTGGATGAGGGCGTGGCCGGCGATGATGATCCGCGCGGATTGATCCTGTTTGAGTCCCCGCATGGGCCGCAACCGGGCTTTGAGGCGCCCGTGGTCGTTCTCCACCGAGTTGTTGGCATGCTTCCGCGTGTTGTGGAACGCCCCGGGCAGCAACTGGTCGAGCACCGCCGGGTTGGTGCTCGCCTTGTCGGTTACCACCTCGGCGGGCGCGCAGCCGGTCGCTTTGATCGCTTTCGTGAAGAACCTCTTCGCCGCTGGGGCGTCTCGGCGGGAGGAGACGAACACGTCGATGACCTGGCCGTGCTGGTCGACGGCGCGGTATACGTAGCGCCATTCCCCGGCCACTCGGACGTAGGTTTCGTCGACATGCCAGCGGTCGCCGACACGGTGGCGGCACGGCTGGGCGGCGTCGATGAGCAGCGGTGTGAAGCGAAGGACCCACCGGTAGATGCTGACGTGGTCGACCTCGACGCCGCGTTCGGCTAGGAGCTCTTCCAGGTCAAGGTAGGGGAGGCCGTAGGGGAGGTACCAGCGCACCGCCAGCATGATGACCTCGGCGGGGAACCGGAACCCGGCGAACCCGGACAGCACCACGACGGGAGGGCGACGACGACGGCGCTTCATGCCGTTAGTGTCGCCCACCGCCCGATCAGCCTCAACACAACGGAGTCCTACTACTTGATCGCCGAGCTGGACTGGGACGACATTGCGGCTCTCCAACGAGCATTTCAGTCACCGGAAGGAAAGCAAACAGCGGACGACGTTTCGAAACTCGCCACCAGCGGAGTCCGCAGCATGGTCTTCGAGTTCGAGGACGTCTAAAAGCAGCGTTGCGCTTCGGGCGACCGCCCGCGGCAATACGATCGATGCCGTCGTCAACCGAAACATGCCTTCGGCGGATTCTTGGGGTTCGCGTGGAACCCATTGATCTTCGGAAAACCAGCCCCTCCTACCAGGACCGAAGCTGATCACGTGCCCCGAGTGGCGCGAGAGGCTGCTCAGAAATCCGACTTTGCGAAGTCGAACGGGCCCAACGAGACGTTGTGGGTCTTGAGGTATTCCTGGAGGTCGTCGAACAGGGCGGCTGCCGATGCGGATCCGGCGTCGACGACGATGGCGGACACGAAGGCGTTCGCCGCGACCGGCGCCAGGGCGGCGGCCG
>JAUTXN010000195.1 GCA_030838045.1 Acidimicrobiaceae bacterium
CGGGCCAGCAGGCTGGCGCCGAGGCGGCGGATCTGGCCCCCCGTGTCGTTGACGTAGTACTCCCGGGTGACCTGCCAGCCACAGCGGTCGAGCAACCGGCCCACGGCGTCGCCGTAGGAGGCCCACCAGCCGTTGCCGACGTGCAGCGGGCCGGTCGGGTTGGCGGAGACGAACTCGATCTGCACCGACCTGCCCCGGCCCAGGTCAAGGCGGGCGTAGTCGCTCTCCCCGGCTTCGACGACGTCTGCCAGGACGTCGTAGAGCCAGCCGTCGTCGAGGTGGAAGTTGAGGAAACCGGGACCGGCGATCTCGATCTTCTGCACGTGTCGGGGTGGGTCGGCGGTCAGTTGGGCCTGCAGGTCGGCCGCCAGTTGGCGAGGCGGCCGGCCCACCGCCTTGGCCTGGGTGAGGGCCACGTTGCTGGACCAGTCTCCGTGCTCGCGGCGAGCGGGACGCTCGAGATGCACCGAGCCCGGGTCGACCTCGATACCCAAAGTGTTCAGCGAGGCCGCGATGGCGGCGGCGAGGGTGCTGCGGATGGCGGTCACGGCTTCCTAAATCGTCGCAGGTCTGGCAGGGGACCGAAAACGCTATTGCCGTCGCCCGTCCAACCGGACGGCGACTCGCCGCCCCGGTGCTCGGCTGCTCGCCGTTGCGGCTCGCCGTTGCCCGGCTGCTCGGCTACTCGCCGTTGCGGCTCGCCGTTGCCCGGCTGCTCGGCTACTCGCCGTTGCGGCTCGGACGGTCCTCGAGGAAGCCGGCTACCCGGTCGAGCAGTTCCAGCGGGTCGAACGGCTTGGTGATGTAGTCGTCCGCCACCGCACGGCCCTCGGAGACGTCGGTGGCCTGCGCCTTGGCCGACAACAGGATGATCGGTATGTCCCGGGTTTCCGCCGCCGCCTTGAGCGATCGGGCCACGTCGAGGCCATTCATTCCCGGCATCATCACATCGAGGATGATCAGGTCGGGCTGGTCGTCGCGGGCACGGATCAGCCCCGACGGGCCGTTTTCAGCCGAGATGACGAAGTAACCCTCGATCTCGAAGTTGACCTGAAGCAGTTTCACGATCACCGGGTCGTCATCGATTACCAACACCGTCCGTGGCCCCACTGGGCAGATGGTATGGGACCCGGCCTCGGTACCGCCGTCGAGCCCAGCACCCGGTCGCTAAGCTCGGGCCTCGGGCCCTCGTAGCTCAGGGGATAGAGCACCGCCCTCCGGAGGCGGGTGCGCAGGTTCGAATCCTGCCGGGGGCACCGACCGGGAGGGAAACATGACCGACATCGCGTACCATCATCGGCGGGCACTCGCTGAGACACGCAAGATCGTGGCAGGCATCGCGCCCGACCAGCTCGAGCAACCGACGCTGGACGGCGACTGGGACGTTCGGGCCCTGCTCAACCACGTCGTGACCGGCAACTGGTGGGCCGCCGAGCTGGGCGCGGGTCGCAGCATTGCAGACGTCGGGGATCGGCTCGACGGCGACGTTCTGGGAGACGACCCCCTGGCGGCGTACGACGAATCCGCCCAGGCGGCGGCCGAAGTCTTCGAAGCGCCGGGCGCCCTGGACGCTCCATGCGCCGTCTCCTACGGTCCCGTGCCGGGGTCACTCTTTGCCGGGCATCGTTTCACCGACGTCCTCGTCCATGGCTGGGACCTGGCGAAATCGACCGGCCAGGACAGCACCCTCGACCACGAGCTGGTGGAGGTCTGCATCGCCGTTATGGAGCCCCAAACGGCCGTCCTGAACTCCGGTGCCTTCGGCACACGAGTCGAGGTGGCCGACGATGCCGACGCCCAGACCCGCCTCCTCGGCATGCTCGGCCGCCGGGCGTAAGGAGCACCTGGGCAGTTGCCTGGGCAGTTGCCTGCGCATTTGGCGTGCCAGGCGTGATTGCGCGCGAGAAAGCGGACGCGGTAAGGGGCAATCGCCATGATTCGTCCGGCGCACGAAGCCGTGCGCCGTTTTCGCTGCCTGGCACGGAATGCGGAACTCTCGTCGCACCTGCGATTTCTCGCCACGGTCTGACGAGATAGTTCTCAAGCCAGCGGGGCCGCCCTACGACACACCGGACCCAACTTCCCGTAGCTGACTGGAGAGTTTCGATGGGTCCGAAGGTGCTTAAGATTGTGGTGGCGATTGCCGCTTTTGGCTTGCCCCTGTTGGCCTGGACCACGCCCGCCCAGGCGGACGCGCCAAGCGACATCGTGGCCTTGGTCAACAACCTTCGAGCGACCGTCAGCGCGGCTCCTTTGGCCGCCGATGCCACACTCACCTCCGTGGCACAGCAATGGGCCAACCACATGGCCAGCACCGGTGTCCTGTCCCACAACCCCAACCTCGCCTCCCAGGCCCCGTCGGGCTGGACGAAGATCGGCGAGAACATCGGTGACGGTTACAGCCTGAGCGCGGTCTACAACTCCTTGGTCGCGAGCCCCGACCACTTCGCCAACATGGTGGACAAGGCCTTCAACCGCACGGGTGTCGGCGTGGCCACCGACAGCAAGGGGCAGGTGTGGCTGGCAGAGGCCTTCGGCGCCTACCCGCCGCCACCCGCGGCGTCGCTCGTGTTCCCCACCAGCGGCACCGTGATCTTCCCGTCGGCCCAGCCCTTCAGTTGGCAGCAGGTCGCCGGTGGCCAGTACTACTGCCTCACCGTCGGGACGAGCCAGGGCGGAGTCGACCTGGTCAACAGCGGGCTGCTTCCGGCCAACCAGCTCAGCTACACCGTTCCGGCACTCCCTGGCGGCCAGCAACTGTGGGCCCGGGTCTACACCTACGTGCAGTCGACGTGGACGTGGACCGACGTCAAGTTCTCGGTAACCGGACCGAGCATGGCGACCTTTACCCGGCCGACCGCGGGAGCAACGAACGTCGACACCACGCAGCCCTTCACCTGGTCGCCGGTCACCAGCGCCGGGTACTACGGGATCACGGTCGGGACGACCGCCGGCGGCTACGACCTGGTCAACACCGGACCGCTGCCGGCCAGCCAAACCAGCCTCGCCGTGCCCGCCCTGCCCGCCGGCCGCACCTTGTGGGCTCGGGTGTACAGCTACATCGCCGGTAGCTGGGCCCACTACAGCGACGTCAGCTTCACCGCCGCTGCCCGCTAGGG
>JAUTXN010000197.1 GCA_030838045.1 Acidimicrobiaceae bacterium
CGATGGTCACCCTTTACTGAGTGCCGGGACCGTGCCCTGATACTCGCTGTGCGGGTGCGTTACCCGTTAGGGCGTGGACGGGGCAGTCGGCTCGGGCTCGGTTACGGGCTCGGGAGCCGCGATCTGCGACCGGCTGCGGCGCCGTGGGGCCCGGGAGCGGGGTGTAGCCGCTTCCGGCGATCCGTCGAGCGTCGCGGTGACCGATGCGGGCTCGTTGGCGGCTGGCGGCGCCACGTTGGCAGGTTCGGTGTCGTCGGGCGCGTGCGCGGGCGCGGGCGCCGGCGCGGCCCGGCGGCTGGCGCTACGGGATCGCTTTGCTGCCGGGGCTGGTCCGCCAACGTCGGTGGGCGGGGGCAGTGGCGGGGGCGGGGGCAGTGGCGGGGGGGTCGGGTCGGGTGGCGTGGTCCGTGCAGGGCGCGAGGCCGCCCGGCGCTTGGCGGGCACCGCCTCCTCCGGTGCGTCGCTGGGGTCCGACGAGGCGTGCTCGGACTGGAGCGCGGGTTCACTCGAATCCGGCGCCGGCGCCGGGGCCCCGCGTCCTCGTCCCCGCCCCCTCCGCGCCGCCGCTTGAAGCGGTGCGTCCGATCCGGCGGTCGCCTCGGTGACACCGGTCGTCGACGCCTCCGTCTCCGGCCCGACGGTCTGGGTGCTTCCCCTCCGGCGCGGCGCCGCCTTGGTCGGCGCCGGGGAGGCTGTCGCATCGGACGTCGCATCCGACGTGGGAGCCGCTGCCTGCCCGGATCGTCCCCGCCGGCGGGGCGCGGCCTCGGTCACCAACGGCTCGGCTGGCGGCGCGTCAGGCCCCCCGTCCGGCGCCGCCGACGCCTTGACCGTTCCTGCCGTCGCCCCCGGGCGCTTCCGAGGGGCTTTCGCGGCCGCCTTCTTGGTCGCAGACGGCACCGGCGCCGGGTCATCCGCCTCCGGGATCGTCTGAGCCGCCGGAGTCGCCTCGGCTGCCGGGCGCCCTCGCCGGCGGGGGGCAGCTTTCATGGCTGGAGCATCCGCGGCCGGCGACGTCGGCTTCGCCGGGCCAGATGCGGCGCCCACGGCGTCCCGATCCGAATCCGCAACAGCCGTGGCAGCCGCGGGTGATCGCCGCCGGATGGACGCCTTCTTGACCGGCTCCTGCGCCTCGTCGGCATCGCCATTCACTTCGACCACCGGAGCCGCCTTCTTCCGGCTGCGCCGTGCCGGCGGCGCCGCCGTGGTCCCGCCGGTCCCAGCCGACGCGGCGTTGTTGTCGCTCTCCGCCGCCTCGATTTCGGCCGCGACCGTCTCCTCGGTCGGCGCACCCGCGATCTTGGCAAAGCCGGGCAGCGCCAGTTCGACTCCCCGGCGCTGCGGGTCCAGTGCCTGCACGACGAATCTGACTTCCTCGCCTTTGGAGAAGATCTCCCGGGCGCTCTTCGGCGGCGGTTCACCCATCGCCGACAAGGGCACGTAACACCGGGCGCCTTCGCAGTCCACGAATGCCCCATGGGAAGCGAACGAGTCCACCGTCGCGGTCACCTCCGCGCCCAGCGGATGGGCGGCGATGAAGGTGATGAACGACAACGGGTCATTGACCGGGTCTGCGGGCGGTGACCCGCCCTTGCGGCGCCGGCGGGGTTTGTCCTTGGGCGCCACGACCTCTTCGAGCGCAACCGCGATGGCGCGCTCGACGTTCTTTTTCCCCTTCCCTTTGGTCCGGGACCGTTCCGCAGCCAGATCGAGGCCGGGCATGGCGGACTCCGCTTCGCCCTTGGTCTTGCGCTTGGCCTCCTTCACCGCTTCGCGCGACCGCGGCCCGCGCACCGGCGTACGGGGGGTGAAGATCCACCCGACACCGGGGACCGGCTTGCCGCCGATCAGCCGCCCGCGTTCGAACAGCCAGTCGTAGTCGCCGTGAAACTCCTGGAAGGAGTCATTGGACAACACCGTCGCCCCGGTCTTGTCGGCGATGCGCAGCAGGAAAGCGTCGCCTCGGCCGATCGCCCCGGCGGGCGGCGACACCAGTTCGCCCGCCGCCTCGGCTTCCTCGAACATCTTGAACTCGCTGCTGTCGATCCGGTGACCGAACGAGGCGTCGACGACGACAGTAACGACATCATCGGGATTCTCGAGCAAGAACTCCCGCACCGCCTGGTCCAGCTGGGCCAGGCTGGGCATGGAGCGGCCCTCGGTGGCCAGGTTGGATCCGTCGACGACGACGTGGCGCGCTGCCATTTCGGTTAAGAGTCAAGCATCGTGGCTGAACCAATTGAGGGAATGTCCCCATTCCGGCCAGAAGGTGTCACAAAATGGTCGCCGACAGGCGGCCACGACGAAGGGCCCTATCCCCCTCCAAACGCACGACGCATGAGGTCCTCGGCCTCCAGCGTCGAAAGGGCGGCACTGCCCGTGGCGGGCGAACCCGAGGGCAGGCGAGCCACCGACGACAGCCGGCCGTCGCCGTCGAGCAACCTCTGCAGCTTGGCGCGAGCAAACCACCAGCCGCCCATGTTCTCCGGCTCCTCTTGGGCCCAGATCACCTGTGCCGCCTTCGGGTACCGGGCCAGAATTGCCGCGATTTGGTCGTCCGGCCAGGGGTAGAGCTGCTCGACTCGCACCACCGCAGCATCGCCATCCGATGCCGCCCCGGCACCGACCCCGGCTCGCTGGCGGTAGGACAGGAGATCCAACGCCATCTTGCCCGAGGAGAGGATCACACGCGCCACGGACTGCGGGTCGGCGACATTGTCGTCGATCACCTCCCGGAAATGGCCGGTCGAGAACTCCTCCGCTTTGCTGTACGCCTCCCGCGCCCGGAGGTACTTCTTCGGTGTGAGCAGGATCAACGGCCGTTTGGCGCTGCGATGGACCTGGCGGCGCAGCAGGTGGAACAGCTGGGCCGCGGTCGTGGGGTTGGCGACTTGAATGTTGTCCTCGGCGCAGAGTTGCAGGAACCGCTCGACTCGCGCCGAGCTGTGTTCCGCGCCCTGGCCCTCGTAGCCATGCGGGAGGAGGAGCGTCAGGCCACAGGTCTGTCCCCATTTGGCCCGTGACGCCACGAGGAACTGGTCGATGATGACCTGGCCGCCATTGACGAAGTCGCCGAACTGGGCCTCCCAGGCGACGAGCGCATCCTGCTGCACGACCGAATATCCGTACTCGAATCCGATCGCGGCGTACTCCGACAGGAGTGAGTCGTACACGAAGAACCGGCCCGGCGACTGCTGAGGCCCGCCTGCCGCGCCCGACGCCCCCAACGCCCCGCCGTTCGCCGGAGCCGGAGCCGGAGCCGGGGCCAGGGACAAAGCCGGAGCGGGAGACCCAGACGGCTCCAGGTGCTGCAACGGGATCCACTCCGCCCCGGTCCGGACGTCGATCAGGGCCGCGTTGCGGTGACCGAATGTGCCCCGGCGGGTGTCCTGGCCCGCCAGCCGCACGTCGTGTCCTTCCAGCAGCAGCGTCCCGTACGCCAACGCCTCGCCCAGCGCCCAGTCGGCCTCTCCCCCGGCCCACAGCTTGGCCCGGTTGTCGAACACCCGGATCAGCTTCGGATGCACCGTGAACCCCTCGGGCGGGTTGTGCAGCACCGACGCGATGCGATCCAGTGTCTCGATCGGGACACCGGTGGCGATCGGGGGCAGCACCGGCGCCGACGGCAGGCGGGCGGGCAGCCGGGTGGGCCGGGGCGGCGCGGCCGCCCGGGTCTCGTCCAAGGCCGCCTGCAGCCGGGTGCTGAAGTCCTTCAGCGCCGCCTCGGCCTCTTCCATCGTGATGTCACCGCGGCGCACCAACGTCTCGGTGTAGATCTTCCGCACGCTGCGGTGGATCTTGATCAGGTCGTACATCCGGGGCTGGGTGAGGCTCGGGTCGTCCTGCTCGTTGTGCCCGAACCGCCGGTAGCACACCATGTCGATGACGACGTCTTTGTGGAACGCCTGGCGGAACTGGAACGCCAGGCGACCGACCCGCACGCACGCTTCGGGATCGTCGCCGTTCACGTGGAAGATCGGCGCCTGGACCATCTTGGCCACGTCGGTGGCGTACACCGACGATCGGGCCGATTCCGGGTTGGTGGTGAAGCCCAGTTGGTTGTTGATGACCAGGTGCACCGTCCCGCCGGTGGTGTAGCCGCGCAGGGCCGACATATTGAGCGTCTCGGCCACCACCCCTTGGCCGGCGAACGCCGCGTCACCATGGACCAGCACCGCCAAGACCGGCCGCCGGCTTCCCGTGTCGGCTGAGCTCAGGTCCTGGTAGGCACGGGTCATCCCCTCGACGACGGGGTCGACCGCTTCGAGATGCGACGGGTTGGACGACAGGTGGACGTCGAGTTCGATGCCCGACAGGCCGGTGAACTTGCCGTGATATCCCTTGTGGTACTTGACGTCTCCCGATCCCTGGGTGGTGTCGGGGTCGAGGTTGCCCTCGAACTCCTGGAACAGCTCGCCGTAGCTCTTGCCCACGATGTTGATCAGCACGTTCAGGCGGCCCCGGTGGGCCATCCCGAGCACGGCGCTCTCCATCCCCGCCTCGCCGGCCTGGTCGAGCACCGCATCGAGCAGCGCGATGGCGGACTCCGCCCCTTCCAACCCGAAGCGCTTCTGGCCGATGTACTTGGTGTCCAAGAATCGCTCCAGCGCCTCGGCGGCATTCAGCCGGGTGAGGATGTGACGGTGCTCCTCGGGGCGCAGTTGGATCGAGACGCCTTCGACGTGCTCCTGGATCCATTTCTTCTGGTCCGGCTCCTGGATGTGCATGTACTCCACGCCGACGGTGCGGCAGTAGGCGTCTCGCAGCACGCCGAGAATGTCGCCCAGCTTCATGCTCGCCTTGCCGGCCAGCCCGTCGGTGAGGAACTCCCGCTCCAGGTCCCACAGCGTCAGCCCGTAGGTCGTGGTGTTGAGCTCGGCATGGGTGTGGGGCTCGCGCCAGTCGAGCGGATCGAGATGGGCGATGAGGTGGCCCCGGACCCGGTACATGTTGATCAGGGTCTGGACGTGGACCTGCTTCTGGATCTGTGACGTGTGGGCGGCGTCGTTGCCCGACGGGTCGTTGATGTCGCGCAGCCACCGGACCGGCTCGTACGGGATGCCCATCGAGCGGAAGATCTCGTCGTAGAAGTCGTGCTCGCCGATCAGCAGCTGATGCACCCGAGCCAGGAACAACCCCGACTCGGCGCCCTGGATGATCCGGTGGTCGTAGGTGGAGGTCACCGTGATGACCTTGGAGAGCCCCATGGCCGCCAGCGTGCGAGGGTCGGCCGCCTGCCACTCGGCGGGATAGTCGAGGCTGCCGACCGCCACGATGACCCCCTGGCCGGGCATCAACCGGGGCACGCTGCCGACCGTCCCGACCGTTCCCGGATTGGTGAGCGTCACCGTCGCCCCCACGAAGTCGTCGGGGCTGATCTTGTTGGTGCGGATCTTGCGGATCAGCTCCTCGTATGCCGTCCAAAAGGACCGGAACTCGAAGGTGTCGGCGCCGGTGATGACCGGCACGAGAAGGGTGCGGCTGCCGTCGGACTTCTTGTGATCGACGGCCAGGCCGAGGCCGACATGCGAATGGTGCACCACCCCCGGGGGGTCCCCGGCCACGAACGACGAGTTCATGGCGGGCACGGCCTGGAGCGCTTTGACCACGGCGAAGCCGATCAGGTGGGTGACGCTCACCTTGCCCGCCCCCACGCGGGCCAGCTGGTTGTTCAGGATGCGGCGGTTGACCTCGAGCAGGCCGGCCGGGACGACCCGCACACTCGTGGCGGTCGGCACACCCAGGCTGGCCTCCATGTTGGCCGCGATGCGAGCCGCCGCCCCCCGCAGTGGCACCACCTCCTCGCCCGCCCCGGGACCGGGCTCGCCGGCGCCACCGTCGACGGCGGCGGGCACCGCAGGCGCCGGGACCGGAGGTCGCACGGGCGCCGCGACGACCGGCGCGCCCGACGCGATCGGCGCGCCCGACGCGATCGGCGCGGCCGGGGCCCCGACCCCGGAGTCGGGGGCCTGAGCCGGCTCGGGCCTGGTGGCGACGAGGCCGCGGTGGTGGTAGTCGGCAAAGAACTCCTGCCAACTCTCGCTCACCGACGACGGGTCCTGTCGGTATTGCTCGTACATCTCGTCGACCAACCAGGCGTTGGGGCCTAGCCACCGCCGGTCGTCGGCGTTGGTTTCGCTCGACATCGCCCCTCCAGAGTACCGGGCGACCTCGCAGTCACACCGGCCTTGTACCGTGCCCGGCATGACGGCGCAGTTCATTTTCACCATGCGAGACCTCCGGCGCTTCTATCCGCCCGACCGGGAAGTGCTGCGGGGGATCAACCTTTCGTTCTTCCCCGGCGCCAAGATCGGCGTGATCGGTGCCAACGGTTCGGGCAAGTCCTCGCTTCTCAAGATCATGGCGGGGACCGACGACGGCTTCACCGGCGACGCCCGCCTCACCCCCGGCTTCACCGTCGGCTACCTCCCCCAGGAGCCGCAGCTCGACCCCACGACCGACGTGGCGGGCAACGTGGCGGCCGGGGTGTTCGAGACCAAAGCGCTCCTCGACCGGTTCAACGAAGTGTGCGACGCCATGGGCGCACCCGACGCCGACTTCGACAAGCTGCTGTCCGAGCAGGCCGACCTGCAGGACCGCATCGACGCCGCGGGCGCCTGGGACCTGGAGCGGACCCTGGAGATCGCCATGGACGCCCTGCGCCTCCCACCGGGCGACGCCGAGGTCAGCACCCTCTCCGGCGGCGAGCGTCGCCGCGTCGCCCTGTGCCGGCTCCTCCTCGCCAAACCTGACCTGCTGCTGCTCGACGAGCCCACCAACCATCTCGACGCCGAGTCGGTGGCGTGGCTGGAGCGGACCCTGCAGGAGTACCCGGGCACCGTCGTCGCCGTGACCCATGATCGCTACTTCTTGGACAACGTGGCCGGATGGATCCTCGAACTGGATCGGGGCGCCGGCATCCCCTGGCAGGGCAACTACACGTCCTGGCTGGAGCAGAAGCAGGCCCGCCTGGCCGGTGAGCAGAAGGCCGACGAGCGCCGGCGCCGGACCCTGGAGCGGGAGCTCGAGTGGATCCGCATGTCGCCCCGGGCCCGCCAGGCCAAGGGCAAGGCCCGGGTCAACTCCTACGACGCCCTGGTCGCCGAGTCCGAGGCGGTCGAGCGGGCGGCGGAGAAGCTCGAGTTGACGATTCCCCCGGGTCCCCGGCTGGGGACCGAGGTGGTGACCGCCGAGGAGGTCGTGAAGAGCTTCGGAGACCGCCTGCTCATGGACGGGCTCTCCTTTTCCCTGCCTCCGGGCGGCATCGTCGGGGTGATCGGAGCCAATGGGGCGGGGAAAACCACGCTGTTCCGCATGATCGTCGGGACGGAGGCGCCCGACCGCGGCGTGCTCAAGACCGGCTCCACGGTGAAGCTGGCGTACATCGACCAGTCACGCGACAATTTGGCGGCGGCCAACACCGTCTTCGAGGAGGTCACGGGCGGCCACGACACGTTCGTCGTCGGCGGTCGCGAGCTGCACGGGCGGGCCTACGTGGCCGGGTTCGGCTTCAAGGGCTCCGACCAGCAGAAGAAGGTCGGCGACCTCTCCGGAGGCGAGCGCAACCGGGTGCAGTTGGCGAAGGTGCTGCGTGACGGCGGCAACGTCCTGCTGCTCGACGAGCCCACCAACGACCTCGACGTCGACACGCTGCGGGCGCTGGAGGAGGGCCTCCTGTCGTTTCCGGGCTGCGTCGTGGTGGTGAGCCACGACCGGTGGTTCCTCGACCGCATCGCCACCCACGTGCTGGCGTTCGAGGGGGACTCCGAGGTGCGGTGGTTCGAGGGCAACTTCAGCGACTACGAAGCCGACCGCCACAAGCGCCTCGGTTCGAGCGCCGACCAGCCGCACCGGATCCGCTACAAGCCCCTGGTCCGGGGCTAGGCCGGTGATCAGCGTCGGGTTGGTGAGGACGGCGGCGCTGGTGGTGTGCGTGGCCGGGATCGCGGGGATGATCGTGACGTCGATCCTCAATCACAACGGCGCGGCCGTGACCTTCGGCCTCGTCACCGCCGTGGCGGTCGTGTGCTCCATGGTGGCCAAGGCGGTGGCGGCCGATGCCGAGCACCGGCTCGGGGCCGGCGGTGACGTTCCCGGCCGGCCGCGGGCCGCCGGGGCAGGCGTCGACGCCGACACTCTGGCGGACCTGGTCGAGGGTCAGGTGCAGGCGATGGTTGCCGCCGGCGCCGATGAGGCGAGCGTGCGCCAACTGGTCGGTGAGGCGGTTCGGCTGGGTCGGACTCTGGCCCCGGTGCGGCCGGTTCAGGACGGCTCGCACTAGTTTTGCTTCAGACCAGCGGCGTGAACGCCGACGCAGTGGCAATGCAGGGAACGTCCAGAGCCATGATGATCAGCCGAGCGGTGATTCGACAGGTGGAGCCCGGGAACACCGCCAACTGCGCCCATTGCGGCGCCCCCATCAAGTTTGCCGCCCGCATGCAGCTGCGCCAGGTCATCGCCAACGTGTACCGGGAAGGCAACTGGGTGCGGGTCGAGCACTACCACGCCGAGTGCTACGACCAGGCCGATCAGCCGTACGGTCCCGCGGCCGAGAAGTCCTGAGCTCCACGGTTGCGGCTTCGGCCCCTAGGCCGCCGCTCAGCGTAAGACTGCGGTCATGCGAATCGCCGTCACGGGAAGCCACGGCCTGATCGGCTCCGCGCTCGTATCCGAGCTCGAGCGCCAGGGCCATGACGTCGTGGCGTTGGTACGGGGCTCGGCGGGACCGGGCCGGATCGCGTGGGACC
The DNA here is from genome assembly GCA_030838045.1 of Acidimicrobiaceae bacterium. Lineage (GTDB taxonomy): Bacteria > Actinomycetota > Acidimicrobiia > Acidimicrobiales > Palsa-688 > JALYXV01. The sequence goes on from JAUTXN010000197.1 coordinate 8,748, forward strand.
CGGAGGCGGGCCAGCTCGACGCCGCCCACTTGGCGGGCGTGGACGCGGCGGTGCACCTGGCCGGCCAGCCGATCGCCGACAAGCGTTGGACAGCGGAGCAGAAGCGGCGAATCCTCGACAGCCGGGTCGCCTCGACCGACCTGTTGTCGCGCCGGCTGGCCGAGGCCCAGCCACGCCCGTCGGTGCTGGTCAGCGGCTCCGCGATCGGGTATTACGGCGACCGCGGCGACGCCATGGTCGACGAGAGCAGTCCCGCCGGTTCGGGATTCCTGAGCGAGGTCTGCCAGCGCTGGGAGGAGGCCACGGCGCCGGCCGAGGCGGCCGGCATCCGGGTGGTGCACGTCCGCACGGGAATCGTCCTCAGCCCCGAGGGTGGGGTACTGAAGAAGCAGCTCCCCTTGTTCCGGGTCGGCATGGGCGGACGGCTCGGGTCGGGCGAGCAGTACCAGAGTTGGATCTCGCTCGTCGACGAGGTGGGAGGGATCATTCACGCCCTGCGGACCGAGTCGCTGTCCGGGGCGCTGAACCTGACGGCACCGAATCCGGTGACCAACGGCGAGTTCACCAAGACCCTGGGCTCGGTCCTCGGCCGTCCCACCCTGGTGACGGCGCCCAAGTTCGGGTTGTCCGCGGTGCTGGGCCACGAGCTCGTCGCCGAGATGCTGCTCGCGGGCCAGCGGGTGCTGCCGAAGAAGCTGCTGGACAGCGGGTATTCCTTCGGGTTCTCCGAGCTCGAGCCGACCCTCCGCCAGCTGCTGCAAAAGGCGGCCTAAGGTCGCCCGGCCCACCGAGTCGACGGACGCGGTGTTGTCGATCGTGCCCGCCGCGCCGGCCGGACTAGGGCGCCCGGCGGAGCTCGGCGGTCAGGTGCTCCTGAAGCGGCTCGCCGACCGCGGCCATCGACACCACGTAGCGCAGCACGTCGCCGTCGACCTCCAGCTGCCGGGTGACACCGGTGACCGTCTTGGCGGTCGACGTCGCCCCGACCAACCGGCTGGAGAGCACCAGCGTGGTCCCGTGGAGCGTGCCTTCGTCGACCTCCACGTGGCCCGTCGGGATGGCAATGACGAGCTCCACCACCCCGTCGGGCTTGGGACGCCAATAGCCGGTCTCGCTGTGCAGGGGCCGCCCATCGTCGAGCGCCCACGTCCGCTGGCTGTACGCCAGGAACGGCTTTCCGACGTGCCAGAAGCGGGCCTCTTCTCGGTACCCGAACGTGGCGATCGTCGGGTAATGGCCCTGTCCCTCGCCGACCCACGTCCCGAGCAGGAACTCGAGCGCCCGGGCGTCGGGGTGCAACGCCAGGGGAGGCGCTCCGCTCGACATGGCGTCACTGTAGGCCCCCGTCCGGGCCCAGTACCCTCCCCGCGATGACTGGGGCGATCGCCGCCATTCTCGCCACCGCCTTGGCCGTCGTCTTGGTCCTGGTCCAGCCCTGGGCCGGACGGCGACGTTACCGGCGTCTCGTCGACACGGTCGCGGTCGACCCTGGGGCTCGGTTGCGGCACTACCGCCGGGGCATCATCGGCGAATGGGCGACCGTGGTGGTGGTGGCAATCATCGGGTTGCTGGCCCGGCGCGGACCCTCTTCAATCGGACTGCATGCCGGGCCCCACCCCCGGTCGAATGCCGCGCTGGTGGCAGAGGTGGCGGTGGTCCTCGGCCTCAGTGCCCTGCTGTTCCGTTTCGGCGGGCGAGGGATTCGTGAGGCCCTGCGGCGCCAGGCCCGGGGGTTCGAAGCCCTGCTGCCCAAGTCTCGCCGGGAACGCCAGGTGTTCGCCCTGCTGGCGGTCACCGCCGGGATCTGCGAGGAGCTGCTCCTGCGGGGATTCGGCATCGCCTACGTCCATTGGCTGTGGCCTGGGGCCACGCGCCTGTGGTTGGTCGTGATCACCGCCGCTGCCTTCGGGCTGGTCCACCTCTACCAGGGTCCCCGGGGCGTCGTCCTGACCGGGCTGGTCGGCGCCTACTTGGCCTGGTTGGTGCTGTCGACGGGAAGCCTGCTTCCGGCCATGGTGATCCACGCCTTGCTCGACTTGCGGATCCTGGCGCTGCCCGATCTGAGCCCACCCAACCCGGAGGCCGACGGGTCTGCGGCCGAGTCGGCGGCCGAGCGCTACAGAGCCCGCTGATACAGCCGCCACACTCGGGAGCGGGTGCCACCGAGGGTTTCGATCGCCTTGTTCATGCGGTCGTTGGACGCCAGGATCCATGAAGCCTCGGCCTCGACGATGTGGCTGCGGGCCATGATGCGATCCAGGCCCTCCTGATAGATGATCGGACCCAGGGCCAAGTTCTGGTGCTGGGGCTTGATGCCGAGGGCGAAGTATCGAACCCTCGTGACCTTGGGAACCCCACGGAGCAGGTGGTACCAGCCGAAGGGCAGCAACCGCCCCGAACGCAGCTTGGGCATGACCTGGTTGACGTCAGGCAGGATGATGGCCACCCCCACCGGCTCGCCGTCGGCCTTCTCGACCACCAGCGTCAGCTCGGGGTCGATCAGTTGCTTCATCGATTTGGCCAGGTGTTTGATCTCCGCTTCGGGCATGGGCGCGAAACCCCAGTTCTTGCTCCACGCGGCGTTGTACACCTCGAACAGCCGGCCCACCTCGGCATCGAAATCCTTCATCCGCATCGGTCGGATGGTGATCTTGGCCCGTTCCCGCAGCCGTCCCAGCGTCTTTCGTTGGCGCTCGTCGAGGCCTATCTCACCCCGGACCAGCTTCCACGCCCACAGGTCCATCGCCTGTTCCCAGCCGTTGGCCACCCAATGCTGCTCGTAATACGGGGGATTGTGCACGCAGAGGAAGTACGGCGGATCCTCGAATCCCTCGACCAATAGCCCGATGTCATCGTTGGTGGTGAACGAGGCGGGGCCGACTGCCGTGGCTGCGCCCTGCAGCTTGAGCCACCGCCAGGCCACATCGAACAGCGCCGCCACCGCCTCGGGGTCGTCCGCCACTTCGAAGAACCCGACCCAGCCCCATCGGACACCCTGGTACTCGTTGAAGAAGCTGTCGACGCAGGCGCCGATGCGTCCCACGGGCTCACCGTCGCGGTACACGATCCACAGTCTTGTGACCTGGTGCTCGTTGGCCGGGTTCTTGGGTGAGATGCGGTCGAGCACCGACATCCGCAGCGGTGGAACCCATTTGGGGTCATCCCCGAACAGTCGGAACGGGACGTCCACGAACTGCGACCGGCCCCGGCGCCCCACCACCGGTCGGATCTCAATCGCCACCAGACGCCCCCTTCACCGGCTCAGCCTCCCCGACCCGGTCACCGGGCGCAAGAACGTCTGCCCGAAAGGATCTAGCGCCCGAAGGCGAGGAATACGACGCCGACTACCACGAGCACGGCCCCGTACGCCCGGCCCAGCCACCTGGCGCTCGAGCGCACCGCCACCCGAGCGCCCCAGTACGAGAAGGGCACGCTGGTCAGCCCGAACACCGCCACGATCGCCCAGTCGATGTGGCCCAGTGCCGCGTGGACAATGGTGCCGGGAACGGCCAGGGCGGCGGCGACGGCCAAGGAGCAGGCGAAGGCGGCCTTGAGCGGCATCCGCAACACCGCGATGTACAGCGGCGCCAACAGGAACCCGCCGCTGTTGGCCAGCAGTCCTGCGCCCAGGCCGACCGCCGCCGACACCAGCGCCAGCCGTACTCGGAAGCCCGGGGTGTCCCGGGTTGCATCGCCGATGGCGTCAGAGGGGGCGGCGGGACCGAGCAGTAACCGCAAGCCAAGGGCTGCGACCACCACATCGGTCACGGTCACCAGCGCGCCCCCTCCAATCCAGCGCGTCGCCAGCGCACCCACGACCGTGGCCGGCACTCCGATCCCGATGCTCCACTTCAGTACCTGGCGGTCGACGAGATCGCGGCTCCAGTAGGCCGAGAACGCAACCAGGGTGGACGGGATGGTCGCCGGGAGCGGTGCCGCCACAGAAACGATGGCAGGGACGCCGACCGCGTGCAGCAGCGGCGTGGCGATCGCCGAGCCGCCCTTGCCGAACATTCCTGCGAGGAACCCCACGGCCGCCCCGATGCCGGCGATCGCGACCCAGTCCATACTGTCCATTGAAATGGCCGAGGGGCACGGGATCCAAGCTCAGCCCCCCGTAACTGAACCGTTGGTTAGCCGTCGGAATATTTGAGCTTTCAACTTGTTGTTCGGTGAGACAGAGGAGGAGCCATGCCGGCAGTAACCGTCGAAGACACCCTGAGTCTCCCGAGGATCGCCACCGCGAGCAGTGAAGGCGCCATCGAGCGCGCCGTGCGCACCGTCACGACCGCCCCCCGGGGCTTCGAGGGCGAGGGATTCCCGGTTCGTCGAGCGTTCGCGGGCGTGGACCAGCGGCTGCTCGACCCCTTCATTCACATGGATCAGATGGGCGAGGTCGAATACGGGCCGGGCGAGCCCAAGGGCACGTCATGGCATCCACACCGAGGCTTCGAGACGGTGACGTACATGATCGACGGCACCTTCCAGCACCAGGACTCGACCGGCGGCGGCGGCCTGATCACCAACGGCGCCACACAATGGATGACCGCCGGCAAGGGCATCTTGCACATCGAGCGCCCGCCCGAATCACTCGTCGTGAGCGGCGGCCTGTTCCACGGGATTCAACTGTGGGTGAACCTGCCCGCGGCCGACAAGATGGTCGCGGCCCGCTACCAGGACATCGGTGCCGAGCGGGTCACGCTGCTGGCGTCCCCCGACGGCGGCGCGTTGGTACGCGTCATCGCCGGGACGCTCGGCGACTACGACGGCCCCGGGGTCACCCACACTCCGATCACGATGGTGCACGCCACGATCCAGCCGGGAGCCGAGCTGCGGTTGCCGTGGCGGTCCGACTTCAACGCCCTCGCCTACGTGCTGAGCGGCCATGGCCGCGCCGGCGCGGAACACCGACCCGTCGGGTCCGGCCAACTCGCGGTGTTCGACCGGGGCGACGTCGTAGTCCTCGCGGCCGCCCCGACTCAGGAGAGCCGTTCGCCCGCCCTGGAGGTGCTGATCCTCGGCGGCCGGCCCATCGGTGAGACCGTGGCCTGGTACGGCCCGTTCGTCATGAACACCCAGGGCGAGCTGGCCCAGGCGTTCGACGATTTCCGGGCGGGTCGCATGGGCACCATCCCCGCCGACCACATCGGCGACTAGCCCCGATCATCTCGCCCCCGCCCGGGGGGGCCGGAGTACAAACCGTTGTGGACACGACGGTTTGTACTCCGCCCTGTCCGGAAAACCAGTGCACCTCAGGCGGGGACCTCGCCGCTTCCGACCCGAACCGCCCGGATCAGGGACGTGAGCTCGTCTAACTGCGTCTCGGGCAGCGCCGCGAGGCCGAAGCCGGAGGCGACGACCGCTCCGGTCGCCTGATCCATGACCTCCCGACCCGTCTTGGTGATCTCGACCAGGGTGGTGCGACGGTCGCGCTCGTGGGGCCGGCGGCGCACGAAGCCCTGGCCCTCGAGACGGTCCACGATATTGGTGACGCTGGTCGGGTGGATCATCAGCCGCTCACCCATCTTCCCCATCGGGAGCAGGCCGCGCTTGCTGAACGCCAGCAGGACCAACGCCTCGTAGCGAGCGAAGGTCAACCCGAACGGCTTCAGGGCCTCGTCGACCGACGCCTGGACAATCTGCTGGGCCCGCATGATCGACGTGGCCGCGGCCATCGTCGCCCCCCCCGGCCAGCGCCGGTCCCACTGGCGACGCGCTTCTTCGATGGGATCGAGAGGCAGCAGGCGTCCGACCATGACAACCCGAGGATAGCCGACTATCGGTCGCCAGATAGTCGGAAGTCCAAGTACCATGGCCCGCGTGGGCGCAGGCGGGAGCACCAACGGCGACGAGTGGCGGGAGTTGTTCGCCCGCTCGCACGTGCGAGACCTCGACCCCTCCACCATCTCGGGCGTCCCACTCCAGCCGGTGTACGGCCCCGACGACGGCGAGTTCCCGGGCCTGTTCCCCTACACGCGCGGGCCCTACGCCTCGATGTACCGATCGAAGCTGTGGACCATGCGGATGTTCGCCGGGTTCGGCACCGCCGAGGACACCAACGCCCGGTTCCGGGAGATCCTCCGGGCCGGGGGCGACGGCCTCAGCACGGCGTTCGACCTGCCGACGCTGATGGGCCGCGACTCCGACGACCCGCGTAGCGCGGGCGAAGTCGGCAAAGCGGGCGTGGCGGTGGACTCGCTGGCCGATTTCGAGGACCTCTTCGCGGGGATCGACCTGGCGGCGGTCACGACCTCCATGACCATCAACTCTCCCGCTCCGGTGGCGCTGGCGTTGTACGTGGCGGCGGCCGAGCGGCGCGGCATCGCCCGCGCCGCCCTGGGCGGGACCCTGCAAAACGACATCTTGAAGGAGTATCAGGCCCAGAAGGAGTTCGTGTTCCCGCCCCGGCCCTCGGTGCGCCTGGTCGCCGATGTGATCCGGTTCTGTGCCGCCGAAATGCCCCGTTGGTACCCGGTGTCGGTGTCCGGATACCACATACGCGAGGCCGGTTCGACGGCCGCCCAGGAGTTGGCGTTCACCCTCGCCAACGGGTTCGCGTATGTCGAGGCGGTCACGGCCGCGGGACTGACAGTCGATGAGTTCGCACCCCGGCTGAGCTTTTTCTTCAACGCCCACATCGACTTTTTCGAGGAGATCGCCAAGTACCGCGCCGCCCGCCGCATCTGGGCCCGATGGCTGCGCGACCGGTACGGCGCGACCCATCCCCGTTCGCTGCAGCTGCGCTTCCACACCCAGACCGCGGGTGTGTCGCTGACGGCGCAGCAACCAGAGCTCAATATCGCCCGCGTCGCCATCCAGGCCCTGGCCGCGGCGCTCGGCGGGACGCAGAGCCTGCACACTGACGCCTTCGACGAGGCGCTGGCGCTGCCGACCGAGAAGGCGGCCCGGCTGGCCCTTCGGACCCAGCAGGTCGTCGCCTACGAGACCGGTGCGCCCACCGTCGCCGACCCCCTCGGTGGGTCGCACTATGTGGAATGGCTGACCGACGAGATGGAGCGCCAGGCCGAGGCCATCTTCGCCAAGCTCGACGACTGGGGACGGGGCTCCATCCTCGAAGGGGTGCTGGCCGGCATCGAGTCCAACTGGTTCCAGTCCGAGATCGCCGAAGCGGCCTACACCTTCCAGCGCGAGTTGGCGGCCGGGCGGCGGGTGCAGGTCGGGGTCAACCGCTTCACCGAGCGCGAACCCGGCGGCGACGCCGTGGCGCTGCTCGCCATCGGAGCCGAGGTGGAACAGGCGCAGTGCAAACGGCTGGCCGAGTTGCGTCGCCACCGGTCGCCGGGCGCGGTCGAGGACGGCCTCATCGCGGTGAGGGAGGCGGCGGCCGACCCGACCGCCAACGTGATGCCCGCCATCATCGACGCCGTGCGGGCCTACGCCACCATCGGCGAGGTCATGGGCGCCATGGCCGAGGTGTTCGGCCGCTACGTCGAACGGGCGGCGCTGTGACCGGGCTCGACCCCCGTGGCGGGCTCGGCCCCGGGGTGGGCCATCGGGTGCTCGTCGCCAAGGTCGGCCTCGACGGGCACGACCGGGGCGTCAAGGTGGTCGGCCGGATCCTGCGCGACGCAGGCTTCGAGGTGATCTACACCGGTCTGCAACAGACCCCGGAGATGGTCGTGGCCGCCGCCCGGGACGAGGATGTCGAGTTGATCGGCCTGTCCCTCCACTCCGGCGCCCACATGACACTGGTACCGAGGATCCTCGACCGCCTGCGGAGCCAGGCGCTCGACATCCCGGTCGTGATCGGCGGGATCATCCCCGTCGCCGACGGCGCAGCGCTGCAAGAACTCGGCGTGGCCGCGGTCCTGACACCGGGCGCCTCGACAGACGAGATCATCGCCGCCGTGACCCGGGCGATCGAGGACCACGCCCACATCAACTGATCCGCGCTGATGCGCGTTCTCTGGGCGTCCGGCGCTCTGAGTCGCCATCCCCGCCCCAACCGCCTAACCCTTGGGCGCCTTCGGTTTCTTGGGCTTCTTCGGCGGCAGGCTCGCGGCGTGCGCGAGCGCTCGCTGCACCCAGGCGGCCATCTCGCCGGTGTCGGCAACCAGGGCGTCGGGCACCAGCACGTAGTCCTTCATGGGCCGCCCCGCCATGGGCTCGAAGACGTGGCCGCCCAGGTCGAGCAGGGCGCTGCGGTCATCGCCACCGAGCCGAAGAACCAGATGGTCCTCGTACAAGCTCATGAACAGGTGACCGTCGAGCACCAGGCTCGGATACCCGAACATCGGCTTTCGCATGGCCTGGGGCGCCAAGGCGGCCAACTCGTCGAAACGGGCGACCAGTTCCGGAGGCGACTTCTCGAACGGCATCTCGTCCTCACCCCTCCAAGAAAATTCGGGGAAAATGGTGACCCGGTTGCGGAGCGCGCCCCGCCTCACAGCCAGGCCACAGTGCATTCCCAGCTATGGCGAAGCCCGACGTGCGATGGTAAACGGGTATCCACCCGTCGCGCGCCCCGAGAGGTGAATGGTGAGCCGCAGCCAACAGATACTGGTCGTTGACGACGAGCCGTCGATCGTCGACGCCGTGGCCACGGCGCTGCGCTACGAGGGTTTCGACGTGCGCGTCGCGGGCACCGGGCGATCGGCGCTCAGTGCCGCCCAGGAGGCGCCGCCGGACCTGATAGTGCTCGACGTGATGCTGCCCGACCTCGACGGCCTGGAGGTGACCAGGCGCCTGCGGGCCGACGGGATCAAGGTGCCGATCCTGTTCCTCACCGCCCGCGACGGCATCGACGACAAGCTGGCGGGCCTGGCGATCGGCGGCGATGACTACGTCACCAAGCCGTTCTCGCTGGCCGAGGTGGTGGCCCGGACCCGCGCCATCCTGCGCCGGACCCAGGGCGACACCGACGACCGGTCGCTGCGCTTCGCCGATGTGGTGATGGACGAGGACACCCACCAGGTCTGGCGGGCCGGCGTGGCGATCAACCTCACGGCCACCGAGTTCAGCCTGTTGCGATTCTTCCTGCAGAACCCCAAGCGGGTGTTGTCGAAGACCCAGATCCTCGACCACGTCTGGCATTACGACTTCGGCGGCGATTCCAATGTGGTCGAGACCTACGTGAGCTACCTGCGCAAGAAACTCGATCAGATCGGACCGCCGCTCATCCACACCATCCGCCTGGTCGGCTACGCCCTGCGCGAACCGGCGTCGTAGATGTCGCTGCGTGGCCGGCTGCTGCTCGCGGCCGCGGCGATGGTGACCATCGCCCTGGTCGTCGCCGACTTCGCGACCTATTCGCAGCTGCGCTCCAACTTGTACAACCAGGTGGACGCCCGGTTGGAGTCGTTCCGCAACACTGCCGAGTCGAGTTCGGCCACAGTCGGCCTGGTCGGAGGGTTCGTCGAGATCCGCGACGCCGCCGACCGCGTCGTGAAGCCGATCCCCGACGGGCCCGATGTACCGGCCCTACCCACCCACATCTCGGACTTCACCACCTCGGGAACCAGTCACCGGGCCGAGGCGTGGTTCAACACCGACTCCGCCGAGCCCGGCCACCGCACGTACCGGGTGCTGGCCACGCAGTACCCCGATGGCAGTCAGCTGATCACGGCCCTACCCCTCGATCAGGTGACCATCACCCTCCACCATCAGGCCCGGGTCGACTTCGCTGTCACCGTGCTGGCCCTGTTCGGGGTCGTGGCCCTCGGATGGTGGCTGATCCGGTTGAGCCTGCGACCGCTGGCCGACATGGAGCGGACGGCGGCCGCCATCGCCGATGGCGATCTGGCCCGCCGGGTACCGGGCGACACCGAGGTGACCGAAGTGGGGCGACTGGCACGCACCTTGAACGTGATGCTCTCCCGGATCCAGGACGCCTTCGCCGCCCGCGACGCCACCGAACGCCAGTTGCGCCAGTCGGAGGAACGGCTCCGCCGCTTCGTCGCCGACGCGTCGCACGAGCTGCGCACCCCGGTCGCGGCCGTGAGCGCCTACGCCGAGTTGTTCGAGCGCGGGGCCGCCAGCCGCCCCGAAGATCTGGCCCGGGTGCTGTCGGGCATTCGCAGCGAGACGGTCCGCATGGGCGAGCTGGTGGAGGATTTGCTGCTGCTGGCCCGGTTGGACGAGGGGCGCCCCCTCGAGCAGCAGCCCGTCGAGCTGGTCGGCCTGGCCGCTGAAGCGGTCAGCGCCGCCGCCGCGGTGGGCCCCCGATGGCCCGTTCGCCTGGAGGCCAACCACACCGTCGAGGTCACCGGCGACTCGGCCCGGCTGCGCCAGGTGGTCGACAATCTCCTGGCCAACGTGCGGGCCCACACCCCACCCGGCACGGCGGCGACGGTACGGGTGGGGGCCCGGGCGGGCTCGGGCGTGATCGAGGTCTCGGACAACGGACCGGGGCTGCCGACCGAGAGCGGCGGCCAGGTGTTCGAGCGCTTCTACCGGGCCGATCCCTCACGCTCCCGGCAGAACGGCGGGGCCGGGCTGGGCCTGGCCATCGTCGCTGCCATCGTGGCCGCCCACGGTGGCACGGTGGCCACCACCGCCACCCCCGGTGGAGGGGCCACGTTCACGGTGTGGCTGCCCACGGACCCCGAAGCGGCGGCACCACCCGGCTCGGGCGCAGCCGCGGGCGCGGGCGCCCTCACCGCTCCTGCCACGAACGACGGCACAGCGGTAGCATCCGACCAATGAGCGACGTGACCGATGCCCCGCCTTCGCGTTCGATCGGCCGGCTGACCTCGGAGGGGGCCCAGGAGCTGGCCCCCCGCTCGGCCACCCCGCCGCAAGTCCTCCAGGAGGAGTCGGGCGCCGTGCTGCGCCTGGCCGAGGGTCATGTGCTCGACATCGAAGACCTCGACTTCGAGGTGCGCGAAGACGAGACCATGATCATCAACATGGGGCCCCAGCACCCATCGACGCACGGCGTCCTGCGGTTGATGCTGGAGCTCCAAGGCGAGAACATCCTGCGCAGCAAGCCCGTCATCGGCTACCTCCACACCGGCATGGAGAAGACCGCCGAGGAGCTGATGTACATCCAGGGCTCGACCAACGTCACCCGGATGGACTACCTCTCGCCCTTCTTCAACGAACTGGCCTATTCGCTGGCCGTCGAGCGACTGCTCGATGTCGAGATACCGCCGCGAGCCACGTGGATCCGGATGCTCATGTGCGAGCTCAACCGGGTCACGTCGCACCTGGTCTCCATCGCCACGATGGGTGCCGAGCTTGGTGCCACGACGGTCATGATCGTCGGCTTCCGGGAGCGGGAACTGATCCTCGCCTTCTTCGAGAAGGTCACGGGACTGCGCATGAACCACAACTACATTCGCCCCGGGGGCGTGGCCGCCGACCTTCCCGACGGCTGGCGAGACGACGTGCGGGCCATCTGCGACACGATGGACAAGCGACTCGACGAGTACAACACCTTCGTGGCCCAGCAGCCGCTGTTTCACCAGCGGCTGTCCGGGGTGGGCGCCATCACCGCCGAGCAGGCCATCGCCCTCGGCGCCAGCGGCCCCATCCTCCGCTCCACCGGGGTACCCGCCGACCTGCGCCGGGACCTGCCCTGCCTGGCGTACGACTCGGTCGACTTCGACGTGATCGTCGGGAGCGCCGGCGACTGCTGGGACCGCTTCCTCATCCGGCTGAACGAGATCCGCGAGTCGATCCACATCGCCCGCCAGATCCTCGATCTGCTCCCGACGGGGGACTACCGGGTCCAGGACCGCAAGGTGACGCCTCCGCCGCGTTCACGGATCGACGAGTCGATGGAAGCGTTGATCCACCACTTCAAGCTGTTCACCGAGGGCTTCCGGGTACCGGCCGGCGAAACCTATGTCCCCATCGAGTCTCCCCGGGGGGAGCTCGGCTGTTATCTGGTGTCCGAGGGCGCCAACAAGCCCTACCGCCTGCACATCCGGGGGCCCAGCTTCACGAATCTCCAGGCGCTGCCACCCATGCTGCGGGGCGGTTTGATCGCCGACGCCGTTCCCGTGATCGCCAGCATCGACCCGGTGATGGGCGACGTCGATCGCTGAACGCGGGGCTTTTCGATAAGGGCCTGCGTATCATCAAAACGCCGTGACAGCACCCGAGGCCGGTGAGGCCGCCGACATCTCGCTTCCAGCCGATTTGTCCATCGGACGCGTGGTGCGAGGAGCCGTTCGGGACCGGCTGGACGAGTGGGGAGTGCCCGACGACGCGTCGTACCGGGCCATGATCGTGGCGACCGAGCTGGCATCCAACGCCCTCCTCCACGCCGCCCCGCCCTACCTGTTGCGGCTCTCCACCGATGGGCGCGGCGTCCACATCTCGATCCACGATTCGCTCGTGCTCACCCCGAGCGTCCGGCAGTACGACGCCCTGGCACTGACCGGGCGAGGATTGCAGCTGGTGGCCGATTGCAGCCGCAGCTGGGGAGTTCGGAGCCGGGAGGACGGCAAGGAGGTGTGGGCCGATGTGTCCTTCGAGGACGACGACGAGCCGCCGAGCATGATGGAGACGTCGGGATTCGACTCGGGCGAGTCGACGGACTCGGACGAGCCGGTGGGCACCACGGCCACGACCGGCGCACCCGGCGCACCCGGCCCACCCGGCGGACCCGGCGCGACCGGCACGACCGGCGCAGGCCTCTTCGGTCCCGGAAGCGACTCCCGGGTGCGTTTCCTCGGGGTGCCGATCGACGCCTACCTCGCCCTCCAGGAGTGGAACGACGCCGTCGTTCGAGAATGCGAGCTGATCGCGGCCCTCGAGCCGCCACCGGAGGACATGCCGCCCCGGCTGCTGGAACTGGCCATTCGCCTCTCGGGACGTTTCGCGACCGAACGAGAGGGTTACCGCGACGTCGTCGCCGAGGCGCGGACAGAAGGGATCACCCATGTCGAGCTCGACGGGAGCTGGCCCGAGCCCAGCGCCGCGTCGGTGCAGGCCGCGGGTGCCTTCTTGGCCATGATGGAGGAACTCGACGGCTACTGCCGCAGCGGCATCCTCTTGACCGAACCCCCGGATCGGGTCGTGGTCGAGCTCCGTCGATGGTTCGTGACCGAGATGCGGGCCCAGATACTGCTCGGCGAGGCGCCGATTCCATTCGACGAAACAGACGGACCGGAACGGGTGTAATTTCATGTCTATGCAAGGGGCGGGCATCAGGTGGGCGGGCATCGTTCTGGCGGTCACCCTGGCGGGAGGCTGCGCCCATGCAGTTGCCGTCTCCGGGGGCTCGGCGGCGATGACGACGCTGCCCCCGCCCACCACATCCACCAGCACCAGCACCACCGTTCCCGCCTGCCCGCAGGCCACGGCCGACGCCGCCGCCTCCGCGACGCAGTTGGCCACGCCCACGGCACCCAACCTGGCGTACTCGGCCACGCCCGGCGGCCCGGCGGTGGGACACGTCAAGGAGTCGTGGGGCGGGCCGTCGACCCGACCGGTGCTGGCCCAGCAGAACGGCTGGGTTCAACTCCGGCTGTCCAGCCGTCCCAACGGCTCGTCTGGGTGGATACCGGCGCAAAGTCTCACACTCAGCACGACCGACTACCGCATTGTCATCTCGATCTGCCAGCGCAGCCTGACGCTGTTCCAAGGCGCCAACACGCTGTATTCGGCGCCGGTCGGAGTGGGCCGGCCGCAGTGGCCGACGCCGACTGGTCCTTCGTTCGTGGACGCCATCGTCGCCACGCCCACGCGCCTGCAGTACATCTACGGCCCGACCGTGCTGATCCTCGGGACGCACTCGAACGTGTTCACCGAGTTCGACGGGGGCGACGGCACGGTGGGCATCCACGGATACCCGTCCGATCCGGGATCCACCAAGGGTGTGGCGTCGTCCCACGGCTGCGTCCGGGTCAGCCCGGCGACGATCAACGCCATCAAAGGGGTTCCCGTCGGCACCCCCGTCGACGTCATCGCCTAGTCCTCCCGGGCTCAGGGCCTCGGGGAGCGGATCAGGCGACCAAAGCGCTGGCCCGGGCGAGCGCCGCGGCGAGCAGCTTGGCGTCGAGCGGTTTCGACAGGTAGTCGTCCATCCCCGCTTGTAGGCAGTCCTCCCGGTCGCCGACCATGGCGGAACTGGTCATGGCGATAATGGGCGTGGTGCGCGCTGGGCCCTCGAGTCGCCGGATGCGCCTCGTGGCCTCGTAGCCGTCCATGTCCGGCATCAGGCAGTCCATGAGCACGGCGTCGTAACGGGTCTGCTGGACCGCCTGCAGCGCTTCTTCACCGCTGGTTGCCATGTCGACCTGATAGCCCAGCTTCTCCAGGTAGAGCGACGCCACCAGCCGGTTGACGGGGGCGTCGTCGGCCAGCAATACCCGCGGCCGCGCGGGCGCCATCGACGGGCCGTCTCCCTCGCCGTCACCCGCAGCGACGTGCGCCACAGACGTGGCCGGCACAGTGGCAGCCGCCACGGGCGTATGGTCCCGTTCCTCGACCGGGGCGGGCTCGGGTCCGGCGCTCGAAAGCGCCTGGGCGAGGGGCACTTCGAACCAGAAGATGCTGCCCTTGCCGGGCGTGCTGGCGAAGTCGAGGACGCCGCCCATCATCGCCACCAGCTGGCTGCAGATCGCCAGGCCCAAGCCGGTACCGCCATAGCGTCGGGTGGTCGAACTGTCCGCCTGGCCGAAGGCCCCGAGCACCCGGGACCGCAGCGCCGGGTCGATGCCAATACCGGTGTCGGCGACGGTGATGCGCACCCGGCCGCCACCGATGGCGCTGGCGACGACAGTGACCGTCCCGGCGTCGGTGAACTTGATGGCGTTGCCGACCAGATTGGTCAGCACCTGGCGGAGCCGCACCGGGTCCCCCCGCACCCACAGGGGCAGGGTCGGATCGATGTCGACATAGAGGCTCAGACCCCGGTCGCGGGCGGGAACGGTCATGGAATTGGCCACGCTGGCCAGCGAAGCACCGAGGTCGAAGTCGACCTCCTCCAGGTCCAGCTTGCCCGCTTCGATCTTGGAGAAGTCGAGGATGTCGTTGATGATGACCATCAGATTGTCGCCCGAGTCGCGAATGGCCTGCAGGTACTTGCGCTGGGATTCGTCGACCTCGGTTTCCAGCAGCATCCTCGACATACCGAGCACCCCGTTCATGGGTGTGCGGATCTCGTGGCTCATGTTGGCCAGGAACTGGGATTTCAGTCGCGACGCCTCGATCGCCTGGTCACGCGCCTCTCGGATGGCGGTCTCGACCTCGCGCCGCTCGGAAATGTCGCGGAAAACGATCACGACCCCCGCGACCTGGTCGTCGTCGAGGATGGCCGACGCGGTGAACGCCACGGGCAACGAGGTACCGTCGCTGCGTTGGAACTCCGTGTCGTCGCGGCGGAGCGTCTCGCGGCTCCCGATCACCTGCAGCGCCGGCTGCAGCAAGAACTCCGGGGTCACCGCGCCGGCCGTCTGGTCCTCGAGGCCGAGCATCCGAGACGCCGCCGGGTTCATGAACGTCATGTGCCCCGACCGGTCGAGGGCGCAGACACCCTCACCCAGGCTTGAGGTGATGGCAGCCAGGCGCTCCCGCTGGAAGCGGCCTTCGCGGTAGTTGTGCCCGTTGGTGAGCGCCCCCGCACCGACAGCTGCCAACGCCTCGAGCAACGCCTTGTCGGCGGCGTCGAAGGGCTCAGTGTGGCTGCGGCCGGAGACGACCAACCAGGACTGCTCGCCGTTGACGAACATGGCCGCGCCGAGTTGCGAGGGATCGGGCGCCACGGCGCTCACCACCGCATGGGGGCATCGCAGGAGGGTGCGGGCGGAGTCGAGGATCGTGCCGAGGACGTCGCCTTCGCCGAGGGAGCTGTTCGCTTCGAGGGCCGCGTCGAACAAGCCAAGTAGCCGAGCCCGGTCGTGCCGGGCTTGGAAATGGCCCTTCAGGACCTGCCGCAAGATGACCAGGGGCAGGACGGCAAACGGGAGCGACCAGTGGTACGCCGAGACGGCGAGCGCACTCATCGTGGCGAGCGCGATGCATGAGCCGACCAGGCTGAGCCGGATCTCGATGCCGTCGAGCGCCCGGCGCAGCGGAGTGCCGAGGCTGGTGACGATGGCGACCATGGCGCCGCCGTTCACGAGGGAAAAGACCGCCGCACCGGCCGCCGCCGCGGCCAGCTCGGGGACGGTAAGGCGCGGCGTCTGGGGCGCGATCAGGTGGGTGACGAACAGGCCCAGGCCGGCCGAGGTGACGAACTGGCCCCAGTTGAACACCGACTTCACCAGCGGTCGGCGCCGCACCGCCTGGGCGATCGCCGTCCCGAGCGCGAACACCAAGATGCCGCCCCACACCGGCAGGAGCAGGGCCGCGATGATGAAGAACCCTTCGTCCAGGTTCAGGGCCTCGGACTGGCCGTCGCGGTACATCACCAGCGGCCACACCCAGGTGGCGACCACCATGACGGTGAGGGTGGCGAAGATCGCGATCTGGTTGCCGTTGGAGAGCGGACTGTCCAGGAGCGCGATCGTCGCGATTGCGAACGTGACGCACCCGCTGACGACTGCGGTGGCGATGACGGCCTTGGTGCGCCGGGAAAGCTTCACAGCCCTCCTAACAACGACGGCCGCCGTTCCGCGCGGGGATCAGTTCCACGCCGACCCGTTCCAGGCGCTGCCATTCCAAGCCGACCCGTTCCAGGCCGACCCGTTCCAGGCGCTGCCATTCCAAGCCGACCCGTTCCAAGCGGAACCGTTCCAAGCGGAACCGTTCCAAGCGGAACCGTTCCAGGCCGACCCGTTCCACGCCGACCCGTTCCACGCCGACCCGTTCCACGCCGACCCGTTCCAAGCGGAACCGTTCCAGGCCGACCCGTTCCAAGCGGAACCGTTCCAAGCGGAACCGTTCCAAGCCGACCCGTTCCAAGCCGAACCGTTCCAGGCGCTGCCATTCCACGCCGAGCCGTTCCAGCTGGTCGCCAGCGAAACCGGAAGCCCGAGCAGCGCGGCCGCCTGCGGCAGGAGGGGCGTGGTCTGGTGGATGCTGACCCCCTGCGCCTGGGTCGCCCAGTAGGCGTTCAGCGATCCGTGGCCGTCCACGAACGGGTTGCCGACCGGACCATCGGTCGAGCCACCGAGCAGCTTGGCCTTGAGCGCATCGGGCTGGCGGACGACGGTTCCGTCCTGGGAGGCCAAGGCGGCGGCGCCGCTCGTAACGGCGGCACTGAACGAGGTGCCGGAACCGACGAAGTTGGCGGCGCCGATGCGGGCCGTCGGGTACGTCCGGTCGAGCGTGGAGCCGGGTACCCGGAGACTGACAACCGAGCGTCCGGAAGCCACCAGGTCAGGCTTGAACCAGCCATCGGGAGTCGTGGGGCCGACGCTGCTGAAGTCGCCCATGGTGTCGTCGGCGACGTTGGCCGTGCCGTGGTCGTCGAGCGCTCCCACCGTGATGACGAGAGGGTCGTCGCCGGGGCTGAGGACAGTTCCATTGAACGGCCCGGCATTGCCCGCCGAGGCGACCACCGCCACACCGCTGTGCCACGCCGCTTCGACCGCCATGTCGAGAGGGTTGAGGACGGTCGACGCGAACGGCGCCGCGCCGAGGGACATGTTCAGTACCGCGATGCGGTCGCTGGACTGGTGCTCGACGACCCAACCCACTCCGAGGATCACCGTCGCCAGGTCCGTCTTCCCCGACGAGCCGGCAACCTTCACCGAGATCAGGTCGGCGCCGGGCGCCTCACCCGCGTACTGGCCGCCCGATGACGCTCCATTGCCCGCGATCAGCCCGGCGACGAATGTCCCGTGGCCGTAGCTGTCCCGGAACGGGTTGTTCTCGCCACTCAGGTCGACACCGTCGACCAGGCGGCCTGCGAAGTCGGGGAGGTTGGCGACGCCGGTGTCGAGCACCGCCACCCGGACACCCTGGCCGGTGTTGCCTGCGGCGGCCAGCTGGCTGGCGCCGGTGGCAGCGGGGAATACCGCGGCGGGCGGGCGCCCGGGGCCGCCAGGCGCGGCCTCAGCGACAGACACACCGACGTTGGGCGTGACCTGCACGCCCGGGACGGCACCCAAGGCGCCGAGGAACAACGAAGGGACGTCGGCGACAATTCCATTGATCAGCGGGAGGGCGTTGACGACCTGCCCGCCCAATCCGTTCACCAGCCCGGTCGCCCCCGCGATGCCGGGGCCGGTCACGATGACCCTGCTCGTGGGCAAACCCAGGAGACTGGCCGACGCTGTTGCGGGTGCCAGAGGTACGAACACCATGGCCAGTGCCATGACGGTGGCCGCCGCGGCCGATCGACGGCGTCTGATCATCCGCCCCAACGCCGAGCGCAGCCCAGAAAGCGGTCGCGCTTGAGAAGCGTTGCCCGTCGACCCCTGAGCGCCCAAAGCCGCACCACCTGTCTAGAGACCCCGACAGGGACCCTTCGGCGCGGTAGGCGTCGATCTGTAGAGCGGCGCTTCCGATTTTCCGGATTTAGTTCGCCGGTCGCATCCGCCGCAGTAGCTCACCTGGGCCCACGACCGACGCCCCCAGTTCTTGCACCCGGCGGACCAGGTCTCGGTCCGACGTGACGACGGTGAGCGAAGCGGGGTCGGTGTCGGCCCCCACCGCCTCGACGATGCGGTCGTCCGCCGCGTCGGGGCCATGCCTGCGGGCGTACAACACCTCGACACCCCCGTGGCGGCCCGGCGGGAGATCGGGGACTTTTCCCCCTTCGAATGCCACCGCGATCTCATCGCCACTGTCGGCCGCCAGCTCCTGCAGGCGGGCCGTCAATCGCCGAGCCGCCCCCGCCCGGTCACGCCACCACCCGTCGGGCCGGCTACCGATCACGTTCATGCCGTCGACCAGCCACCGCACGGCGTCAGGTCTGGTGCATGGACCGCACGGCGGCCGACAGGGCGTCGGCGTCGAGCACATCGGCCATCAAGCCGATCTGCTCCTCCCAGACGTCGTCGGGCACGTCGGCCTTCACGTCGTCGTCCAGCACGTGGTACACGTCGAGGCCCAACTGGGCCCCCGCCAAGGCACCTGCGTAGGCCGGGTCACCCAGGATCACCGTCTCGGCTGAGATCTCGGCGGCCTCCGGGTCGGGGGCACCGAGCAGCACGAGCAGCTCCTTGGGATCGTTGGCTTGGGCGAGCCGGAAGATTGCCTCCTGGCTCTGCAGGTCCATGGCTCCAGACGCAGTTCAGACGAAGCACTCGGTGGCTACGAAGGCCACCTTGGCCCCCGCAGCGGTGGCGCAGGCCGCAATGGCCAGCCCCGAGATGCCGTCGCGCTCACCAAGGGCGATTACCAAACGGTCCTTGAGCACGGGTCTCAACTCACCCCCTTCGCCTGTTCGTCGACCCATTGGTTGAGCCGCAGCGGCGTCAGCGCCGGGTCGGCCAAGCGGGCAACCTCCTTGCCGTCACGGAACAGCAGGAAGGCGGGCATGCCCATGATGCTGAGTTCCATGCAGAGTCGCCGGGCCTTGGGCGCTTCCAGCTTGATCACCTTGACCTGGCCTGCGAACTTCTCGGCCAGGGTCGCCACGTGGGGGTTCAGGGCCAGGCAGGGCCGGCAGTCCGGGCCCCACACGTCGACCAGCACCGTGCCCTCGGCCACGAGGTCCTTGAAGTTGTCCCGGGTCGCCTCGATGACGGCGGTGCCTTCGCTCGCTGTGTCGCTCATGAAGCTCTACTCACTAAGCCGACCGTTCCTTTCGAGCAGGACGCTCATACCGTCGGACAACTGGCACACCCGCCCCAGGAACAAGCTTCCCTTGGCGATGAGCATCACTCTATTCGCCCCCCCGGTCGTAAGCCGGTCCACCGCGTGGGGGAGGTAGCACAGCGACGACGCCAGGTGCCCCTGGGTCGGGCTGTAACCGGGCATCCCCCGCTCGGTCACGAACGCCGCGATCTGGTCCTTGGCGATGTCGCCCTTGCGGGCCGCCAGGGCGGCGATGGTCCGGTAGTTGCGCTCGGGGACGTTGCCCGACCCCTGCGGTTCGGTGACCTCGGGGTTGTGCAACTCGGTGGCGTAGTCGTCCACGTCGGTCATGGCCAGGCCCAGGCGGGTGAGGGGCTCGACCGCCAGCGCCTCCATGACCTGGGGGTTGGAGCCGCCCGCCGCCACCTTGTGCCGGCCCACCCCGTCGAGGCGGATCCGGGGCGAGACGCCGTCGTCGGCCTGGACCAGGGCGGCCGCGCCGCCGAGCACGTCCTCCAGGATCGGCATCCCCGACTTGAGATGCCCCTGGAACTTCATCCCCAGTTTCGCCATGCACCCCCCGCCCACGACCGCCACCCGCTGGAACACCCCCGCCGAGACCAGGCTGGCCGCGATGACAAGGGCGGGCACCGGGGCGGCGCAGAAGTTCTTGATGTCCGCGCCCGACGCCTCGGTGAGGCCCGCCGCCTCGGCCACCGCCTTGGCCATGTTGCCCCCGCCCCGCTGGTAGCGGTCGCCGATCGCTTCCTCGCCGCACCCCAGCACGTAGTCGACCGACGTGGGGTCGATCCCGTTGTGTTCGAGAAGATGGAGCAGGGCCAGCGTCGCGGTGGCCTTGGCCGCCAGGTTGTCGATCAGCACATGCGCCGACAGCGCCTCGTCGCCCACCTGGCCGCACCGGAACGCGCCTCGGTGGGCGATGACCTCGAGGGCGCCCGCCTCCGAGGCCACGGCGTCGACGTCACCTTGGGCTCGCTCGACCTTTTCGAGGTCCAGGCGCTTGGCCAGCGGGTGGCGCGCCAGGGCCGCCGCCGCGTGCGCCGCTGCGTCGCTCGACAGGGTCAGCAGGTCGAAGTCGTCCATCGCCGCCAGCAGACCCAGGAACTCCTCCTCGGGCATGATCTCGCCCGTGCGGCTCCAGCGCGTCGCCTCCGGCAGGTCACCCCACGGCCGGGGCGGGAGGTCGCGGGGGTGCAGGGCGTTGATGTACGCCTGGTTGGCCGGGTAGGCCAGGGCCTGGGGAAAGGGGCGCAGCGCGGCTGCGAACGCCGCCGCCACTCCTGGGTCCTTGGGCAGCTCACGACGGGGCTTGGATCCGTGGCGGGCCAGCAACGGCACGTGCGCCAGCACCTGGCTGGCGGCCGAAATCACAACGTCAGGCATGGGCCTCCTGGGCCTTGGTCTCCGGCTCGGCCTTGGTCTCCGGCTCGGCCTTGGTGTCCGGCTGTGCCTTGGTCGCGGGGCCGACCTGGAACACGGTCGGTTGGTGCACCACAGTCTGCAGCGCTTCCAGCGCCCGCTCCAGCAGGCGCCGCCGCCACTCCTTCTCGGCCTCGGGGGTCAACGACGGGTCGCCCGTCGGGTACGGGATGCCGCGCGTGGGCACGATCCGCGGCGCCCCGACGCGCTCGGCGATCGAGATCAGGTTGCACAGCAGCACGGTGGGGATGCCCGCCCGCTCCAGTTCCTTCGCCAGCGTTGCCCCGCAACGCGTGCCCGTCCCTCACGTGGCCGTGAGAATGGCGGCCCGGGCACCCGAGTGCCGGAGATCAGCAGCCCACTCGATGCCAAAACGCCGGGCGTTGGCCACCGAGGTCCCGTTGCCGGTCGTCACGAAGTACTCGCCGAACAACGAACCGAACGCCCCTTCGGCCACGAGCTGGCGCCCGACGTCGAGGGGCAGGATGCGGTGGGGATCCTCGTTGGCGTAGGCGGTGGAGAACCCACCGTGGATGGACCGCCACTCCCCCGCCTGCAGCCCGTCGATCTCGGCGATGGGATAGCGCAGCCACCGCGTCGCCCGGGCCGACTCCAAGCTGCCCGGGTTTTCGTCGGGCACCAGGCCACCCTCGGTGACCAGGGCCACCATTGCGGTCCTTAGATCCTCCACCGGCGCGGCGGGGGTCACCTGGTCGAAGCGGGGCAACGGGATCTCCGTGGCGGTGTGGTCGCCACCGAGGCGGACCAGGGCCAGGTCGACGGCCCGCTCGGCGGCGGTGGCGTCGGCCATCACCGTCAGCCGGGCCAGCTTGCCGATCCGGCCGTCGGCCGCGGTGAGCGGCTCGTCGCGGAGGAGCAGCCCGATGGCGTTGGCCAGCCGGTCGAGCGATGGCGCCATGCGGCGGGCCACCTCACCGCTGGCGACGACGGGCGTGGTGCCGGCCTCGTCGAGACCGGGGTTGTCCTCGTGCATCGAGGCCACGGCCCGCAACCCGGCGTCGTGCGCCGCCGCGGCCACCCGGGCGCACGCCAGGCCGTACCGACCGCTGGTGAACGCCGGCCCGGCAGCCACCAGGTCCACGCCACCGTCGGTGTCCACGGACCGGATCAGGTCGATGATCGCGGGCACGACCCCCGAGGCGATGTCGTCGCCGCACCACACCGTGGCCACGATCTGGTGTTCGGGGGCCAGCAGTTCGGCCAGCCGGCGGCCGGGGCCGACGGGTCCGGCCACCAGGGTGGGCCCGGCACCGGCCGAGTCCTCTCCACCGACACCGGCGAAGAACTGGTTGATGTAATGGACGATGTTCGCCACAGTTAGAAGGTACTCAACCGGCCCGGGCGGTGACGCGTCCCCAGCCCAGTGGGCTGAGGGCGCAGTACACCACCGCTGTGGGCACCTCGAACGCCTCAGTGGCCGGGATGTGCAACAGGGCGAACTCGTCACCCCCAAGCGCCTTGTCGACGGCGGGCAGCTGCAGCCGGTGGTCGTAGTTGCCCGTGCTCACCATGGCGGTCGCCTTCTCGGGCGCCACGACGATCGAGGGCCCGGTGCCGTCTGTTCCCGCCATCTCGGCGTAGAGGCCGACGGCCTCTATCCCGAGCTCCGCCAGGGCGTCCATCTTGAGGGCCATGTCGGCGTCGGCGTTGCCGCCCCCTTCCTTGGTCACGAGGGCGGCGTCGAACCCGGCCGCGGCGCACACCCTGGCCGCGAACGCCGAGACCAGCTCCTTGTCGGCCTGGTTGACCGGCTCGGGGCAGATGACGAGGCCCGCGAAGTCAAGGTCCCGGCCGTGGCGGCGCCGCAGCTCGTTGACCACCGGATGGTTCTGGTGCATGAAGGTCGGGTTCTTCAGGGCGGGATGGCCGAACTGCCCGCTCACCACGGCCCCGTCGTCGAGCTCGCCGGGGTCGAGCAGGGTGGGTAGCGACGAGCCGAAACTGCGTCCGTAGAGAAAGACGTCCTTGAACAGGCCCTGGGTCTGCAGGTTGGTGATGGCGCCGACCCGCGGGCGGTCGCGGCGGACGGGCGACGGCGAGGGGAGCTCCTCGATCTCGTCGGGTTCGGCGTCGAGCGCGGCTTCAGCCAACCAGGCTGCCAGCCGGAGCGAGCCGGTCCGGAGGGCGGCGTCGACCTTTTCCCAGCTCGCATCGGGCGCCGGGGTGAACTCGATGACGAGGTTGTGGGTGGCGCCCAGCGGTGACAGCGCCGCGGCCGGACCGCTGAGGTCGACCAGCGCCTCCTGGGCGCGGGGGAGGAAACCGGCAGTCACCACCGCAGTGCCGCGCAGCACGTGGGTCTCACCGTCGCCTTGCGGGCGGGCGGGACCGACGAACCCGGGGAAGATGCCGCCACCACCGGGGCCCTTGGTGCGAGGCTCGACGGCATCGAGGACCTTGACGATCCGTGCCGATTCGCCCGGCGACAGCCACGAGAGCCGCACGCCGGCGAGGGCGGCGTCGGCCAGGATGCCTTGGGCCTCGTCGGTCGAGACCGTGAGTTCGCCGTCGGTGAACGTCGTCCGCTGGCCCAGTCCGACCCGTCGGACATGGTGGATCAACCGCGTGAGCGCCATCACTCCTCATACTTGCACCTCCCGGCGTGGGTCCCCGATTTGCCATCGCGGCTGGTCACGGCGTTGGGGCGGTGTTACGGTCTCGGCCACCTGGGATCCCCGACCCGGCGATGGTGGCCGCGGCGGGGAGGGAGGAGGCCGGTATGTTGACCGCCACAACCGCCACAACCGCCACAACCGCCACGGGTGGGACCACCGCTGAAGCGAGACCGGGCCCGCAGAACGTGCAGGTCGTGGTCCGGCGGCGCCAGGTGCTCTCGGTCCTCCTCAGCGTGGCGGTGGTGTCCGCGGCCCTGGCGGCGGCCGGCATCAGCGCGCTGTGGTGGCTGGCCGGCCTCTTCGCGGCGCTCGCGGGGGGCTATCTGGCCCTGGTGGCGCGACTGCGCCACCTCCGGGTGCGCCGCCGGATGGACCTGGCATTCGGCGCCGACCCTCGGGACGCCGACGAGTTCGATTGGCACGCCCTCGAGCGCGAGCTCCAGGTGGCGGTCGCAGCTGACGACGTGGCTTGGTCAGCGCCACGGTCGAGTGCGGTGGAGGTGGGCAACCGGGCCCTGGGCCGGTTCCTCCTGTGCTGGGCCTTGGGGTGGGTCCTGACACCGATCGTGACCGTCATCCGACTGGTCCGAGGCGACCTGTCGATCCTCGAGCGCCACGGCGTCGCCGAGCGAATCGTCCGGCTCCAGCAATACGGGCGTTCCCAGTCGTTGCGATTGCTGACCGTCGGAGCGGCCGCCAGTGTCGGTGTTTCCTCGTTCGGGGGGATTGCCGCAGCGTCAAATGCCGGCGCCTCCACACCGGTGGCCGCCGTGTCGACCACGACCAGGGCCTCGGCGACCCCGGCCGCATCGGCGTACACCGTGGTGCGCGGCGACACCCTGAGCGCCATCGCCCGGCGCGCCGGCACGTCGGTTTCCGCATTGGTGTCGGCCAACCACATCGCCAACCCCAACCTGATCCTCCCCGGCCAGGTCCTGTCGGTCACCGGTGGCGCGGCGCCCTCGGCCACCTACCTGGTGCGGGCCGGTGACACGCTGAGCAGCATCGCCCGCGGTCACGGCACGACCGTCGCGGCGCTGGTTGCAGCCAACGGGATCGCCGATCCCAATCTCATCCTGGCCGGGCAGCCGCTGACGCTGCCGGCCGGTTCGGTCGTGCCCGCGGCCGCGGCCGCTCCCTCCGCCTCGGCGACGACGACGACGCGCTACGTCGTCCGATCCGGTGACACCCTCTCGTCGCTGGCCCGCCGGTACAGCACCACGGTGGCGGCGCTGGTCAGCACCAACGGCGTGGCCAACCCCAACTTGATCCTCCCCGGCCAAGTGCTCACGGTCCCCGCAGGTAAGGCTCCGGCACCCGCCGCTGCTGTTTCACCCAAGCCCACTCCGGTGCCGGCGGCGCCCGTGGCCGCTGGGCCTGCACCCGTGGCCGCTGGGCCTGCACCCGTGACCCCGGCCCCGGCCCCGGCGCCTGTAGCTGCGGCCCCCGCGCCCGCGCCCGCCCCGGCGCCCCCGGCCAGCGCCGCCAAGTCCGCCCTGCCGCTGCCCCTGCAGTATCTCCGGGGCGGCACGGTCGACCAAGGCGTGGACTACTCCGCACCGGGCGGCACACCGCTGTATGCCATGGGACCGGGCAAGATCATCCGCGAGGGAATGTCGGGCTTCGGGCCCGCCTGCCCGGTGCTGCAGATCACCGACGGCCCCCTCGCGGGCAAGACGGTGTACTACGGCCACGCCAGCGGCAACCTGTTCCCGGTGGGCGCGACCGTCGCGGCCGGACAGCAGATCGCCGTCGTCGGATACGGCATCGTCGGCATATCGACGGGACCACATCTCGAGGTCGGCTTCTACCCCCCCGGCGGCGGCGGCTCGGGGCGGCCCATGCTCGACTACATAAACAGCGCCGCGGGCCACTCGACCGGAAGGTAACTCCCGCGCTGTCCCCGGCCCCACCAGATCTTGCGTTGACGCGCGGCGGCGTTTTTGTCGCTGACGACTACGCTCCTCGAGCCATGGGTGGGGGCAACCTTCGGCGGATCGGCCTGCTGGCGGTGCTGGCAATCACCGTTCTCTCACTGGGATGGGGTTCGGGCTCACTGCTCGGCCGTGACACACCCGGCGGACTCACAAGCACCCTGTTGTCGGCGACGCCCGTCGTGGCCCCCCGCGGGCCGACCAAAGTCAACAACTCGGGTTCGTTGACACCTCGCTCGGATCTCAACCTGGCGCTGTTCATGTTGTCGCTGTTGGTCGCGGCGTCAGTCGGCCGCCGTCGGCCACGCTGGTTGCGTTCGGTGCGATCGAACGGCTGGCCGTCACTCGTCCGTCGTCGCTACGCGATCACCCTTCGGGCCCCGCCCGCGGTTCGCCACCTCTAAGTCAGTTTCGGACCGGGCGCGCCTGTGGCGCGAGCCGGGTGGCATCCGTCAGGTACTCAAACTCAAGGGGCTCGTCATGTCCAGCCGTCATTCTCTCCGCCGCCGCCTTCGCTATCGATTCGACACAATGATCGCCCGGGGCACCGGTGCGGTCATCGCCTGGCTCGCGGTCATCACCTTCACGTTCGTCCTTTTGACCGGAGTCATCCTCTCGGTCGCAGATATCGCAATCCAGCACACCCACCACCCCAGCCTGGTCGAGGGGGTCTGGCAGAACATGCTCCGCGCCCTCGATCCCGCCGTCATGCACGAGGACGCAGGGTGGCCGCTGCGGATCCAATCCCTCCTCGTCGTCATCTTCGGAATCCTGGTCCTGAGCTCGCTTATCGGCCTGGTCGCCAGCGGCATAGACCGCCGGGTGAGCGAACTGCGCAAGGGCCGCAGCCTGGTCCTCGAAGAGGGGCACACGCTGGTGCTCGGCTGGTCCGAGAAGGTCTTCCCGATCATCAGTGAACTGGTGATGGCCTACCGCGAGCGTCCGCGCAGCTGCATCGTCTTGTTGGCCCCTCACGACAAGATCGATATGGAAGACGAGATCAGGACCCGAATCCCCGACCCTGGGCGGACTCGCATCGTGTGTCGCAATGGTGATCCCTCCAAGCACGCCGACCTGGCCCTCACCAGCCCCTACGACAGCCAGTCGGTGATCGTGCTCGGTAGCAACCACGAGGACGGAGACGCCCAGGTGGTGCGCACCGTCCTGGCCTTGATGGATGACCCCCGCTTCGGCGAGCTGCGGGTTGTCGTCGACTGCCTGCACCCCGACACCGCGGCGTCGCTGCGCAGCGTGACCAGCGGGCGGATCACCACCATCGCCTCGTCCGATGTGATCGCCCGCATCACCGCCCAGGCGTGCCGGCATACCGGGTTGGGGACGGTGTTCAACGAGATCCTGAACTTCGACGACATCGACATCTACTTCCATCAGAGCCCCAGCCTGACCAACCAACGATTCGGCGACCTGGTGTTGCGCTACGAGCGGGGAACGGCAATCGGCGTGCGCAACGGCGGCACCGGCCGCATCCAACTCAACCCGGCCGACGACTACGTGCTGCAGGATGGCGATTCCGCGGTGGTGCTGGCCGAGAGCCTCCACGCCGTCGAGTTGCGACCGGAGGCGGCCGCCCTTCCAGCGATGGAACCGGGCACGGGCGGAGGGCAGCAACGCCCGACTCGGATCCTCATCGCGGGCTGGAACCCGCTCGCCCCACGCATCGTTTCCGAACTCGACAAGTGGGTGGTGCCCGGCTCGCTGGTCCGGGTGCTGATCGACGAAACCCTGGTCAAGCCGGAGCAGGTCGTCGTCGCGGGACTGCGCAACATCGAACTGTCGGTGACCCCCACCCGGTCGTCGGCGCCGGAGCGCTTGCTCGAGCTGGCCACCGAAGAGCGCTACGACCGGGTCGTCGTTCTTTGCTACCGCAGCGGACTGACCTCCGAGCAAGCCGACGCCCGGGCGCTCATGACCCTCCTACATGTCCGGCAGTTCCGCGAGGCGCACCCGGAGCTGTCCGGATCGATGAGCGTGGTCACCGAGGTCCTCGACATTCGCGACGTCGACCTGGCCCGGGTGGCGGGTGCCGAGGACCTCATCGTGAGCGAACGGCTCACCGCCCTCATGCTCTCGCAGCTGGCCGAGCTTCCCGACCGCGAGCAGGTGTTCACGGAACTGTTCGACGTGGCGGGGTCGCAACTGTGCATGCGTCCGGTCAGCGACTACGCCCAGCCCCGGCCGGGCCTCCCATTCGGGTCCTATGTCGAGGCCGCCCATCGTGCCGGGCACCTCGCCATCGGTTACCGGGCCGCAGGGACCAATGGCAGCCACCCATGCGACGGCATCGTCCTCAACCCGACCAAGTCCGCACCCGTCGATCTCCAGCCCGACGACCGAATCATTGTGGTGGTCGCGTCCGCGTAGCGGTTGTGATGCAATTCCGGCAATGACCGACTGGTTGCGGGTCACCTACCGGGTGCGGGCGTCTTCCGATCACATAGAAGGCCGGGCCCGGTCCATCGCCTTGGAGCAGAGCGTCGAGATGGGCATCGACGCGGTCACCGATCCCTGGGTGCTCGAACACGTGGTCGGTCGGGTCGAGGAGATCACCGAGGAAGCCGACCACAGCTACGGGGTCGTGATCGGGCTGTCGGCCATAACCGTCGGCGGCAATTCGGCCCAGCTGCTCAGCATGCTGTTCGGCAACGTGTCGCTCCAAGGCGACATCGACCTGGTCGACGTCGAGCTCCCGTCGTCGATCCTCGACGGCTTCGGCGGCCCCAACCACGGGATCAGTGGGTTGCGCCGCTTGACTGCCGCACCCGAGCGGCCCCTCACCTGTAGTGCCCTCAAACCTCAGGGTGCGCCAACGGCTGCGCTGGCCGAGCTGTGCCGCCAGCTGGCCGGAGCGGGCATTGACATCGTCAAGGACGACCATGGCCTGGCCGATCAAGACACGTCGCCCTTCGACGAGCGGGTCAAGGCTTGCCAGGGTGCGGTGCTGAGCTCGGGCACCGGTGCCCTCTATGCGCCGAGCATCGTCGGTACGCCCCGCCAGGTCGCCCAACGCCTCGAGGTGGTGGCGGGCGAGGGCGTCCGGGTCGTGCTCATAGCGCCCATGGTCTACGGCCTGCCCGCGTTCGGCGAACTGACCATGGATCACCCCGACATCGCGTTCCTCGCCCATCCGGCATTCGCGGGGACGGGTCGAATCGCCCCGGCCCTGTTGTTCGGCAAGCTCTTCCGCCTGTACGGTGCCGACTCCGTGATCTACCCCAACTACGGCGGTCGTTTCGCGTACACGCCCACCGAGTGCACCGCAATCGCGCGGGGCGCTCGGGGTTCGTGGCACACCTTTCGTCCCGCCCTGCCCGTTCCTGCGGGCGGCATGTCGGTGGAGCGGGTCGGGGAGATCGTGGAGTTCTACGGGCCCGATGTGATGCTGTTGATCAGCGGCGACCTGCTCGCCAGCCCCAATGTCGCTCGACAGGCCGAACGTTTCGTCCAGGCGGTGAAATCGTGACCATTCCCCGGCATCGACGAGAGGGAGAGGAGCCGTTCCGGTGGGAGGGCGTGGACGTACGGGAGTACAAACCGGACGACGGAGGCGAGCCGACATTCAAGGATCTCTCGCGCCAGATCCTCTTCGACGACTCCAACCTCGACCACCAAGTCCGCTTCTTCGACATCGAACCGGGCGGTCACACCACTCTCGAACGCCACAAGCACACTCACTCCGTCGTCGTGCTCGGCGGCCACGGCCAATGCCTCGTCGGCGACTTTGTCTTTGACCTCATGCCCCACGACCTGATCGCGGTGGAGCAATGGGAGTGGCACCAGTTCCGGGCCGCCCCCGACGACCACCTGGGCTTCATCTGCATCGTCAACTGCAACCGCGACCGGCCCCAGCTTCCCAACGCCCCCGACCTCGAACGGCTGACCCGCTACCCCGAGATCGCCACCTTCCTCGGACTCACCCACCCCGGCGACTGACACCGGTCAACTCTCGGCGCTCAAGCCCATGTTGGTAACTGTCTGTGGGCTTTCTATGTTTCTGTAGGACTCCTATGGTCGTCCAGCGCTATAAGTCGCCCACAGAAACATAACTCGCCCACAGACGTCTCAGACTGTCCGGCTGGTCCCCAAGTCAACCCGGGTTCCTGAGGAACCTGCGGGCGGAGATCACCCCGGTGTCGAAGCCGGCCAGGTGCAGGCCGCCGTGGAAACGGGCGTGCTCGATCTTGAGGCACCGGTTCATCACGACGTCCAGGCCGGCCGCGTGCGCGACCGAAGCGGCCTCCTCGTTCCAGAGACCCAGCTGGATCCACAGAATGTGGGCGCCCGCGTCGACCGCCTCCTCGGCCACCGCCGGCAGGTCGTCGTGGCGCCGGAAGACATCGACCATGTCGGGGCGACCGGGAAGGTCGGACAGGCTCGGGTAGACCGGCCGGCCCAAGATCTCGCGCTCGCGCGGATTCACGAACCACACCTCGTAGTCGGTGCTCGAGCTCAGCAGGTACGTGGCCACGAAATAGCTGGGTCGAGCAGGGTTCGACGAGGCACCGACGATCGCAATGGTGCGGGTTTGTTGGAGCATCCGCAGGCGTTCCGAGGCTGTCGGTTCGTGCCAGGCGCCCCGGTCGGGCCCGGCGGGCGGACCCGGAGCAGGCGCGCCCGGCCCGCGGTCGACCGGCTCGCTCATTTCCCCAGAGCCTTCTCGGCCTGGGCCAGGGCCTGGTCGAGGTCCCACAAGATGTCGTCGAGGTCTTCCAACCCGACCGAGATCCGAACCAGGTCTGCGCCGACACCCGCTGCGTCGAGGGCCTCCCGGGACAGTTGCTGGTGGGTGGTGGAAGCCGGGTGGATCACGAGGGTGCGGGTGTCACCGATGTTGGCCAGGTGGCTGCACAACTGCGTGGCCTCGATGAAGGCGGCTCCGGCCCGGCGTCCACCTTTGACGCCAAAGGCGAAGACCGCCCCGGCGCCCTTGGGCAGGTAGCGCTGGGCGAGGGCGTGCTGGGGGTGGTCGGGCAGGCCGGCGTAACGGACCCAACCCACTCGAGGATGGCCGGAGAGGAAGCGGGCCACCGCCTCGGCGTTGGCCACGTGGCGGTCCATGCGCAGGGCCAGGGTCTCGACGCCTTGCAGCAGGAGGAAGGCGTTGAAGGGCGAGAGCGCCGGGCCCAGGTCTCGGAGCTGCTCGACGCGCAGCTTGGTGCAGAATCCGTACTCACCGAAGTTCTCCCAGAAGCGCAGGCCGCCGTAGCTGGCGACCGGCTCGGTCATGGTCGGGAACCGCCCCGACCCCCAGTCGAACCGCCCGCTCTCCACGATCACCCCGCCGAGGGAGTTGCCGTGGCCGCCGATGAACTTGGTGGCCGAATGGACCACAATGTCGGCGCCGTGGGTGAACGGGCGGCAGAGGTACGGCGTGGCCACGGTCGAGTCGATGGCCAGGGGGATGGCTTCGCTGTGGGCGATGTCGGCCAGGGCGGCGATGTCGGCCACGACGCCCGAAGGGTTGCCGACGGTCTCGGTGTAGAGGAGCTTGGTGTTGGGCCGGATGGCCGCCGAGAACGCGGCCGGGTCGTCGGCGGCGACGAACGTGGTCTCGATCCCCAGGCGGGCCAGGGTCACCTCGAGGAGGGTCCGGGTGCCGCCGTAGAGGGCGGCGGAGGAGACGATGTGGTCGCCCGCTCCAGCCACCGCGGTGAAGAGAATGGTCTCGGCCGACATGCCGCTGGCGGTGGCCACGGCCCCGATCCCGCCCTCCAGGCTGGCCAGGCGTTCCTCGAGGCACGCCACGGTCGGGTTGGAGATGCGGGAGTAGATGTTCCCGTACTTCTGGAGGGCGAACAGGTCGGCCGCGTCGGCGCTGTCCTCGAAGACGAAGCTGGTCGTCTGGTAGATCGGCACCGCCCGTGCGCCCGTCGTCGGGTCGGGCCGGTTGCCGGCGTGCAGGGCCCGGGTGTGGAATCCCCATGCCCGCTCGCCGGTGCCGCCATCGGTGCTCATAAGGCGATTTTGGCATCATGTGGACCATGTCGCCCAACACGTCGCTTGCCACTGTCATCGAATCCGCGTCGTCCCGGATGGTCCGCGACGAGAAGTGGGGGCACGTCGTGTACCGGGCGACCCTCGACCTGACGGGCGCCACCGAGGTGGCGTCGGAGGTCGGCTCTGGTCACTCCTTCATCGTCGACGAGCCGGTCAGCTTCGGGGGTGCCGATGGCGGCCCAGGTCCAGTGGAATACGCCCTGGCGGCACTCGGGTCGTGCCAGGCGATCACGTACCAGTTCTGGGCCGCCCATCTTGGCGTCGCGGTCGATGCCGTCCACATCGTCGTCGAAGGCGACCTTGACCTCCGTGGTTTCTTCGGGGTCCGCGAGGGCGTGCGCCCGGGACTCGGCGCCGTCCGCGTCCATGTCGAACTCCGCGGGCCGGAGTCTCCCGAGCGCTACGAAGAGCTGGCGGCCGCGGTCGACGAGCACTGCCCGGTCCTCGACATCTTCACCGGGACCGTGGCGGTGGAGCGGACGCTCACCGTCTCGTGACGCCCGGCTCATCTGGGCCAGATACATCGCAATAGTCGGTCGGATGGTTGTTCTCCAAAATGCTTTCGCCTGGACCCTGAGGGCGCCATGCTGGCTCTACCACCACAAGCAAGGGGAACAATCAAATGCCACCGTTCGTTATTTACGATGCTGTTAGTTCTGTCATTTGGTTCGGCGGTCAAGGCACCGACGCCGGCGGTACGGGAATCGATCTCAACACGGGCAAAGTCGTGCATTGGGAAGGCTGGGGCGTCGACGCTCTGATCGAGTTGCAGACGGCTGTCGCCGCGCTTCAGCACGTCGCCAAGATGAAGAATCCCGGCGTGGCCGAGCGGGCCGCGAGGCCTCTGGCCGATTTCGTGCAGGCCGAGCTCTCGAACCAGTTTGCCCAGCAAGCTCGCTGAGACAGGCCGTCGCGCCGGCACCTCGGCCGCCGACGTGACCGCGATGGCATTCTTCCATGAGCTCGACGCGTGGACGGAGTATTGGGATATCTATCACCCCGAGACCCGGGGCAGGTATTACTTCGGAGACGGCGACGAGTCCGGTTTGCTCAGCCTCCTGGTGCCGAGAGTCACCACGCCGGCCATCTTTGCCGCATGGAAGAACCGAGCCCTTGGCATCGATATCGAGCAGGAATTCGAAAAGTGCGCGGTCGGCGCCGATGTCGCAGCGGCGGTCTCCGAATACGACGGGCTGGTTGCCGGGATATTCGAACGACACTTCGGCGATGCCGGTGACGATTGCTCCCGCCGCGCCTATCTGAGGGCTGTTCATCGCTTCAGTACCGACACCTTGCCACCCGCCACCGAGCGGCTCGCCCGGGTCCCACCGGGCGACCGCCGCTGGCGGACGGCGGGGCGCCACACCATCGATGCCGACATGATGTGGTTCGTCTGGGCGCTGCAGCTGGAGGCCGCCGAGGCCGCCGCCGGGGCTCCGTCGGCCGCCGCAGGGGTTCGGTCCTCGGCGAGCAATGCTGGAGGCCTCCGGGCGCTGCTGCTCTCGGGAGTCGCCACCGGTTGCTCGGCCAACTTCGCCTGGCGGGGGCATCGCCGGACCCGACCCGAATACCGGGCCGACTCCGCCACTGAAGCGTTGCTCCTCGAACGGGGTTTGCACTGGGCGACCGACTTCAGTGCCGCCGCGGCCGAAGTGCACCAGCTGTACCGGATACGTGAGTGGGGGACCTCGCCCGCCCGAAGCTGAAACCCGAGGCTGAAACCCGAGGGGGACCCCGCTCCGCCGCTAACCGAACGTGGTGAGCTGCAGTCCCCTGACGTCGAGCAGGGGGCCGTCGAACTGCATCTCCGTGCCCGGATCGCAGGCAACGACGACCGTCACCGTCAGGTTCGGCCCGTCGGCCAGGCATCGCTTCAAGGCCTCGGTCACGATGACCCGTTTGAAGGCCCGGGTGAGGGGGTGACTGGGGCGATCGTCGAAGCGCCGGCTGCTCACGGGAACATCGCAGTGGCCCTCGTCGCCCACGCAGTTCTGGTGGCCGAAGATGGCGAAGCGACCGGCCCGGCTGGGCCGAACATCGGTCCAGTTCTCCTCGGACACCGCGGGGTCGTTGAAAAAGATGTGGGCGACGAAGGAAGGCCGGAAGTGGTTGACCCCGTAGAACTCGAGGTCGGCCCGGCTCATCATCGCCGTCGCGCCGTGGGCGAACGGACCGAAGACCTGGATCTCAACCATTCGACCCTCCTGGAACCGGGGCCGGCATGGGAATAGGCGCGGCGCTGGCGGCGTATTCGTATCCGAGGCGTTGCACGTCGAGGACATCGGCGGTCGTCTTGTTGAACGGCATGAGGGGCTCGTCGAGCAGCTCGGCGGGAATTCCACCATTGCCGTAGCGGACCTGCCACAGATACCAGAGCCGATCGATCATCGTGTGATGGGCGAAGAATACCGGGTCGTATGCCGCGGTCGTTATATCGGCCATGTCACCACCGACCCAGACATGCACCTGGTCGTGGAAATCCTCCACCCGATCAGAGAATGAGGCCCAGTCGCTGTCGTCCAACAATTGGGTGATCTCGTCTGCGAGCGGCAGTTGCGCGCCCGGCGTCGTTCCTGCGCGGCGAACCGTCCGGTGCCGGATGGGCGGCGATGCGGTGGGGACGACCACCTGAGTGGAGAACAACGGATTGGCGGCGGTGCCCAGCCGCCGTGGGGCGAATGCTCCGGGAATGGCCGGTTGGGCCACCCAGTCCCAATACGGGAGCGAGGCCCCGGCAACCAGGTCCTGCAGCGATTGCTCGAGCCACCAGAGATAGGCCCGATGCCAGGGCAGGAACAAACGGGCTTGCAGCGGCGTGCGACGGCTCTGCTGATGATGCCAGCAAAACCAGTCGGGAGCGCCGTGAAAGCCTGCAATGTGGTTGTAGCCGCGGTTGTCCGATATCGCCTTGGACGCCGTCATGGCCTGGATGAAGGTCGCCATGTGCGGGGCCGAGGCATCGCCCACCGGCAGCCGGTACACCATCGAACCCGTCATGCTTCTCCCCTGTTCTTGTCGACAATCCTATGCCAAATGCAATGTCGGCGTATCGCAGTTGGCCGAATCGCTCACTGGAAATGCATAAGGTTCCGCGTGCGACAGGCACGGGTCAGACCGACACCGTTACTGAGAAGGGGAAGTACCGCAGCGGTACGCATCGGTCCCCGGATGTCGGATCGGCCCGCCCGGCGCCACTTGGTGAACCCCAGTGGACCACGCATCGGTTCGCCATTGCCGGGGATCAGGCGAGGCGGTCAAGGTGAGGCGTTCCGTCGAAGAGCCTCGCCCGAGGACTTCGCCGACGATGTGAGGCCTGCCTCCTTCTACGCGGCGCTTATCGGCGAGCAGCCGCTCCTGGTTGGGACCGTACGAGCGAATCCCGCACGTCGGTTTGGGCCAACGTCGATCCCGGCGATCTGTACCGGGCGCCTGGCGTCATGGCGCAGCACGGCCTGGTCGAGTCACGTGGGAGCGATCCGCCGACACCACCGGCTGGCCCGAGGTGTCGGTAGACGAAGGACGACCCGTCGCCTCACTCCCTCGGGTAGGCGTGGTCAGGGACGGCCGAGCTCTCGGCCGTGCACTACAGGAACCGATTGCGCGACGTTTCACGAGCGGAGGTGGACGGGAATCGAACCCGCCGGACAGGGATCGCCTGTCCCAACCGCTTTGAAGGCGGCGGAGCCCACCAGGTACCCGGACACCTCCGCCGCCCAGGCTAGCGGCCTCACCCGCCGGCGAGAGCGGAACGATCGCAGCGACCTGCTCGCCCGAGTACCGAGCACGGGCGATCCATCGGGACAAGCACAATTTGGCTGCGGTCAGAAGCGCCAGCGTGTGGCGCCGCCCGGTTCGACTGTGCCGACTGCTGTCGCGGTGCGTACCGTGAGGCAGTACACAGACCATGGCGGCGGCCCGGCGGATGGCGCGCTGTACTCCGCGGTGAGCGCCAGTCCCGTGTCGTCAACCTGAGTTGGCCAGCCCGCGGCAGCCCAGCGCGCCGCCATGGCGGCGACCGTTGGCCGGTCGGTGACCTTCTCGGCCTCGCCTTCGACTATCAGGTCGAACTCGTGGGTGGCGACACTCAACGTACAGCGCGGGTCGCGAGCCAAGTTCCTTCCCTTACGGGTGCCCTCGCCCGTCTCGAACCAGAACGCGCCGTCGACCCAGAGGGCCCCAACGCCCGTGACGTGGGGACTTCCGTCGGTGTTGACTGTCGCCAGCCAGCACGTGTGGCGGTTGGGACCGCCGGCTTCGGGCGCCTGCGTCAGGCCCGCGCCGAGGCGATCTTCCACGCTGGCCCAGTCGAGACCCGGGGTCCCGTAGATGTTGTCGAGGTTCGTTGTCTTCACGATGGATTTGACGTTACTGACGGTCAGAAGTCATCGGACGATCACGCAGAACCGGCGCCTGCCACTCGGGCTCGTTCACCGTTTCCGACGATGGAGCCACCGCGCGGACGCTGCTCCCGGCGAGGTCCGAGGGCCAGCCAGGCGGCAACGGGTTCTTGTGAAATAGATCACAACAATTCTATGCGGGCCGTCATCGAGGCCCGGGGTCGACGTGCGCTGCAGTCGCGTTGCCACCCAAGTGTTGCCACAGACCGTCCGGCGCGGTGACCAACTGGTGCCCGTTCAACGGGGACGCTTTGGCGCCGCGGCTACCGGCCGACGCGGCACACTGACGAGATGCATCTGGCCCAGCTGAACGTAGGTCGTCTGCGCGCTCCGATAGAAGACCCGATCATCGACGACTTCCGAACGAATTTGGACCGGATCAACGCGCTGGCAGAGGTCAGTCCGGGGTACGTGTGGCGCCTGCGGGATGAGAGCGGCAATGCCACCAACATCAAGCCGTTGGATGACGACCTGACGATTGTCAATCTGACCGTGTGGACGTCGATCGACGCGCTCGCCGACTTCACCTACCGCTCCGGCCACGTGGAGTTCCTTCGTCGCCGGCGCGAGTTCTTCGAGCCCACGGACCAGCCGATTCTGTGCCTGTGGTGGATCCCCGAGGGCACGATCCCGACGATCGAGGAGGCCATCGGCCGCCTCGAGCACCTCCGAGCTTTCGGTCCGACCCCCAGAGCCTTTACGGTCCGGCATCGATTCGAGGCCGGCGAAGTCGCCGCCCAACCGGGCAGCGAGTGCGACACCATCCTCGCCCGCGACAAACGGGCGATCGTCTCCTGACCAACAGCTGGTCGGCGACGGCACGCCTCCTAGGCTGCTGCGGTGCTCATCGCCGAGGAGTTTGTCTTGATGGCCCTCGACCCGGACGGGACGGCGGCCCGAAGCCAGTCGGCGGCGGCGGTGGGGGTGACTGGCGCTCTTGTGGCCGAACTGGTCCACGATGGTCACCTCACCTTGGACGATGGCCGAATCCACCTCACGGGGACCAAACCGCAGCATCGGCTTCTGATACAAGCGCTCGAAGGCCTGAAGTCCCACGAAGGCAAGAAGCTGAAGACCACCTTGGGGTCGATCAAGCATGCCGGTTGGAGCGAAGTGGTGGACTCCATGATCGCCGCCGGAGACCTCAGCCGCGACAAGCAGGCTTTTCGGGCTACCCGCCACCCCATCCTCGATCCCCACGCTCAAGATCTACTGCTGGCCGCACTGCGCGGCGCGGCGGTGGGTGACGGCCCCCTTGATCGGCGCATGGCGACGCTACTGGCGCTGGCCGGCGCCTGCCGGATGCTCGAAGTGGTGGCGCCAAAGCGTGGAGAACGAAAAAAGGCGAAGCAACGCATCAAGGAGGCGACCGACCAGGTTCCCGTCGCGGCAGCCGTCAAGTACGCCATCGACGCCCAGGCGGTCGTCGTCGTGGGCTAGGGGCTGAGGCTCGCTTATCCGCTTTGCGGTGCCCAGGTAGTCCTCTCGGACGGCGAGGAGGACGTCGCTGTCTATTGAGCCACCGAGCGAGGCCCGGCAGTGGCCACAACCTTGTTCCTTCGGCCGGGACGGCGTTGCGGGAAATGGCCGCGCAGCCCGTACCGCGACGTGACTCTGGCGTCCTAGACACATAGGGACCTGCGCCACCCATGGGCGGCAGCCGTCGGACCCACCCCCCGGCTTCCGATTCGGCGACCACGTTCGTCCACCGCGATCCCCCCTGCCACCGCCACGCTTGGCCTCCGAGGACGAAGCAGAGTCTGACAACTAACGGAGGAGCGTCAACAAAGCGAACGCGTTCACGACACACCGCTCGCGTTTGTCATTCCCGAAAATGCCGCTGGCGTTCCAGCGCACGACACCTCACCTGGCCAAGACAGGAAAGCAGCTCCTCGAATGGCAAGGTTCGCCGGGTGACCATCCGTTTCGAGACGCGTTCGATCAAAGTGGGGCGTCGACCGATTTCACAGATCGTGGAAGTGATCTCGCTGATGGATCAATCCGGCAAGGGATTTGTCATTGGAGGCTCTGAAGGCCGCCGCTCAGCCCTGGCCGCGGGCACAGCTCTCGACCCGGGCGATGTCGGTCGGGAACTTGTCGCTACGGCCGTCGGTCTTGTGGGCGCCGGCCAGCACCACGTTGCCAATCACCTCGTCCTCTGCGGGTGCCGCACCGCCTATAGCGGCCGCCCCGGTCTGGGCCTTCGCCGCATCGTCATACACATACGCCCCGATCTGCGAGCCGACGGCGAGCGTCGAAGTATCGGCCTGGTCGTGTAGGTCTATTTGGAACTCGGCTTTGGCGTCGAAACGTGGCTGGCTAAGCGCGGTGTCCTCGTTTGTGACGTCGAAACTGTTCCGTTTGAGGCACGTGTT
>JAUTXN010000198.1 GCA_030838045.1 Acidimicrobiaceae bacterium
CGAACAGGCCGGCGAAGAAGTTGCCGTGGATGACTGGGTAGCCGCCGTTGTAGTCGCACACGCCGGCGGTGCATGGCATGCCGCCGGTCTCAAACGTCAGCGGTGTGGGACCGGTCCCTGAAGGGACCCCGGTTCCGGTCAGCGCCACGGCCTGCGGGCTGGCGGCGGCGTTGTCGACATAGAGCACGGTGGCATTCACAGCACCGTCGGCGGACGGGTGAAAGTCGAAGGCCTGGGTGCAACTGCCCCCGGAGGGAACCGAGCTCCCGACGCAGTTGTCAAGGACGTCGGTGTAGTCGAGCACTCCCGGTCCGGTTGTCGACACCCGGTTGAAGAAGAGTGCCGACGTGCCGGTATTCGTGACCGTAATGGTCTGCATGGCGCTGGTGGTGCCGACGGTCTGCGGTCCGAAGGTGAGCGACGTGGGCGAAAAGGTCACTTGGGGGCCCGTTGGCGTTGGTGACGGAGTCACCGGCGGCGGAGTGGGCGTGGGTGTTGGCGTTGGCGTGGGTGTTGGCGTGGGTGTGGGTGTGGGTGTGGGTGTTGGTGACGGAGTCACCGGCGGCGGAGTGCTCGCCGGCGTACACCCGGCCAGGCTCGATGACAGTGATGTGCTGCCGTCATTGACGGTGACCTGGCAGGTGGTCGAGGAGTAGGGCGACACCTGGATCTTGAAGGCACCATTGGAGTCGCTGGTGGTTGTGACGCCCCCCGGGTTCACGGTAACCGTGTGATTCGCCAGGGCGCCGACGCCCTCGACTCGTAGCTGGGTGCCTTGTAGCTCGGCTCTCGTGACGCCGACGGCGGCGTTGGCCGATGTCATCGGCGCCAAACCCACGAGCACTGGTGCCGCCACCAGCGCCGCTAAGAAAACTGCCAACTTCATCGAGACTCCTTTGTCGCATACAACCACGCGTGGACTCACGCGCGCCTTCCGACAGAGTGCCGGGGTACGTCGGCTCCCGGTATAGGACAATGGTCCTAATACCGGGCCGAAAGATGGACAATCGCCCCTAACCCAGACCACGATGGTCGTACGACCAGCGTTAATTTTGAACAGTCTGCACCGACGCCGAGGTCGGTCGAACAGAACGACGAGGTCGGCTCGCGCGCCATCGTGTCGTTCACTGCCTCGTGACCCGACCCCTCATGAACCGGCGCAAACCGCGTCCGCGGGAGAAGCCCTCGGCTCCTTTCGGAACCGCTCGATGAAGTCGTTGTCAAGGCGGCGTCGAGTGCCGCGGTTACTGCCGTCGTGTCATTCCCCTTCAATGAGCTCAAAGCCGTTGCCGTCGGGATCCCGGAAGGCGAACATGGCAGGGACACCGGGCCAGCGGATGACGTCGTCAATATCGACGCCTCGGGCCAACAGGCCGGCATGATCAGCATCAGCGTCGCGGGTCACGAAACGAATCCCAGTCTCGATACCGACGGGCAGTGTGACGTCCGCCACAAGTGCGATTGTGACGGGCGAGGCGTGTGGCGCGACCTCGATCCAGCGGACGGTCAGGCCGGGCATCAGCACGTCGATACGCTTCTCGAACCCGAGCGTGTCGACGAAGAAATCGAGGCTCCGATCCTGATCGGTGACAGGAACCCCGACGGCGCGAATGTTGTCGATTTGGACAGGGGTGTTCGTTGTGGACACGGTCTCTCTCCTCGTTGGATGACGTGGTTGCTGTTACCCGTAGGCCAGTGATCCGGGCGTGGTGAGCACTTCGCCGGTTTCGATCCAGCTCTTCAGGCCGGAGAGGATCATCGGCCAGCCTCCGTAGATCGCCTCGTCCGCTCCCTCGCGGAGCTCGTCATGGGTGACGGTAAGGCGACAGGAATCGCCGACGGGTTGGATCTCCCACGTCACACGAGACGTGCCCTCAGCCTTGGCGTTGTCATCCCACAGCGCTACGAACGACTGCACAAGTCGCATGGGTGGTTCGACGATCAGGTTCTCGCCTTCGCTGATCAGTTGAGCAGCCCTGGGGTGGCTCAACTCGTACCGGGAACCCACTGTCCAGTCCGAATCGATGTGGGAGCCGAACTGGAATTTGGACCTTGTGGTGCGATCGGTGATCGCCGTCCACAGTCGTTCGGGCGTGGTGCGGATGTAGATCTCGAACACCTTTTCCATGGGCTTCTCCAAACGTTGTTTGATCTCGGTCAGCGCGGCGGCCCAGGGCTCAGCGAACTTGCTCACCCACCGGTCGTGCACCAAGCGGATCGGGACAGGGTTGAGGAAATGCAGTTTTTCCCGGCCTCGCCGCTTCGTGACCACGAGACCCGCGTCTTCGAGCAGCTGCAAGTGCTTCATCACCCCGATGCGAGTCATCGAGTAAGGCGATGTCAGTTCGTAGAGCGTCTGGCCGTCCTGACGGTAGAGCCGGTCCAGCAGATCCCGACGAGTCGGGTCAGCCAGCGCTCGGAACACGGCATCCATGTCGCCATGATAGGTAACTAGTAAGTTACCTGTCAAGGGTAACTGTCAGGTGACCTCTCACCCACGGGGACGGATGCTCAGAGCCGCACGTGTCCTGCGATGTGCAGCTCCCTGCCTATGCGCTGCCCGGAATGGGCATGGGGCTTGCCGCCATTCTCGCGTCGCTGTTCCAATCCGTGCCACGTCGATGATCTCAATCGCCATTGCTGCGCGATCCGGCTCGAGCTCATCCCGCGCAGTCCCGACGACAAACGGGAGTCTGCCGAGGGTCACCGCCGGCACTTGAGACACGCACCCGCCCCCGTGGAGGAACGGAATCGCTTGGTTCGCCCCCGTGGCCGGTACCGTGCATCCATGAGCGAACCGCAGCCGCAGTACGACGCCCGCTCCCCCGGCGCCCTCCCGGAGAGCATCCCTGTCACGACGACCTTCGAGTTCCCGGAGTGGCGGGTCCAACGCTATGTCGGAACCTGCTTCGGCCTCGTCGTGCGGAGCATGGGAGCCATCAAGGGCATCGGTGCCGCCTTCAAGTCCCTCGCCGGTGGCGAGGTGAGCCAGTACACCGAGCTCCTCGAGGACAGCCGTCGCCACGCCATGGATCGCATGATCGAGAATGCCCGGATCATGGGTGGCAACGCCGTCATCGGCATGCGCTTCGACTCCTCGGAGATCGGCCAGAGCCTCACCGAGATCGTCGCCTACGGCACCGCGGTAGTCGTCGGACCGCAGTGATCGGCCTGTTGGTCATCATCGTGTTGGCTGTGGTTGCCATCGTCGGGTGGTTCAAACTCCGCCGCCACGGCCAAAGTGACCGCCCGGCCGCCAATTGGCTCCCAACCGAGGAGTCCTTCCGGGACCCGTCGTCCGGCCAAGTCATGCGGGTCTGGCTGGATCCCGACGACGGTTCCCGGCACTATGTCCCGGAGATCACTCGGCCCTGACCGATTGATCTCAGGAGGGATCGCCTCCCGCGAGGTGAATCATGTCGGCGCGGCCTCGACGATGGCGCGCAGGGCGTCAACATGGTCTTCGAACGCCGCTCGTCCTTCGGGCGTGAGCGACAGCCAGGTTCGGGGCCGTTTGCCGACGTGGCCCTTCCGGAGGTGGACATAGCCGGCCTCCTCCAAGCGGGCGGCGTGCTGGGAAAGTAACGAGTCGCTGATTTCGACGATGTCACGGACGGCGGAGAACTCCAACTCCTTGGCCGCGGCCAGCGCGGCCGCGATCGAGAAGCGCACTGGCTGGTGCATCACGTCGTCGAGCCGGGTGCGGGGATGGCTCATTGCCGCGCTGCCCGGCGCCGGTTTCGCAACGCGTATCCCAGAAGGGGGGCCGCGGACGCCACCGCCGCGATCGTCGCTGCCACTGGGGTCCGATCCTTGAATACGTTGGCAAACACGATCCAAGCTGCGTACCAGGGGCTCCACACCAGCCACACCCGCCATTGCTTGGGTGCGAGCGGATGCACCCGCCCGTAGCCCTTGAGGTAGTAGCGGTAGCAGACAATGGTGCCCGCAGCCGACGATGCCAATACGACGGGGCCCCAGATCTCACCACCGACGAAATCGAAGGGCGGAATGAACAGCAGCACCCATCCGGCCCAGGCCATCTGTACGAGCCACTCCTTGGGGCCTGCCTTGAACGTGCGGTCCTGTACCTGCTGAGCCTGGTGCAACATGGCCGCTGCTGCGACGGGATCGTCCACGGACCCTCCTCTTCACTTGCGTATTGCTAAAGTACATCTGGTTCACGCAAGTGTCAAGCGCATCTGGACGCTCTCACCGATCTCTGCAAATTCTCATCCATCTTTACAAAGCTGCCCTCGCACGCCTCCTCGATGCTGGACTCGTCCCAGGCGGGACAATCGCTGCGCTGCCGCTTCCGACCGTCGATCCGATGCTCGCAATCGTTGTCGTGCGTCCAACGGCACGGCGGCGGCAAGTCCCTGGCGCGGAACGACCAGTGTTCTGGGACACCTCGGGGGAGCGCCAAGGGCAGATCTGCTCGGGCCTGAACTGGCGAACCCAGCGGCACCTGCCCTTGGCATCGACGCCGACGCGACGCGGCGCTGAGCAGTAGCTTGGAGCGGCACCGGTGCACCTAGACGGAGACGCCCTTGACGACAGGGGTTGGGCCGTTTGCGTCGCCGTGCAGGATGTTGGCTGTCGAGGAAGGACAGGCCTTGGCTCTGTTGGTGGACACTCGAGATGTTCCGCCTGACGCCCGCCGGGACGCCGTACACGACGCCTATCTACGTGCCGATGTGCCCCGTCAGGTCGCGCTGACGAAC
Organism: Acidimicrobiaceae bacterium; assembly: GCA_030838045.1. Lineage (GTDB taxonomy): Bacteria > Actinomycetota > Acidimicrobiia > Acidimicrobiales > Palsa-688 > JALYXV01. The sequence continues at coordinate 4,725 of JAUTXN010000198.1, forward strand.
CAGGAGGCAGTCGACTCGACTCGTCTCCATGCGTGGATGTTCGGCAGCACGAAGTTGTTTTGCCCTGAGAGTCCCGGCATGGACGTGACAAGGAAGAGCGCGTCGGGACGGTTGGACCCGATTATCGCCCTCTGCGTTCAGACCCGAGGTACGGGAATGTCGATCGAGGACACTCGCGAACATCGTTTGCTGCCCGGCGACCTTGTGATGATCGGCCCGACGTCGCCGAACAGGTTCGTCATAGCCGGTGCAACGGCAGCGATTGAAATTCCGTTCGACGAGATTGGACTGTCCGTCGAAACTGCAGCGGTGGCATGCGAGCGGTTGCCGGGCAGCCCGCTCCTTTCGGTCGTCGCCAGTCATCTCTTGTCGTTGCCACGCGAAGCTGATGCAATCAGCGCGAGTGGCGGCGCGGCACACGTTGGTACGGCCACAGCACAACTGGTCAGGGCGCTGATTGTGTCCGCAGCCTTCGATGAACAGACTTCCCGCGCCATCGTTAACGATGCCCTCGGACCGAGGATCTTCGCCTATGTCCGCCAGCATCTGACTGATCGCGACCTCACCCCGCTCAAGATCGCACGGGCTCACAACGTGTCGGTCAGATATCTCTACAAGATGTGCGATGCGGCTGACGTGAGACTCATGGAGTGGATCATCGAAGAGCGACTCGAAGGTGCTCGTCGAGATCTCAGTGCGCCCGACACATTCTCCATGTCGGTTGCCTTTGTCGCACGGAAGTGGGGCTTCAACGATGCCAGCCACTTCACGCGCAGGTTCCATCGAGCGTACGGGGTTGCGCCAAGCGAGTTGCTCCAGCGCTCTCGCCGTCAGGGTCGCTACTGATTCGCACCGCGGCTCGCGGTAACGCAGCCCCACGGTTCACTCCGGGACCAGAACTGTGCACGCACAGACGATTGGGCACTGCCAGTCTTCGGTGGTGACCTCCTGCGCCGAGGCGAGCTGATCGGCCAACGGACGCGGCGGCCCTGACCCGAGCGGTTCATCGCCGCTCTCATCGAGCAAGGAGAAGCGATCGTGGCTGGACCCACCCCTGTCCTAGAGCCGGCAGCACAGGCGTTCGTGGAGGCGACGGCCAACCCGCCGTTTCTTGCCGACCTCGGTCCCGTCGACGGCCGGAAGGCCGTCGATGCGGTCCAGGACGGCGACATTCCCGCTCCGGAGACCGACGTCGAGGAATTGATGATCCCTGGCGGTCCAGAGGGCGAAGTGTCGATCCGTATCTACCGTCCGGCCACCGCGACCGGAAATCTTCCGGTGGTGATCTTCACTCACGGCGCGGGTTGGGTCTTCGGCGATGCCCACACCCACGATCGGCTCGTGCGGGAACTGACGGTGCGCGCCGAAGGTGCGACCATCTTCGTCAACTACGGCTTGTCTCCCGAGCATCGGTACCCGTCGGCACTCGAGGAGATCTACGCGGCGTTGGAGTGGGTCGCGGGGAAGGGAGCCGATCACCGCTTGGATCCGGCACGCATCGCCGTCGCCGGAGACTCGGTGGGAGGGAACATGACCGCTGCATTGACCATCATGGCCAAACAGCGCGGCGGCCCCCGCATCAGTGCCCAGCTCCTCTATTACCCGGTCACCGACGCCAGTTTCGACACCGACTCCTACAAGCAGTTCGCGACCGGGTATTGGCTGCGCCGCGACGCCATGCAGTGGTTCTGGGACCAGTACATCGACGACGCGC
>JAUTXN010000207.1 GCA_030838045.1 Acidimicrobiaceae bacterium
TCGGACCGGCCCAGTAGCGATCGGCGGTCCGGCAGGACCGGTTCGAATCGCACACCCGAGCCCCGTATCCCGGAACGTGCCCGCCAGTGGGGGAGCGTGGCCCGAAACGGCGCCCGGGTGCTGGCCGAACCGAAAGACGGCTCAGCCTCCACGGCGTGGCGAGAAGCAGTGGTACGAGCCCGGGCAGACGATGCCGACGATGCCAACGACGAAGAAATCTGGGTACGGGACGAGGAACCCGAACAGGCGGTATCCGAACGATCGGAGGCTCGCACCGGCCGACCGCGCCACACCGTTCCCGCTCCGGTCACCGCCGAGATCGCCGGTGCGGCCGGATCGCGTGCCGGGGCCAAGCTGGCTGAACGCCTCGCCGAAGCGGTCCATGCGTACGACCACGACCGCTACCAGGATTCGCTTCGGATCCTGCGGCCTCTGGCGCGCGCCGTCCCGACATCGCCGGCCGTGCGGGAGCTGTTCGGCTTGACGCTGTACCGGCTCGGCCGTTGGCAGCTGGCTTTGGACGAGCTCGAGCAATACCGGTCGATGTCGGCCAGCTTCGACCAGTTTCCCGTGATGATGGACTGCCAGCGGGCCCTGCATCTCCACCGGGCGGTCGACGAACTCTGGGAAGAGCTGCGGCAGGCCTCGCCCAGCGCCGAGGTCGTTGCCGAAGGGCGGATCGTGATGGCCGGGTCACTCGCCGACCGAGGCGACCTGCCAGGGGCCATCAAGCTCCTCGAGCGGGATGTCGCCATTCGCAAGCCCCGGCTGCACCACCTCCGGGAGTGGTATGCACTCGCCGACCTGTACGAACGAGCAGGCGACGTACCCCGGGCCCGGGATCTCTTCGTCCGGGTGGACAACGCCGACCCCGAGTCGTTCGACACCCGCGACCGCCTGAGGGCGCTTCGCTAACGACAGTACGGGCGTGGGCGCCGTTTCCCCGCCCTGGTCGGAGGTGGACCGAGCCGAGATCGCGACGGGTTCGGGGGATCGACGGCCGCTACGATCGACGACCTCCCTTTCCCCAACTCCAAGCGAGGAGCGCCGTCATGCGCTGGATCCTTCCGAGCGACCGTATTCCGCCGGCGTGGTTCAATGTCGCCCCCCACCTGGATGAGGCGCTGGCGCCGCCGTTGCATCCCGGAACGAGGCAGCCGGTCGGCCCCGACGACCTGGCGCCCCTGTTCCCGATGGCGCTGATCGGCCAGGAGGTATCGACCGAGCCGTGGATCGACGTGCCCGGCGAGGTGCTCGACATCCTGCGGCTGTGGCGACCGACGCCCCTGGTGCGGGCCCGGCGGCTCGAACAGGCGCTGGACACGCCCGCCCGAATCTATTTCAAGGACGAATCAGTCTCGCCCGCGGGGTCGCATAAGCCGAATACTGCCGTGGCGCAGGCGTATTACAACAAGGCTGAGGGAGTGACCAAGCTCATAACCGAGACGGGTGCGGGGCAGTGGGGGAGTGCGTTGGCTTTCGCGACGTCGCTATTCGGGATGGAATGCAAGGTATATATGGTGCGGGCTTCGTACCAGCAGAAGCCGTACCGGCGGGTGATGATGGAAACGTGGGGAGCCAAGGTGGAGCAATCGCCCGTCGACGACCCCGATCATCCGGGTTCGCTCGGCACCGCGATCAGCGACGCAGTACGGGAAGCGGCGACGAGCCCCGATTCGCATTACTCGCTGGGATCAGTCCTGAACCACGTCCTTCTGCATCAGACCGTTATCGGGTTGGAGGCCAAGGAGCAATTGCAATTAGCGGGTGAGGAAAAGCCCGACATTGTGATCGGATGCTGCGGTGGGGGCTCGAACTTCGGTGGCCTTGCGTTTCCCTTTGTACCGGATCGGGATGTGGAACTATTGGCAGTCGAGCCCTCGTCGTGCCCGACACTGACGCAGGGCAGCTTCGAATACGACTTCGGCGACACGGCGGGATTGACGCCGCTGCTGGCGATGTACACCCTGGGGCACGACTTTGTGCCTCCGTCCATTCACGCGGGCGGATTGCGCTACCACGGTGACGCTCCGTTGATCAGCAATCTGGTGAAGTCCGGGCGGATAAAGGCCACCGCCTACCCGCAGGGAAAGGTATTCGAGAGCGCCGTCCAGTTCGCCCGTACCCAGGGCATGATCCCCGCCCCCGAGACCAGCCATGCGGTGCGGGCGGCGATCGACGAGGCGCTGAAGGCCAAGGAGGAGGGGACCGAACGGGTCATCCTGTTCGGGTACTCCGGTCACGGCCTGCTCGACCTGCAGGCCTACGACGATTTCCTGAATGATCGCCTCGACGCCGGCTGACCGGTCGGGTGCGACGCCGCGCCGGATGCATGTTCGACCACCCGATGGGGCATAATCAGAGGGAGGTGTTCTGACCTGGCACGTGGGGCGGACGGGGAAGGTGACGATCCAAGTACAAGACATCGCAAGCCGGGCAAGTGAGCATCTTGTCCAGTTCTATGACCGCGAGGCCGATCTGGTCGCGTCGGTCGGCGCCTTTCTTCTCCAGGGCCTACAAGCGGGCGAGGTGGCGGTGGTCATCGCCACTCGGGCGCACCGGGGCGCATTCGAGGACTACCTGGTGGCAGCCGGTTTCGACGTGGCCGGGGCGGTCGGGAGCGGGAGCCTGGTACTGCTCGACGCGGCGGCGACCCTGTCGCGCTTCGTCGCCACGGGGTCCGTCGTGCCCGAACAATTCCGGTCCGTGATCGGTGGCGTGCTTCGCCAGGGGACGGGGCGGCGGATCCGGGCGTACGGCGAGATGGTGGCGCTGCTCTGGGACGAAGGGTGCGTCCCGGCGGCCATCGATCTCGAAGGCCTCTGGAACGACATGCTCCGGGAGTTCCCAGTGTCCCTGCTGTGCGCCTATCCGAGTCAGTCGTTTTCCGGGCTGGACGACGCCGATGCCATGCGGGAGGTCTGTGACCTTCACTCGGCGGTGGTTTCGTCCCATGGTCATGGCGACGGCCGCTCCCCTTCGGGCCTGCGCGAGGTGGTTCGGCGGTTCTCCGGCGAACTCGACTCGCCTCAAGCGGCGCGGCGGTTTGTCGTCAGTGAGCTGCAGTCGCGGCGTCGCGATGATCGCCTGGTGTACGAAGCGGCGCTCGTGGTCACCGAGTTGGCAGCCAATGCCGTCCTCCACGCCGGGTCGGCGTTCGTCGTCACCCTCTCGGTTGGACTCGGCGCGGTGCGTATTTCTGTCCATGACAGCAGCTCCGTCCTCCCGACCCCGCGCCGGAAGGAACTGATGGGCCTCTCGGGGCGCGGACTGCGATTGGTCGATGTTCTGGCTGACCGCTGGGGCGTGGACGTGGCCATCGGGGGCAAAGTGGTTTGGGTCGAGCTGGCAGACGTGGCACGACCGGAGGACCTGCACCCATGACCGCTCTCGTCGGCAGTCTCATCCCCCCTGACGAGGACGCGCGGATCGAGGTGGTTCGTCGCTACGAGATCCTCGACACGCCTCCTGATGGTGCGTTCGACCGGATCACGTCCCTGGCGGCTCGTCTGTTCGGCGTACCCATAGCAATCGTCAGCGTGGTGGACACCGATCGCATCTGGTTCAAATCCCATCATGGCCTACCCGAAGTCTCCGAGATCGGACGCGAAGCCGGTTTGTGTGCGTCGGCCATCTTGGATATGGGGCCGCGGATCGTGAACGATGCCGTACGGGACCCTCGGACGCTCGCCAATCCGCTGGTCGCCGGCAGCTTCGGCTTGCGCTTCTACGCCGGTGTTCCGCTGACGACGCACGACGGCTACAACCTCGGAACGCTGTGTGTCATCGATTACGAGCCGCGGGAGGTGACCGCCGCTGAGATGACGACGCTCCGGGACCTGGCGGCGCTGGTCATGGACGAGCTCGAGCTGCGGCTGGCCGGGCGGCGCACGATCGCCCGCGAGGAACGACTGCGACACGAGGCCGAGGAACTGGCCGAGGCACTGCAGGCCAGCCTCCTCCCGCCTCTCTCGCCGGAGCTCCCCGGTATGGAGATCGCGACCCGCTACCTGGCCGGAGAGCAGGGTCTGAAGGTCGGCGGCGACTTCTTCGACGTGTTCCGGCTGGCCAGCAACGACTGGGGCATCGTTCTCGGTGACGCCTGCGGCAAGGGCGCCCGGCCGGCGTCACTGGCGGCGTTGGTGCGCTGGACGATCCGGGCGTCGTCGGTGCGCCGGTTCAAGCCGAGCGAGGTCCTCCGCGAGGTCAACGCGGCGTTGCTGGCCAACAACGAGGCCGACCTCGACGGGCATTTCTGTTCGGCGGTGTTCTCGCGTTTGGAGCTTGATACCTGCGGGGCGTGGCTGACGCTGGCGACCGCCGGCCATCCCCTCCCCGTGCTCGTGCGGCGGACGGGCACGGTCGAGTTCCGGGGCCACTCGGGACTGCCGCTCGGCATGTTCGAGGCCATCGAGCCGGTGGACGAGCGGATCGGTTTGGGGCCCGGAGATGCCCTGGTGCTGTACACCGATGGCATCACTGAGGCTCGCGACGACCAGGGCCGGACCTTCGGCGAACAGCGGCTCAGGGCGGCCCTCGAGGCGTTGTCGGCGATGCCCGCGGAGGCGATCGCGGACGGCCTGGTGGATTCCGCCCGCCAGTTCTCGGGCGAGCGTTTCGGTGACGACGTGGCCGTCGTGGTCGTGCGGGTTCCCGACGACGCCGGGGCCGAGCCCCTCGCCCGGGTCAGCGCCGCGACCGGGGTGGCGGTCGACCAGCTGGAGCTACCGGGTTACGCCCACGGGAGCTGACCGGCCGAAACGTCGGTTAGGTGTCGACCGGGAACCGGTGCCGGCGGCTGAGCCGGTCGTAAGCCGCGAGTGTGTTGGGGTGAAGTCCGGTGAAATCGCCTTCCAGTTCCAGGACCACGTCCATTTCGTCCATGATCCGCTCGAT
>JAUTXN010000212.1 GCA_030838045.1 Acidimicrobiaceae bacterium
GTCAGCTGCAGCGAGGCGGAACCCTTGGGGCACAGCCGGCCACGGCTGATGGGGGAGTCGGGGTCACCCTCGATCTGGGTGACCTTCTCGTTCTCGACGTAGACGTTCTGCCCGCAGCCCACGGCGCAATACGGGCAGATGGACTTCACGACCTTGTCGGCCGTGTCGACCCGAGCCCGCAGGGCGTCGGTGGCGGCACTCTTCACTGCCGCGCCCCTCCCGGAGCGGTCCTTCGTTCGGAGCTGGCGGACTACCGGCCACTGCCCGAGCACGTGCGTCAATCTTGCTTACGGGCGATGGCTTGTCCCAGTTCCATCTTCGTCATCTTCGAGCGACCGCGGACGCCGAGCTTCTTCGCCCGCTTGTACAGCTCATCGCGGCTGTGGCCCTCGACATCGACGCCGCCCGCGCTCTCGCCGCCAGACGGCCCACCACGCTTGGCCCGCTCGTCCGAAGGGCCCTTCTGGCTCTTGGGCTCCCAGTGATCGTCCACCTTCTCGAAGCTGTGCTTGAGCGACGCCAATGCCGTCCGGTGGGCCCGTTCTTCGGAGTCGTACTGCTCGTGGGCCGACTCCAGGGTCTTGGCGTAGGTCCGCTGCGCCTTGGCCGGAGAACGCTTGATCGTGCCCGGCAGGTCTTCCTTGGTGACGTTCGTGTCCTTGGGCATCGCGGCTCCCTTCGTGACTCTCTCGGCTCTACCCCCGCGGGCGACCCCCCGAACCGTCAGGTGGTCCCGAGTGGCCCGTCCTCGTCGGCCGGGGCGCCGGGGACGTCATGGTGATCCTCCCGGACGTCGCGTTCGGCTTGGCCGACGGCGGCGTCGCTCTCGTCGCTCTGGGGTGCCTCTGGGTCGGCGACTTGCTGTTCGACTCGTCCCTCGGCCTCGACTCGGCGGTCGCCGGTGACGGCGCCGAGCACCTCCTTGACCTCACCCTTGGCGTTCTTGGCCGTTTCCACCGGTCCTCCATCCTCGTTCGTTCGTGTGTCGCCTCGCGGTCCTACCCCGAAACCGGCTCGTCAGCACCGACGCCCCTTTTCCCCGACCTTCAAAAGGCCGCGCCCCGCTAACATCCGGGCGTGCGTGGCCGGCCAGCCGCCACGCCGGCCAGCCGCCAGCCGCCACGCCGCCCCCGAGAACCTAGAGCTTCACGGCGCGGCGCCAACCGAGCGCCGTTGCGGCGAGCACCGCCGCCACTACGAGCAGGTGGGTGCTGCCCGTCCCGAGGCCGAGCCATGGGTTGCGGATCGACTCGGTGACGTGGGTGAGGGGCAGCGCCTGGGCGATGGTGTGCATGGCGGAGCCCATCTGCGACGGGGGCGGGCCGCCGCCGCCCAGCAGGAAGGAGGGGAAGAACAGCAGCAGTCCGACTCCTTGGGCCGCCCGGGCGTTGGGCAGGCAGGCGCCGAGCAGCAGGCCGACGCTTGTGAAGGCGACCGCCCCGAGGATGATGCCAGCGACCACCCGCAGCGGCGACTCGATCGGCGGCAGGCCGTACACCGCCCCGGCCACCGCCAGCAGCACCGCCGAGGCCGCCACGGTGAGCACGACGCCCGCCGCCACTTGGGCCACGGCGAACGACCAGCGGGGGAACCCGGCCGACGCGAAGCGGCGCAGCACGCCCCGCTCGCGGTAGCTGGCAACGTGTACCGGCACCATCACCAACCCGATGGCGGCGATGACCACCGCCAGGTACGACGACACATACCAGTCCGACGGCTTGGTGCCCGCGAATCCGGGGGTGGGATGGGTCCCGAAGGATCCCGCGATCACCAGCACGGTCACGATGGGGAACGCGAACACGAAGGTGAGGACCAACGGTTCGCGCAAGACCAACCGCAGCTCGGTGCGGAACAGTTTGGCGGTGGCGTTCATCGGGTTGCTCCGAGCAATGCGACCAGCGCGTCTTCCAGATCGGGCATGGCGATCGACAGGTCGTCGGGCACTTCGCCCCGGCGCACCAGGTCGGCGCACACATGGGCGACCATGCGGCGGTCACCGTGCACCTCGACATTGTTCGTGCCCCGCCGCACCTCCCGGACACCGACGATCTCGCCCAGCCCGTCGGGCCAGCGCACGGCCGCGGGGCACCCGAACTGCACCGTCGCCCAGTGGGCGTGGCGGTCGACGAGCTCGCTCGGCGTGCCCGCGTCGACGACCCGACCGCCGCGCAGGACGACGACGCGGTCGCACAGCGCCTCGGCCTCGTCCATGTAGTGGGTGACCAGAAGCACCGTGGTCCCGGCGTCGCGGAGCGACAAGATTGCGTTCCAGACGTCGCGCCGGGCGGCCGGGTCGAGGCCCTGGGTCAGCTCGTCGAGGATCACCAGTTTCGGCTGGTTGAGCAAGGCAAGGGTGAGAAAGAGGCGCTGTTGCTGGCCACCGCTCAGTGCGGAGAATGAGGTCTTGCGCTGATCGGCCAGGCCGAAGGCGCTGAGCAAGCCGGAAGCGGACGGGGACCCCGGTCGCCGGAACAGCTCCACCGCCTCGGACACCCGCAGCCGGTCGGGCAGCGCCGAGGCCTGCAGCTGGCTGCCGACCAGCGAGCGCAGGCGGGGCCCGTCCACCGCCGGGTCCATGCCGAGCACCCTGATCGTGCCGGCGTCGGAGTCCCGCAGCCCTTGGATGCATTCGACCGTCGTGGTCTTGCCCGCCCCGTTGGCGCCGAGCAGCCCGACGATCTCGCCTTGGCCGACGTCGAGGTCGACGTTGTCTACGACCAGGCGTTCGCCGTAACGCTTGCACAGTCCCCGCACCTCGATCACCGCTGTGCCTTTACCGCCCATTGCAGCCTCCATCGCTGCCTCCATTGCTGCCTCCATTGCTGCCTCGTGACCGGTCGGGCCGCTCCCGAACAATGACGACGGTAAGGATGGCGATGGCAGGCCGGCATCGGTCAGCGGTCCATTTCCCCCCTCCCCCCAGGGGCGGAGATCAGCGGGGTGCCACCCCGTGCTGGTAGGCGAACACGATCGCCCCGGCTCGGTCCCGGACGGCGAGTTTGGCGAAGATGGCGCCCACGTGGGACTTGACGGTCGCCTCGCTGACGAACAGGCGGGCAGCGATCTCACCATTGGCCGCCCCGGTCGCCATCGCCCGGAGGACCTCGAGCTCCCGGTCGGTGAGCTGGGTCGCCCGGTCGGCCTCCCGTTTCCTGGGCAGGGCCGCTCGCCGCGTGACTTCGAGCACCCGGCCCGTGACCGCCGGGTCGAGCCAGGCGCCTCCGCCGGCCACGGTGCGGGTGGCCGCGATCAGGTCCTCGGCCGACGCCTCCTTGAGCACGAAACCGGCCGCGCCCGCCTCGATCGCCCCCCACAGCACCTCGTCGTCGTCGAAGGTCGTGAGGATCAGAACCGGGGGCCCGTCGAGGTCGCGGATCCTTCGGGTCGCCTCGATACCGTCCATCCCGCGCATCCGCACGTCCATGAGCACCACGTCGGCCTCGACCGATGCGAGGACGGCCAGCGCCTGGGCGCCGTCGCCGCACTCGGCCGACACCGAGAACCCACCGTCGGAGGCGAGGATTCTCTGCAGCCCGGCTCGCACCAGCGGCTGGTCGTCAACCAGGACGACCCTGATCACAGCGGCCCATCGCAGGCTCGGGTTCGGTGGTCGCCCGGCGGCCGGCGCGGTACCCACGCCCGCACTGCCCAGCCGCCGGCCGCGGGGCCTGTGTGGAGGGTCCCACCGACCGCTTCCACCCGCTCCCGCATGCCGATGATCCCGACTCCGTGCCCGGCCGTACCGGCACTGCTCGCTGGGGTGCCGGCTGCGGTGCTCGTCGGGGTGCCCGCTGCGGTGTTCGGTGCGGTGCTCGTCGGGGTGCTCGGTGCGGTGCTCGTCGGGGTGCCGGCTGCGGTGCTCGGTGCGGTGCGGCTTGCGGTGCGCGCTCCGGTGCGGCTTGCAGTCACACCTCCCTTGTCGGCGACGCAGACGTCGACCGCGTCGGGCCCGACCGCCACGTCCACTCGGACCGCGGCGCCGCTGGCATGGCGGGCCGCATTGTTGAGCGACTCCTGCACCACCCGATAGATCACCAGGCCGACGATGCCCTCCACCGTCGCCAGGTCTCCACTGACGTGGAGATCGACCATCGAGCCGGCCGCGGCCAACCGATTGACGAGATCCACCACGTCGCTCGCGCCAGGCGTGGGCGCCATGATCGCGTCGGCCGAGCCACGGAGCGTGGCCACGTTGTGGCGGATCTCGGCCAGGCTGGCCCGGCCGATCTCCTCGGCCTCTCGCAGCGCGCCGGCCGCCCCCGCCGGGTCGTTCTCGAGTTGTCGCCGTGCCCCGGTCAGGTAGAGCAGGACAACGGTCAGTGAATGGCCGACGAGATCGTGCAGGTCGGCTGCGATGCGCTGGCGTTCGAGCTGCACGGCTTGGGCAGCGAGCTGCCCGCGGGTCGCCTCCAGCTCGTCGACCAGGCGACGGAAGCGGCGCAGCTGCTCGGAGGACAGCCAGCCGAAGGCGATGCCCATCATCCAAAACGGCCAGCCGAACGTGTGATGGCTGACGGCGGCGACGAAGGCGGGGGCGAGGACGCCAGCCGCACCGACCGCCATCCGGATCCGCCGGTCGGGTTCGGTCAGCACCACCAAGCCGGTGGACACCACCAGCAGGAACATGGTGCCCTCGCTCTGGCCCCGCAGGTTGACGACGACGGCCGGAACGCCGGTCCAGATGGCCAACGGCAGGCTGGGAAGGCGCGGCCAACGAGCCTTCGCCCCGAATCCCGCGGCGGTGATCACCGTGGCCGCGGCCACTTCGGCGCGGCCCCCGGCGCCTGAAGCACCGAGCAAGCCGACCAAACCCACCGCGACGGCCAGCGCCATCGCCACCTGCGCCCACCAGGCGTCGTTGCGATAGGACCAGGTCGAGCGGGCCACTACCCGACGCTACCGGCCACTCCCTCCGGTCGCATCGGTCGACAGGGGGAGTGGGTGACTCCACCCCAGGGTGGACAACTCCGATGACCGAACGCATCGCGTGTGTGAAAATCCTGTCGTGCACCGAGATGGCGGCGTCGTCTTGATCCTGACCCACGGCGAACACGAGCGGGCTGAGTTGCTCGAACGCGGCTCCGTGGCACGCGGGTTCGCCGTGGCGACGGTGCGGGTCGATCAAGAGGCGGCCCGCTCCGGTGGCGGGCAACTGCCCGATCCCCGCGATTTCGACGCCGTCTTCGTCATGGGTGCCGACGAGTCCGTCTACGACGAGAGCGTCGGGTGGATCGGGCCCGAAGTTGAGCTGGTGCAGCGGGCCGTCAGGGCCGACGTGGCGGTTCTCGGAGTCTGCTTCGGCGGCCAGCTGCTGGCATACGCCCTGGGCGGCGAGGTCGCCCCCGCGGCCCAACCGGAACTGGGCTGGCTACGGCTCGAGTCGGTGGACGAACGGCTGGTGCCCGCGGGCCCTTGGCTGTCGTGGCACGGGGACGCCTTCACGATTCCTCCCGGGGCCCGACGCATCGCTTGGAGCGACCAGTGCGAGCATGCGTTCACCCTCGGACCGCATGTCGGCCTGCAGTTCCACCCGGAAGTCACCCCGGACCTGTTGCGGGTCTGGTTCGACGATGCCGAGCGCAGGGGTCACGGGGTGGGGGAGCAGCGGGACGGCTTGCTGGCCGAGGCGGAGACGCAGGCGGCGCGGTCGGTTGGTCGGGCGGGCGCCCTGTTGGACGAATTCCTGCGACGCTCGGGGTTGGCGCTGCGGGGGGCGCCCGTGGCGCGGGGGGCGCCCGCGGGCCAGGCCTACGCCTCCGATCGATACTTCTCGTCGTAGGCCTCGACTGCCGCCTGGAAACACTCGAGTGGCGCCCTGACCACGCCTGCGCCGATCTGACCGCCACCCGCCCCGGCCAAGCCGGCATCCATCACGGGCAGGATTCCCGTCTCGGCCACGCGGAAGATGTCGATGCCGACCGGGGATCCCCGGTAGTCGAAGTAGGGAATCTTGAAGTCCTCGTCCTCACCGACGGTGATCTCGTACATCTCCAGGTTGCGCTCGACCATGGCGGACACGGTTCCGCCCTGATAGCGGTGCAACGCCGGCGCCGCGGCCTGCGAGAAACCGCCGAGCCCAACTGTCTCGGCCATGATGCTCTCGCCCCCCATCCACGACACCTCCGCCTCGGTATGGCCTTCGAAGAACTGGCCCTCGAACACCGGCGGCGGCCCCGTGAACCACTGGTCGCCCAGGCCGCTTACCCGGATCCCGAAGCCCCGGCAGCTGATCGCCATGGCGGTCACCACACTCGAAGCCTCCACGCCGTGGCCCCGGTCGGCGATGCACTTGGCGGCGCCCATCGACAGCCGGAGGAAGAAATACTGATCCGCGACCACTTCGCCCAGCACGGTCGCAAGATCCATCCCACCGCCCAGGTGGCCGGCCCGGCGAACCACTTCAGCCATGAAGAGAAGGCACCCGGCATTGTTACGGCTGTGCAGCTCGTCGCCCATGTGAAGGGCACGACGCATTATCGGCCGCAGCTCGACTGGTCCGATGGACGAGATCAAATCCTGCATGGCGGGGCCGAGATGGTGCCGGATCCACATCAACCGGTCGTGGACCTCGTCGTCGTAGCAGCCGTAGTTCAGGCGGCGAGGTGACGAGCCCTCGTAGAGATTGCAAAAGGCGCGCCCGCCACTGTTGGCGTCCTCGACCACGAAGACCGGCATTGAGGCGCTGTACACACCGGCCACCGACCCGACGCAATGAAGGGCGCTGCAAGGCAAGACCACGATGTCACCCGAATCCAGCCGCTCGATGACCTCATCACGGCCGCGCCCCAATCCCTCGTATTGCGCGGCGCCGATGACCGCTTCGCGCTGACCTCCGATGTACTGATCCCATGCCATCGGCGGACCCGAGGTGAGGATGGTGTTGTCCCGGAACCCCGGTACCACCTCCGCCGCCGGTCGGACCTCTACCAGGACCGGCGACGTGGCACTGAAGCGCCGTTTTGTCTCCTCGTTGGCGGCGCGCCTCAGCTTGTCATTCGCGATGCCCATGTGTCCCCCTACGTGTTCGGATGACCCCTACAGGTTGTACAGGTACTTCTCGCGCTCCCAATCACTGACCGTCGCGTGATAGCTGTGCCAATCCGTCTCGCATTTCGCCACGTATTCGTCGATGAACTTCTTGGGGAACACTTCGGCGGCGAGCTCGTCATCTTGGAAGGCCTCGACTGCCTCGAGCAATGTCCGCGGAAGTTGTGGCATCCCGCCCCCTGCGACGAGATAGGCATTGGACTCCATGGGCTCGCCGGGGTCATAGCCGTGTTCGATTCCCTCCAGCCCGGCCCGCAACAGAAACGCCGCGGCAAGGTACGGATTGGTGGCAATGTCGACGGCCCGGTTCTCGATGCACGGCCGATTGCCGGGGAACCGGAGCATGCACGAGCGGTTGTTGTGCCCGTATGTGATCCACACCGGAGCCCAGGAAACCGTCCCGTCGGAGAGCCTCTCGGTCAACCGCTTGTACGAGTTGACCGTCGGCGTGGCAATAGCAGCAATGGCCCGGGCGTGGCGGAGGATGCCTGCCGCGAATTGGCGCGACGTCTTCGTCCACGGATCGGATCCGTCGGCTTGGCGGGCGAAGAAGGAGTTCTCTCCGGTGGAGAGATCCTCCAGGCTCATGTTGAAATGAGCGCCCGACCCCCAGCTCTCGGTGTAGGGCTTGGGCATGAAGGTGACCTCCAAGCCGTGCTGCTTGGCGACCTGGCGGGCCATCACCTTGAAATAGCTGAGCTGGTCGCACATGACCAGGGCTTCTCGATATTCGAAGTCGATCTCGTACTGCCCGTCGCCACCCTCGCTGTCGAAACTGAAGACCTCGAACCCGGCGTCATTCATGTGCTCGACCATCGCCGCCAGGAAGGGCATCGAGTCCAGGGCCGCTTCCACGTCGTACGCCGAGGTGGGCCGGAGCTTCTCACTGCGAGTCATCGGTTCGAGGTAACCGTCGGCTGACCGGGGATCGTCCCGGAATACATAGAACTCCGGCTCAACACCCAGGTTGAAGCGGTACCCCCGATCCGCCGCGATTGCGAGTTGCTTCTTCAAGATCGAACGGGGACACAGCGCGAAAGGCTCGCGACCGCCATAGGACATGTCGGCGGCAAACCAGACGAAGCGACGGTCCCAGCTGACGCGGCGCATGGTGCCCGGGTCTGGTAGGGCCACGACTTCGTCCTCGTCCGGCGTCATGACCCCGAGGTCGCCCAGGCCGCGAGGGGTGTAGCGCTCGCTGCCCGCAAGCATCCGCGGCAGCTCGTTGATCGGGACGATCTTGGACTTGCACCGACCCGTGATGTCGATGAAGGCACCAATCGCAAACTCGACACCGTCGCGTTTGAGGTCGTCGGTGAGCGCCGTGTGATCAGGGTTCACCGTACGGGCCGTGTCCATGCTTCTCCTTAGCCTTTACTCGACATGGTTAGTAACCGCGCCCGGCATCGACCACATTGAGCAACGGCTCGTCGGACAGATGGCGACGGAGATTTTCACAAAAGAGCGATACGTGGCGGTCCCCCATCAGCTGCGATGCGTGGGAGTCGTGCGGGGAGATGTCGACACCCGGGGTGGCCCAGAGAGGATGATCGGGTGGCAGCGGTTCCTGGATGTGAGCATCGAGGAAGGCACCCGACAACTGGCCGTTTCGGAGGGCATCGAGCAGCGCCCCCTCGTCGACGATCGCGCCCCGGGCCACGTTCAGGAGGTAGGCCCCTGGTTTCAGGGCTGAGAGCTCCTCTTTACCGATCAGTCCTCGGGTCTCGTCGGTCAGCGGGCAGGCGACCACGAGATAGTCTGCCTGACTCAGGGCGTCCATCCGATCGGTGACGCCGAACACGGCGCCGAAGTGGTCGGTGCCGCTTCGATCGGTGGCTGAGCGATCGGCGCCGGTTTGATCGGTGGCTGGGTGGTCTTTCGCGGGGCCGCCGCGCCGGATGCCGACGGTCGTCATGTCCAGGGCCTGGGCGAGCCGGGCGACGGCCGTGCCGATCCGGCCCACGCCGAGGACGCAGACGGTCGACCCGACGACTTCGCGGCAGGGAAGCTGGCGCCACACGCGTTCCGTCTGGTCCTGCTTTCGCTGTTCGAGCATCTTGGCCCGTCCCAATATGGCGGCGATGACCGTCTCGGCGATGGCATTGGCATGCACACCGGAGGCGTTGCACACCGTGAGTCCCGCTGGGACGAGTGGGATCAGATGTTCGACCCCGGCGCTGCACGATTGGATGAACGCCAGGTCGGGAGAGATCATTCTCTTCACGGCCGAACCGAAGACCATGGCCGGGAGATCGTCGTCCGCCTGATCCATTCCGCTGGTCTCGACCAAGAAGGCGTGGGGGGCGGGTAGTGGTGCCTGGTTCTCGTTCAGGACGTCGGGCGCCACGTGGTGCAGGACGACCCTCGGCGACACCGCTTCCAGGGCGGCGACCTGACCAGCGGTGAGCCAGGTGTCGTCGGGCCTCCGGTCCTGGCATCCGAACGGGACCCCGCTGACCAGTACGTGAAAGGCGCTCGCCCCACTCATGCGGTGGCCGCCTCCTCCTGGGGGTCACGGCCGGACAACATTTCCACGAGGCGCAGGAGGGCAGTGTGATCGAGTGCTCCGTCACCGTGGGCGCGAACGGCGGTGAACATCTGTCCGATCAATGCCCCGACCGGGAGGCAGACGCCGGCGTCTCGAGCCGCGTCGAGCAGTATGCCCATGTCCTTGTGGTGAAGGTCGACTCGGAATCCGGGGTGGAAGTCCCTCGCCAGCATCCCCGCAGCCTTGCGATCGAGGATGCGGTTGCCCGCCAACCCCCCCGAGAGGACGCGGATGGCAGATTCGGTGTCGATGTCGTACGTTTCCAGGAAGACGATCGCTTCCGCGACCAGGGCGATCGTGCCGCCCACAATGAGTTGATTCGCGGCCTTCACGATCTGCCCGGCCCCGGACGGACCGACGTGGGCGATCGTCTTGCCGACCGCCTCGAACAAGGGGAGCGCGGCCGCGAAGTCCTCGGTATCGCCGCCCACCATCACGGAGAGGCTGGCCTCGATCGCGCCCATTTCGCCGCCCGAGACGGGTGCGTCCAAGACGTGGACGCCCCAGTCCTCGGCTGCCTGTGCCACTCGCCGGGTCGTGGCCAGGTCGATCGTGCTCATGTCCACGTACAACAGATCCGGCTCGGAACTGGCGAGAACCCCGGACCGGCCGAGAAGGACGCCTTCCACTGCCGGCCCGTCGGGCAGCATGGTGATTATTGCGTCGGCCTCATGGGTTACTTCCTCCACCGTGTCGACCACCCGACCGCCAGCGAGCACGAGCGCCTCGTACGGCCGGGCGCTTCGGTTGAAGCCCACGACATCGAATCCCGCCCGAACCAGATTGGCCGCCATGGGCGCGCCCATGACACCCAACCCGATGAATCCCACGATCCCGATGGGCTCTTTCATTGCAACCCAACGGAGGTCACGCCGCCGCTGGCTCCGCTGACATTGTTGTCCTCCCGGCGCCATGTCATTTCCATTGCCTCTTTCTCAGGTGAACTCGGTAGCGATTGTCAGTGCGATTTCTTGTTGGCGCCCGGCCCGCAGGGCTGGGCCTCTACACGCCGGTACCCACCACCGCCGGGTCTACGTCGGGGAGCGAGGTTGTGGCCCGCTGGTACCGCCGGGCCACCCAGCTGTCGAACTGGGCGACTATCTCCTCCTGCCACCCGTACGGTCCCCGGGGAGCGAAACGGGAATGTGTCGCCCGTTGCAGACTTCCGTCGACCATATAGTCTTGGTGGTTCAGCCGAAGATGCATCGCCGAGCCGACCTGCACGAGGTCCTTGTAGTTCGGTAAGGACCGGTACTGGTTCGGGACCATCAGGGTCTGGCGGATGTCGGTCATTCCTGCATTCCTTGGATGCACAAGTCGATAAAACGCAGAATCGCTGTTGAGAATAATGAGAAGCGTGGGTGGGACGCAGATGACGTACGACAGGCTGCGCTCGTCGTCGGTGAGGCTCTCGATGACCGGCAACAGGGGCTTGCCGATCGGCGAGAGCGCAAAGTCCTTGTGGGTCGCGCGGTGGCCGGCCGCGATCGCTGCATCTCCCGTGTCGATTGTCAACGGCAGGTAGCCGGCGCCCGGAAGGACGGCATGACGAGGGAAGTGCAACCGGTCCACGTGGTACACGTCCATCGAATTTTCCTGCATGATCTTCCAATTCCAGGGCAACTTCCTGAGGACCGCAGGCTCCTCCGTCACCATCCTGCTGAGCTGCCAGTCACGCGTCAGGTCCGAGAGTGAGTCCATACGGCCCGCCAGAGGCGCCGCGTCGTCATCGAAGTTGACGAAAATGAAGCCTTCCCACACCTCTGTCCGAAGTCTCGGGAGCGAGATCTCGTCGCGCTGGAAACTGGGCGTCCGGTTCATCTCTGGTGCTCCGAGGAGGCGGCCGTCCAGACCATATGTCCAGAAGTGATACGGGCAACGAAATCCCCGTCCGCAGTTTCCTTTGGAATCCGGTGGGTCGTCGAACCATTCGCCCCATTCGCCGTCCCATGGCTCGGTCAGCACCATGCCACGGTGGCGGCATATTGCCGACATGACCCTGATGCTTTCATCCTCGCCTCGCAGGACGATCAACGGCTCCCCGATCAACGTCAACGACATGTAGTCACCCGGCAGGGGAACCTGATCGGCACGCCCGACACAGAGCCACTCCCGGAAGAAGATCTCTCGCCGCTCCAGTTCGAAAATCGCCTCGTCCCTGTAGCACTCGGGGGGCAGCCCCCGGCCCGTCTCCCAACCGGCGATGCTGGTGCCGAGCTTCTCGCTAAGCATCCCTGCTACGGCCGGGGCGTCTCCGTTACTCGTCTCGGACGTCATGGTTCCTCCTGCATCTGACATGGGTGCGTCCGACTGCGGCGCGCCCGCCTCTAAATGATCCATCTACTCGTCCCCCGCCGTCGTCTGAGTCTCCGGAGTGCGGGTCTCCGGGATGCGTGCCTCCGGGATCCGTGTCTCGGGCGTCTCTTCTCGTGGGATGGCCGTGGTCATCGTTCCGGTCCCGCGGCCGTGGT
Source organism: Acidimicrobiaceae bacterium (assembly GCA_030838045.1). Lineage (GTDB taxonomy): Bacteria > Actinomycetota > Acidimicrobiia > Acidimicrobiales > Palsa-688 > JALYXV01. The sequence goes on from JAUTXN010000212.1 coordinate 12,067, forward strand.
CCGTGATGGCCGACAGAAACTGGCGGGTGCGTTCCTCTCGGGGGCGGGTGAACATCTCCTCCGGAGTCCCCTCCTCGATCACCACGCCGTCCTCCATAAAGAGCACCCGGGAGGCGCAACGCTTGGCGAAGTCGATCTCATGGGTCACCACGATCATGGTCATTCCGTGCTCCGCCAGGTCGAGCATGACCCTCAACACTTCGCCGACCCGCTCGGGATCGAGGGCCGACGTGGGTTCGTCGAACAGCATCACTTCCGGGGCCAGAGCCAGAGCGCGGGCGATCGCGACCCGCTGCTGCTGACCTCCCGAGAGCTGATGAGGATACGAATGCTCGAATGCTTCGAGGCCCACCTCCTTGAGCAGCATCCGGCTGGCGTTCAATGACAGTTTGCGGTCGATGTTGAGCACGATGGTCGGTGCGACCATCACGTTCTCGATCGCCGTCTTGTGCTGAAAGAGGTTGAACTGTTGGAACACCAAGGCAACACCGGCGCGCAGCCGGTCCTTGGGTTGGATCCTTCGGCCGGGTGAGATCGCCTTGAGTCCGGGAGCATGGCGGCCCAACGGAATGCCGTTCACGGAGACCATGCCGCCGGTACCAGTGTCGAGGCCGTCCAGGATCCTGAGGAGCGTGCTCTTCCCCGATCCGCTCGGTCCGAGGATGCACAGCACTTCGCCGCGTTTTACCCGCAGATTCAACCCCTTCAGAATCTGCACGTTTCCGTAGTGCTTTTCCAGGCCACTCGTCTCGACGATGAAGTCCTTGTCGCCCGACACCTCCTTGCGGCCCGCGGCCCGACGGATCTGATCGCGGTACTCGGAGAACAGTCCCGTGCCGCCGGAATACGACAGCCAACCGAAGTCGGGCTCGACCGGACGAGTGCCATTGACGGGCTCGACGATCGGGTCAGGACCGACGGGGGCCATCGGTGCAGGATTCGCCACCCCGGTGACCGCAGCCGGGCCACCATCGGATACCGCGCGCCCGGACCGGGACTGCCGATCGCGGTCGATCGATCCCAGGATCTTGGCCAAGCCGGTGGCGCTGCCCATCCATCGCCGCGGCATCCGCAACCGCCGTCGGGTTCGCCGGTCGAGATCGAAGGCGTTCTCCAGATACCGTTGGGCGATCACCAGCGTGGTAGTGGCCACCAGGTATATGACCGCGGCCGCGGCGAAGACCGGCACGTATTGGAAGCTCACCGATACGAGCTGCTCGCTTCGCAGCGTGAGCTCGCTCACGGCGATGACCGAAGCGAGCGAGGTGTTCTTCACCATCGCGATCGCCTCATTGGCGAGAGTCGGGACGATCACCCGCAGCGCTTGGGGCATCTGAACCCGGAAAAGCGTCTGTGGGGCTGAAAAGCCGAGCGACGAGGCGGCATCGAGTTGTGACTGGCCAACCGCGAGGAGGCCGCCGCGGATGATCTCGGCGCTGAACGCAGCCTCGTTGAGGCCCAAGCCGACGACAGCGGTGGAGAACGAACTCAGCCGCAGGCCCCAGTTCGGTAGCACGTCATACAAGAAGATGAGCTGGAGGAGGATCGGCGTTCCCCGCATTATCCAGATGTACAGGGACACCAGGTAGCGAACAGGGAGGATCCGGGACTTCCGCAACAGCGCCAGTACGAGGGCCAGCGGCCATGCCACCACCAAGCCGAGGCCGGCGATCTCCAACGCCAGGATCCCGCCTCTGATGAGAGACGACAGGGTCACGTAGTGGAGGAAGTCCTTCATCGGTGTCCTCCAAGCTCGTCGCTCGGTGCCTTGGGCGATACCGTCTCAGGATTCATGCGTCTTCCAACCGGGTGGACCTCGCCTATGTGCCAGCTACGGAGGCTTCGCTGGCTACTTGGCCGGGCGCTGCGCTGGCTACTTGGCCGGGGCGCCGTCGGTGGTCCGCAGCCGCCCTTCTCGCGATTGCGGGCCTCGATGATCGTAGGTTGTCGACGACCGACCTCACGGGCAGGTGCGCATGAGGTCGCCGGGAGTCAAGTCCCAGGCCTTGGCATCGTCGCAATACCCCGACGACTGGATGTAGGACGTCATCGCGGTTTGGAGGGAGGGGAGTAAGGGGCTGCCTTTTTGCACGGCGAGGCCAACATTTGAGGTACCGCCTTCGACGTTGAAGGCCACACCCAACTTGTTGCCGAACTGCGATTTGGCGACATAGAGGACGACGATGTCGCCCTCCAACTCGGCGAAGGTACGCCCGTTGTTGATATCCGCAATGGCCGCCGCGACCGTCTGATAGCCCTGGGCGGTGATAGCCCCCTTCCCGGCTCCGGTGCACTGCGAACTCCATTGCTCGATCTGCGTCTGTTCGGGCGGGCTTCCGACCAGATAGGCCACGCTGTGACCGCACAGCCCGGTCGCGTCCTTGACGGCGTCGGCGTTGGACTTCAACGTCATGACGGACAACGGGATCTTCATGTAGTCGACGAAGTCGACGACTTTGGCCCGTGCCGCGGTGTCGTACATGCCTGAAGTGATCATGTCGATCCGCCCGGACTGGAGCGCCGGAATGAGGCCGTTGAAGTCGAGCTGCGACCAAGTGAAGGGCCGGTTGATCGTCCCTGTTATGCGCTTGAGCATGTCGTTCTCGAAGCCTTCGATGCTGCCGGAGGTGCCTTTCGAGGACAGGGGCGGGAAGTCAGCCGAGGTGCCGATTGTCAAGGACTTCCCCGTCGGTTTCGCGGTCGTCGAAGACGTACCGGCCGTCTTGGTGGTGCTGGACGAGCAGGCCGTCGCCACCAACGCGGCAATGAGGAGCAACACTGCCAGGTCGCGCCGAGGTCGCAGTCGAAGCGATCGGGAACGAATGGACTGGTGCATCGTTTGATCTCCCCTTATCCTGTGCGATTACCGTCTGGCCTGTGGAACTGGTCGATGACCGGCCCGGAGATAGGGCGGATCCGGCGCCCAGGCCTGTCCCCCCACACCGCGAAGGTCCCCGCAGTGGTATTCGAAATGGTATGCCATTCTTAGCAGGGGCTCCGGTCGGTTGCAAGGATCTCGTGGTGTCTGGATGCCGGGATTTTCTTGCGCCCGGATGACGCCTGGCGGCCTACCGTATGGGTATGGACCTCCGTGACTCTTCGGTCGAAGGGCTGGTGGAAGTGGACGGCTCCTTCGCGACACGCGGGGGAGGGGCGGGCGAGCACCGGTCCGAGATGCAGACCTCGGCGAGCGCGACCAGCGGAGCTGATATCGGAGGATCGGTCCGACGAGCGGCTGACGCCATTCGCAGTGCCATACTGCGACGGGAGCTGGCGCCGGGGATGCAGGTCCGGCAGGCGGACCTGGGGAAGCAGCTTCATCTGAGCAAGATTCCCGTCCGAGAAGCCCTCAAGGTGGTCGAGACAGAGGGGCTCGTCATCCACGAGCCGAACAGGGGATACTACGTCCGGAGGTTGAGCGAGGCGGAGCTCACCGAGATCTACCTGATGCGAGATCTTCTGGAGAGCGAGGTGCTCTCGCACGTCGGTCTTGTCGCGGAACAGGAAATCGAAGAGCTGATCAGTCTCAACCTCGAGGCCGAAGCAGCGTTGGCGGCAGCTGACGTGCACTGGATGGTCGAGACCAACCGGGCCTTTCATTTCGCAATGTTACGGCTGGGAGGATTACCCATAGTCCTGGATGAGATCGGCCGGCTTTGGTCCATGTCGGAGTCGTACCGGGTATTCCACTTTGCCGATGACCTGCGTCAAGCCGGAACCGCCGTACAACACCGACAAATGATAGATGCCGTCCGAAGCGGCGACGCACAAGGCCTGGTGAAGCTGTCGAAGGAGCACCGGCAGATAGGCGAGCACAGTGTGGCCGCCCTCTTGCGCCACGGCCTCTGACCAGATGCCTCGGAATCGTGGCAGGAGGCCCGATGGGTCCAGACGCCGCCCACCTGAGAGTCCGCCAATGAACCATCAGACATGGGCGAGTACGCGATCGAGCGGCCGTGGCACTTTCGTGAGTTCGAGAGCGTCGACGAGAAGTCGCGCATAGCGAATCTTACGGCCCCCGCGGGTGCCCATGAAGCGCCGAAGCTGCTGATCTATGGTCCGTCCCCGCTGCGCAGGCTGCTTCTGCATGGTCCGAAATGATCCCAGCTCACCCTGGGCGTCGATGACGTCTTGCACCGACGCGGCACCGAGCGAGCGGATCAACTCGTCCTCCAGGTCTGCGACGCAGACGTAGAAACCGAGGGATTCCATATCGGCGCGAGTGAGGTTGCGACCGATTCCGGCGCGTTCGAGACCGCGCCTGAACATGCCCTCCTCCCCGGCGTCACACAGGCCCCCGAGTCCTACGGCCAGACCCCGAGGGCCGAACAGCTCCAGGAAGTGGCCGATGTTCGTCGCGCCCTGCATCGCCACGATGGAGATGCCATCAGCGTCAAGGTCCCGACCGCGCCGCTCAGCGATCGCATGGAGCGCCACCTGGTCGCTGATCCCCTCGACCAGTACGACCGTCCGTGAGTTGACGCCGGTACCCAGAGCGCTCCCCACGTCCTCCACCCTCCTAGCCTCGCACCTCATTCACGTACAGCTGGTTGATTTCCAACATCTTGAGCCGCACCGCCCCGGGGTCGACCCCTTCACAATCCATTGGTGACCGGCCCGTCGCGCCATCCTCAGTCGGCGTAGGAGTTGGCAAGGACCGCACCGTTGCGGAACACGGTGACGGGACCATCGTCGCTCACCGCGATCACAGTGGCGAGCGGGTCGTCGTGGCTGTACCGGCGGGCGGCGGTATGGCGAGTACCCCTGAGAGCCTCGACTGAGTGCTCGGCGGCGTCGCTCGGCACGAGCCGCACGCCGAGTTGGCGCAGGACGCCGTTGGCGTCGAAGACGGCGGCACCGTCGACCTGGGCGAGGGCATGGCGCAGCGGCGCGAGGTGTGTAGCCGCGTCGATCCGCAATGGCGGCGGCGTCGGCAGCCGCTCTTCGACGGGGGGTCCGGGACGGCCATCGGGTCGGTAGATCAGGAGCGCTCCGATGCGCATCGATCCGAGATCGTGGATCGCAAACTCGAGGATGTCCTCGATGACTTCGGCGTTGCCGTGGCGCGCACTGGTCGCCACGGCCTCGGTCCAGCTACCCGCGGGCGGCTCGTGATGCCACCGGAAGCCTTCCCAACGCAGCACGCCGAAGCTCCCGACCAGCCGCACCCAACCGGCTGGGTGTCGCTGCACGATCGTGGCGTCGAACACGCTGGCCAAGACGACGAGGTCGCGCTCGGAGCCCGCGGGTCGATCGAACACCATCCACTCGTCGACGCCGTCGGTGCGTCGCAGGAGCCAGCTGGACAGGCCGTCGGCGAACAGGCGAGCGGCCGGGAGGGGCTGCTGATCCGCCGGTCCTCGCGTGAGGTGTAGCTGCGTGCCCGCTTCCCAGGTGGCGGGATCGGAATGGGGATCGAGGATGGTGCCACTGCTCACCACCCGTCGTTCGTGGACGGCGGGACGCAAGGCGTGATCGATCTCGTCGAGTAGCAACTCGCGGAACGCTTCGGTCCCGTCGAGTGCCAGGCCGGCTTCCTCGAGCTCTTCGGCCAAGCGTCGTCGACGCCTGGCTCCGGGGTCAGGCATCGCTCGGACGATATCGCCGGGCTGCGCTCCCCGCTATCCCCCCCATATAGCGCGGGCCCCGGGCAGTTGGTCAGGGCACCTGACCTCACAACGATTCGGAGGTCAACTAGCCGATGGTGTCGGTGTCGAGGGTGACGGCGGCGGTGCGGGCCAGGGCCCGGCCGTCGAGGGTGACGCCGGTGGTGACGGTGATGGAGGCGAGGGCCATGATGGTGCCGGCGAGGGCCGAGTAGGTG
>JAUTXN010000216.1 GCA_030838045.1 Acidimicrobiaceae bacterium
TACGCCTCCGGGGCCGGATCCTCCCCGTACCGCCACGACGCCACGTCACCGCCACCGGTCAGGATGAGCCCGTCGAGGCCGGCCAGCACCTCCTCGGCATCGGCGGGCGCCAGGGTGGGCAGGATCAGCGGCAGTCCACCGGCGCGCAGTACCGCGTCCACGTACCACCGGCTCACTCGGTCAATGCGGCGCTCATCGTGGACGGTCGGCGTACTCGAAATCCCGATCCGCGGCCGCATCCGGCATCACAGTCTACGACGGGCCTCCGCGAACCGGTCCAGATCACGCCGTCCGGGGACCGGGTGGCGCCGGACCGCGAACGTGGACCCGAAGATCGCCGAGGCGGCACGCAGCCCCGGGCGACGCGCGACGCGCTGCGCATGTTGTGCACCGGCGCCCACGACGGCGGGTTCATCGCCGAGCTTTTCTGCCGTGCCGCGACGGTCCCTCTGCGCCCGAGAAGGGGATGTTCGCCTCATGACAAGTGCGTGAAGACGCGATACAACACTCTCAGTGACTCGGTGACTCAGAGATGGGCGACAGGGGGGACGATGACGATGAGGCGTTCCATTGCGGGGGCGGCGATTGTGGCGTCGTGGGCTCTCGGGCTGAGCGCGCCCAACGCCAGCGCGTTCCCGGTTGCGGATGGGTCTTCGTCGCAGACGCTTCAGGTCCAGTACCTCGGCCAGACCAACGTGGCGGCTCTGGCCGAGGCGGCACGCTCCGCACCGATGAGTTCGTCAGACACCGAGCCCCCACGCGGTGCCCTGAGGCTGGACCGGCCCGTCACGAGCGCCGCCAGCGGCCGCGCCGCCTTGCTCCAGCTCGGCAACCCGAATCCACTTCCGGTGTCGGGCCACGGCTCCGCGCAGGCCTTCGACGGCATCGACCATACCGACAGCCGGCTGGCCGACAACGGCAACCAGATCAGCGGGGAGCCCCCCGACGGTGACCTCTGCGCCGGCTCGCAGGCCGAGGTTGAGATCCTGAACGACGCCTTGCAGTTCTTCGACCCGCTGGGCAACGTCCTCACCCCGCCGATCGCCAACAACCAGTTCATGGGCATCCCACCGGAGATCGCCCGCACACCCACAGGATTCACGTTCCCGGGCCCGCGGAACTCGGACATCAACTGCGCCTACGACAGCACGACCGGTCGGTTCTTCCTGATGACCTGGGGCCTGGATCAAGACCTCACTGGCGGATTCCTCACTGGAACGCAGGCGTACTACATCGCCGCCCAGGCGACCCCCGACCCGGTCGGCGCATACAACCTGTTCAAGCTCCCGGTCGAATCGCCGAGCCAGCCGGAATGCCATGGGCTCTGCTTGGCCGATTACCCGCAGAGCAGCACCGACGCCAACTCCTACCTCCTCACCTACGACCGGTTCGATCATGACGCGAACAGGTTCCGGGGCGGGCGCATCATTGTGCTGTCCAAGCACGCGCTTCTGACCGGTCACCTCGGCCCGGCTTCTCTCATCAATCCCGGACGAATTGGTGGCGCTCTCACCGCCGCCTTCCTCGGCGCCCAGGTGGTACCCGGTTCGGCTGAGCTCATTTCATCCCAGGGCACCCACTACTTCGTGGCAACCCTGGACCCAACCGGCGCCGGTTCCACCCAGGTCGGCCTGGTGGCGCTCACGAACACCGCCGCCATCGACAGCAATGATCCCAGTGCGATCCACGTCCAAACCGCCGTCGTGCCGGGCGTGCTGTCCTACGCCTTCCCTCCGAAGCTGACCCAGAAGCCAGGGCCCCGTCCGCTCGGCAGCAACCTGGCAGCCCTGTTCCCCGGCGCGCCGAACGAGCCGTTGCGACAGCTGGACGGCGGTGCCGATTGGGCCCAGCCGGCCAAGTTCGCCGACGGTCAGATCTGGACAGTCATCGACACGCAGCTCGCGACCGGAAACAGCGGACTGTTGTGGCTCGCGATCAAGCCCACGCTCACACCCACGTCGTTCGGCGGCGCCGTGACACACCAGGGTTACCTCGGCGTCGCAACCAACAACCTCGACTACGGCGACATCGCAGTCACTCCCGACGGGTCAACTGCCCTGATCGTCGCGTCACTCGTCGGACCGACGTCATTCCCTTCGGCGGTGTACACCACGTTCAGCACCACGGCACAACCGGCGGCGCTGCACATGTATCTCGCTGGCGTCCGCCCCGAGGACGGAGTCACCTGCTACGACGCGTACATACCGGGCGACTCCGCCCTCGGGTGCCGATGGGGCGATTATTCGATGGCGAATATCAGCCCGTCCGGCGTGTTCTGGTTCGAAACCGAATACATCACGCCGCGGGCGCGGAAGCTGCCGGCGAACTGGGGTACCGCGATCGGTCGTCTCCCGAGCTAATGCCCCCCAGGGCTCGGGTTAGACAGCCTCCGCAACGACGGCGCTCTGCGGTCCCGCGAGCGGCAGCAACTCTAAGTGCCGCCATCCAGCGTCGGATAGCCAGCCATTCATCTCCTGCTCGCTGTAGACGTCCCCGCCGACCATGGACAGGAACTCGCCGGCCATCAGCGCAGCCGGTACCGGCTGCGTATGCGTCGGGTCGGTCCAGAAGTCGACCAACAGAAGTCGGGCGCCTGGTTCCACGGCGGCACGCACGCGGCGCATGAGGTTCAGGTTCTGTTCTGGGAGAAAGTAGTGGACAACATTGGCGAGCAGCACAGCGTCATGACCGCGAGGCAGGTCGTCTGATGTGAAGTCTCCGGCCACGACGGAAACTCGGTTGGCGACGGGCGAGGCGGCGAGCTTGCTCGCCGCGATAGTGGACACTTCGGGGAGGTCGAAGAGCGTTCCCTCAAGTCCCGAGTTCGACGAGAGGATCATCGCCAGAAACGAGCCCGTGCCACCGCCTACGTCCAGCAACCGGCGATGCCGGCTGAAATCGTAAATGCTGGCGAGGGCATACGCAGCGCCCGCGGTAAATGCTTCGACGCCCTCGGAGAAGATCGCCTGAAACTCCGGGGTGAGATCGCCACGGGTCGGCTCACCTGTCCGCACCGCGTGCTCGAGGCCCAACCAGGTCGGGTAGCTGATGGCGTTCCAGAAGCGGAGCGCCGGGCCGATATTCATTGGGCCTCGCCCGGAGAGGAACGCGTCAGCGACCGCGCCATTGCGATACGTGTTCTGCGCCGATTCGAGGAAACCGAGCGCGACCATCGCGTCGGCGACAATTCTGGTCGTGCGCGAAGGTACGCCGGCACGCTCAGACAACTGTTCGAGTGTCGCGGGCCCTGCGGCCAGCGCCCTGAAAAGGCCGATCTCGTTCGCGACGAAGAGGTGCTTTGAGGCCATGAAGCCCATCGCGACCTGGAATATGGCGTCCGGTGTTGGTTGATCTCCGATGGGTGAGTTTGACATCATCTGCCTCCAAGTATCTCACCGAGGGACCTGTGCTCGACGAAGGTTAGTTCTCTTCGTCGTCGGCGGGCGTCTTAGGAAGCATCCGGTGAGCGCTGGAGGTGGCCGTCAATTGCGCAGGCGGCGCCCTGGCAAACAACCCATTTTTTCTCAGTTTGCAGGCCGGAGGCGAAACGCGGAGGGGAAACCACAGTGGGGCACTGGCGCTGGTAGAGCAGGCATTGGCCGAGATCGGCGAGGAGGATCGCCAACGCCCAAGGAGCAATACCGTTCAAACAGCGGGCCGAGGCCGCCCTCGCCCGCCTCGGACCAACTGAAGTGCCAGGTCCCGCCAGGCCCGCGA
>JAUTXN010000146.1 GCA_030838045.1 Acidimicrobiaceae bacterium
GGCTTCCATGCCCCCTGGGGGATCCGGAGCCCTTCGGTCCAGACGCTCCTCGACCTGATTCCCCTGGCGGTCGACGAGCCGGACCTGATGCACCTCCGCAAGCGCTGGCAGCGTTTCGGGCCCCGCTACCGCGACGCCGATGCCGTCATCGCCATCTCCCGCCACGCCGCCGACGAGGGCATCCGCCTGCTCGGCCTGGACCCGAAACGCATCCACGTGGTCCACCTCGGCGTGGACCCGATGTTCACTCCTGGAGTGACGACCGATGCGAAGCCGAGCGTTCCTGATCAACCGCCGCACCTGTTGATGGTCGCGGCGTACAGCCGCCGCAAGGGTTTCGCGGAGGCGTTCGCCGTGGTGAGCGCGCTGGCCGACGCGGGGTACCCCCATACCCTCAAGGTCGTCGGCCAGGTACACGACTTCGCCCGCGACGAACTCGACCGGCTTCAGCGCGGGGCCGGCCGCCCGGAGCGTATCGAGCTCCTCGGGTACGTCGCCGATCTGCCGGCCCTGTACCAGGCGGCCGACGTCGTACTGGTGAGCAGCCGGTACGAGGGCTTCGGGTTGCCGGCCGTCGAGGCCATGGCGTGTGGGGCCCCAGTGGTCGCTTTCGCCAACAGCGCCATCTCCGAGGTCGTAGCCGGCGGTGGGGTGCTGGTCGACGACGGCGACGTGGACGCCATGGTGAAGGCGGTGCGCACATTGCTCGACAACGCCGACGCCGCCCAGGAATGGCGGCACAAGGGTCTGGACCGGGCGGCGCAGTTCACCTGGGCGGGGTCGGCCGCCCGCCACGCCGACGTCTACCGCGCCGTGGCCGAGCGCCGGGGTTAGGGGCGTGGCGCTCACGGCCCCAGCCCGCCTCGATGTGCCCATCGCCATCGATGGCCGCCGGCTCCAGGAGCGCCCCATGAGTGGCGTCGGACGCTGGTTGGCCAACCTGCTCCCACTCCTGGCCGCAGAGGCCGACATCGTGCTGCTCACCGACGCCGGGCGACCGCCGGCCGCCTTTTCACGACCGGGGACGGGGATGCTCGCCGAGGCACCACTCTGGCTCCCCGCCCGGGCACCGGAAGTGGTCTGGATCCAAGCGAGCGTGCCGCGCTGGCTCCGCCGGTGGGGCGGCGTGTTCCACGGAACGTTCAACCAGCTTCCTGCCGCCTGGCGGGGTCCGACCGTGGTCACCTTCCACGACCTGGCGACGCGCGACCACCCCGAGGACTTCACTGGCTCCCCGGTGAAGCGGATGATCTGGAACGCCCAGTTCCGCCAGGCCGCCCACCAGGCGTCAGCCATCCAGACTGACTCCGCCTACATCCGCCACGCGGTCCTCGCGACCTACCCGGTGGATCCCCGCGATGTCGTCGTGGCCGCCCCGTCGGTGGATCCGGTGTTCAGCCCCGATAGACGCTCACGAGGCCAAGCGCTGGCCTCGAACCTGGGCGTCTCAAGCGGCTACATCGTGGCCGTGGGCGGAGCGCGTCGCCGCGGCCTCCCGGTCGCGGTGGAGGCCTGGGCCCAAGCCCGGGCTCACGGCGCGACGGAGGAACTCGTCGTGGTTGGCAGCGAGATCCCCTCCCCGCGGCCGGGACTGTTCGCAGCCGGACGCGTGCCCGACGAACAGTGGGCCGACCTCTTGGCGGGGGCCACCGCGCTGTGTTATCCGACCCGGTATGAGGGATTCGGGATGCCCGCGTTGGAGGCGGCGGCGAGCGGCGTGCCGGTAGTGTGCGCCCGGGTCGGGCCGCTTCCCGAGGTGTTGGGTGATGCCCCTGAGTGGTGCGAGGGGACCACCGTGACACCGATCGCAGACGGCCTGCTGCGGCTGCTCGCCGATCCGGTGCGCCAGGACCAGCGGCGCCAGGCAGGACTGGCCCGCGCCGCCTCGAGCCCCACCTGGGCCGACGCCGCCCGCGTCCTGCTCGAAACCTACGCCCGGGTGGCGTCGTGAGCGCCACCCCTCCGATGAGCGGCGACCGTGGCGCCATCGCGGTCTCGGTCATAATCGTCAACTGGAACGCACGAGACGCCCTCGGCGGCTGCCTGGAATCGCTCGTTAGCGACCCGCCGCCCGGTCCGTGGGAGGTGATCGTCATCGACAACGGGTCGACTGATGGAAGTATCGAGTGGCTCCGCACTCATGCGCCCGAAGTCCGGCTCATCGCCAACGCGGACAACCGGGGCCTCCCCGCGGCCAATAACCAGGGCATCGCGGCGTCGAGCGGACAGGCGCTGTTGATCTGCAATCCCGACGTGGTGTTTCGCCCCGGCGCCGCGGCCGCCATGGTCGACTTGCTGGACCGGCGCTCCCGAGCCGGCATTGTCGTTCCCCGGCTGCTGTATCCCGACGGCGGGCTGCAGACCAGCGCCGGCGATCTGCCCACCCTCGTGAGCGCCCTGAAGGGACGCCAGGCGCAACGCCACCGGACCGCGGTCGGGACACCTGAGGGTCTGTGGTGGGACGGCTGGCCCCATATTGAGGAGCGGGTGATCGGTCGAGGCCACGAGGCCGCCTACGTGGTGCGTCGGTCGGCCGTCGCCGAGGTCGGCGTGCAGGACGAGCGATTCCGCCTCGACTGGGAGGGCTTCGACTGGACGGCCCGATTCCGCGACGCAGGCTGGGAGGTGTGGCTGTGCCCCGCCGCCGAGGTGGTCCACCTGGGCGGGACGAGCATCCGCCAGGTGCCATTCCGCTGGGTGGTGTCTTCGCATCGGGGGATGTACCGATACTTCGCCAAACGGCGGCCGGCCTACTGGCGTCCGGTGCTCGCGACGCTGTTCGGCGCCCGCGCGGCGATCAAGCTGGCTGCCACCGCCGCTGGCGTCGCCATGTACGAGCGGGCCCACAGGGACCACCGGGCCCACAAGGACCACTCGGACCCCGACGAGGCGCCGCCCGACGCAGGGCCATCAGTGGGTTGAAGTGCTCGACACCCGCTTTGTTAGCAGTAACCCACCGCTACGGGGGGGTTACTGCTAGGTATGCCTCCCGAGGTGCCTCAGGGCCGGCCGGTCAAACCCCGTTCCTCGACCTCGGGGAGATCCAGGACCCCCGGCAGCGTGTCCCCCCGGAACAACCCGGCCGCCACGTCATCGCCGTACAGCGCATGGTCCGCCAGCAGGGCGGCCGCCGCCGTGTAGGTGCTGCGTTCGCCCCCCGGAAAGCGCACGCACTGCGGATGGACGCAGCCGGTCCAGTAGCCGCCGTCGGGATCCCGGAAGTGCCGGGTCCACTCCAGCAGGGTCTCGGCCTCCAGCCGTTGCCCACAGGCGTCAAGGGCCATGACGCACTCCGCAGTCTCGGCGGCGGTGACCCACGGCTGGTCGGACACGCAGCGCACGCCGACGCCGTCGAGAACGAACACGTCCCACCGCTCCAGCAGGCGGGACCGGGCGGCCGCCCCTGACAGGGCCCCGCACAACACCGGGTAGTACCAGTCCATGGCCCACCGGACCTTGGGCTCGAAGCAATCCTCCCGGTGGATGAGGGCGTGGGCGATGCGCCCCGCGGCCAGTTCCCACTCCGGTCGTTCGTGGCCCAGCGCGGCGGCGATCGCCACCGCACAGCGCAGGCTGTGATGAACCGACGACGAGCCGGTGAGCAACGCGAAGCGGGCGGGTGTGCCGTCGGGCTCCATCGACCACAGCACCTCGCCGCCCGGCTGCTGCAGGCGCAGGACGAATCCCATGGCCCGGTCGACGACGGACCACATGACTTCGAGCACCCGTTGGTCGCCGGTGATGAGGTAGTGATGCCACGCCCCTGCCGCCACATAGGCACAGACGTTGACGTCGCGCCGGGGGTCCTCGACACCATTGGCCACGTAATACCGGCACCAGGATCCGTCGGGGTGCTGGGTGGTCGCCAACCAGAGCAGGGCCCGTTCGGCCTCATCCCAGCGCCCCGCGACAGTGAGGGCCATGGTCGCCTCGACGTGGTTCCAGGGGTCGGCGTGGCCGCC
>JAUTXN010000080.1 GCA_030838045.1 Acidimicrobiaceae bacterium
CGACCTCGCGCTTTTCAGGCGCGCGCTCTACCAACTGAGCTATCCGACCGCGGTCCTGACGGGATTTGAACCCGCGGCCTCCGGCTTGACAGGCCGGCGTGCACTCCAAACTGCACCACAGGACCAACACCCCCTGGGGGGCCTGTTGAGGATACACGGCAACACCACCCGCACCCCACGGTCATCCGTCACGCCGACAACCGGCCCCCGCCACCCCGATCGCGGTAGGCGCGGAGGACGGCCCGAGCGACGAGCTCGGGCGTCGACTTGGCCGTGACCGGCACGATGAGCCAGCCGTCACCCACCAACCGGGCCCGCCGGTTGCTGTCGTAGTCGAGGTCCGAAGGCGCAGAGTGGTAGCGGTAGCTGTCCCATTCGGTCCCGATCTTGCACTCCACGATCGCCCGGTCGAGACGGTAGCTGTGCCCGTCGACCGCGATCCGGTACTGCCGCTCTGCCGGGGGGAGCCCGAGTCGGTCCCACATCAGGTTCATCTTGGTCTCGAAGTCGCTGTCGTCGGGCCGGTACCCGGGGATCCGGTCGGCGAGGACCTGATGCAGCGGCTTGAGCATGCGCCGCCCGCCTCGTGAGGCTGCTTGTTCAACGAGGGCCCGCAGCCGCTCGAGGCTGAGCAGCCGCCGCCGGATGGCGTCGTCGACGCACTGACCCAGCTGTGTCACCGACAGCGTCCCGGCCAGGTCCACGATCGTCCGCTCGACCGTCGTGACGGGGATCGAATGGGACACCGCCCGCTCGGCCGCCGTGAGGCGGGTCCGGTGGCCCGTCGCACCACGGATCCGGATCTGCCGTTCGCACGTCAGGTGGATCCCTGCCCGGTGCCTGTCGCTGTGCCGCAGGCCCCAGACCGCAGCGGCGGTCGTGTGGGAGACGACCACGTCTGGACCGGCGCTCAATGCCGCCGCCAACACCGTCTGCTCCCAGGACACCGCAGCGCCGGCAAGGCGGTACACCCTTGGTCGGACGAGGATCAAGGCGCTTCTCAGGACCCAATGTCGCACCTGTGCGTCGGTGGAACCAGTCCCGCGCAGCTGCGCGAGGGTGATCAGTCCGAGCTGGCGAACCGAGATGCGGTCAATGCCGATGTTCATACGCCACATTGTGGCGTTTAGCAGTGACGTTCACGCGCTTTCTGTTCACTACATGTATCTATACCATCGCGTTTTGAACACATTGGTCCGGACCATGCTTCAGGGGCACCCCCAACGGGATTCGAACCCGTGCTGCCGCCTTGAAAGGGCGGTGTCCTAGGCCGCTAGACGATGGGGGCCCGGTACCGGGAAGATACTAAGGACCGGGCGCCTGCCACCCGGACTTAGCCGAGGTTTGGGGGCGGGTCCCATTCGGTGCCCCCGGCCGTGTCGCGAATCGACACGCCGAGCGCGACCAGCTCGTCGCGAATGCCGTCCGCCTCGTCGAAACGCCGGCCCCGGCGGGCCGAGTCGCGCAGCGCCAGCAGCCGCTCGACGTAGGGGCCGATCAGCGAGCGAGGCTCACGGGCGCCGACGCGTGCCAGTTCGCCCAGCCGGACGATCATCCGGCGCAACGCGCCCCGGCCCCGGTCCTGCTCGTTCGACTGCAACGTGTCCGCGCTCCACGCGGCCAGCGCCTCGTCCAGCTCGAGGATGGCGCGCACGGCCCCATCCGCATCCCTGCCGGCGATGGCCGCGTCGAAGGCCGACTCCTGTTGGCGGATCGTTGCCAGCAACGGGCTGGGCGCCGAGCTCGGCATGTCGCTCGCCGTCCCCCCAGCCGCGCTGGCCGCAGGACCGGGCAGGCTTTTACCCCCGAAAGCCATGGCAACCAGGGCGTCGATCGACACCGTCGACCCGGACGCGACGACCGACGACTGGCCGAGCCGGCGCAGCGTCACCTGGCCCAGCCCGACGACCGTGGCCGTGCCGGCATCGAGATCGAACACGCACCCGGTGTGCTCGTCGATTCCGAGCACGAACGCTGACGGGGGGAGCCGTGCTTCGAGCAGCCGGAGCCGCCGTTCGCCCAGGTAACAAAAGCGGGTGTCGTGATTGCCACCCTCGGCGTTGTCGTAATGCGGGATGACCGCCACGGGCAGGCCGAGCGGGCTGAGCAGGTCGAGGCCTTCGGCCCAGTCGGGTTCGGCCCCGGACTTGTAGATCTCGTACACCGGGACCGTGACCAGGCCGAGGGTGAGGGCGGCGGCGCTGGCGAAGTTGACGACGCCGCCGTGGCGGAGCTTGTCGGCCAGCAGGTCGGGTATCTCGCTGCCGGCCCATTGGCGCAGGGTGTACGTCGGGCTCCCGGGCCCGGCGAAGACCCACTGCGCCTGGCTGATGCGCGCCAGCGCCGCTTCCCGGGCGACCGGGTCGAGGTCGGCCCGGCGGAAGCTGGCCACCTCCACCGTCCGGCCCACGCTGTGGCCGAAGTAGTCGACGGCGCGGGCCGAGATGTCGTCGGCGTTCTCCTGGAAGCCGAAGGGGGTGTCGAGGAGGACGGCGGGCGCGGTGGGCCCGAGGCGGGCGAACACCTCGCGGTGGGTTTTCACCATCGTCGGGCTGGTCTCGCCCGAGCCCATGATCACGAGGAGGCGGGGTGGGCTCATTCGCTCAAACGCTCGCGGCAGAAGGCGTGGAGCAGATCCGCCACCTCGACGGGGTGCTGGATGTGCACGTCGTGGTCGGCGCCGGGGAACCCCGCCACCCGCAGCCGGCCCGGCGCCAGCGCCGCTTCGGCCGCCGCGATGCCGAAGTCGTCGGCCAGCACCGACGGGATGAGCAGGACCGGGACCCCGACGAGCGGCCAGCGCTCGGGCGGATGGTGCTCCCACAGCTGGCGCACCACGGCGAGATGGTGGTCGAGGCTGAGCCAGGGGGAGATGGTGCCGTCGGGGAGGACCTCCATGTTGGCCAGGGTCCCTGCCACCCCCGCCGGCGACCAGTCGGGATGCCAGGTGCGCACCATGGTTTCGAGTTCCCGGGCGCTGAGGCCGGCCAGCCGGGGTGGCGTCATGGCCGCCAGGCACTGCTCCCAGGTGGGGAAATGCCTCGCCACCTCCAAGGTGCCGCCGTCGACGCAGGCGATGGCCCGGGTGGCTGCGGGATGGCGTACTGCGAGTTCGAGCACGACATTGCCACCCCAGCTCTGCCCGGCGACGAGCGGGCGGCGGTCGTCCGACCAGGCCAGGCCGCCGATGACGGCCGCCAGGTCGGCGGTGACGGTGGCGAAGTCGTAACCGGTGTCGGGCTTGTCCGAGCGGCCGTGGCCCCGTTGGTCGACCGCCGCCACCGGATGGCCCAGTTCGACCAGCCGGTCGGCGACGTCGTCCCAAGTCCGGGCGTTGGACGCCAGCCCGTGGACCAGGAGCACGGGCACCTCAGGCCCGTCGGGGTTCGAGGAGCGCACCGCCAGGTGCACCCCACCGGTGACGGGCAGGCGGGCGTCGACGGCGGCGGTCACGCTGTCACGCGGTCACGCCACGCTGCTGTCGAGTTGCGTCAGGGTTCGCTCAGCCGCGCCGGTCGGGCCCGGCCCGCTCGATGGTGATCGCGATGATGCAGCGCTGGTCCTTGGTCATGGCCCCGCGGTACTCGTCCCAGTTCGGATGTTCGCCCATGGCATGGCGGTACAGGTCGACCAGCAAGTCCATGGCGTCGGGGAGGGAGATGATGGTCGCGGTGCCGTCGACCTGGACCCACGCACCGAACCAGCTGTCCGGGACCACCAACACCGAGACCCGGGGATCCCGGCGGAGGTGGGCCACCTTGAAGGCCGTCTCGCGCGTCGAGATCATGACCCGGCCGCCGTCATCGACGGCGACGAGGACCGGGGACATCTGCGTGCTGCCGTCGCGCCGGTACGTGGCGACAACGCCGTGGGTGTTCTCTCGGAGGAAGGTGCGGGCTTCGTCGAGTTCCATGGGATTCCGGTCTAGTCGTATTGGGAGGAAAGGGCGTTGATCACGGCGTCTTCGAGCATGGTCAGGTAGTAGTACACCTGGTGGATCGGGGTGTCGAGGGGCTCCTCGTCCTCCCGCACGTCGAGCTGGGTGCCGATGACGAGGCGGAGGTCGTTCAACGAGCTCAGCCAGGCCGTGACCTGCTGCTCGTCGAGTTCGGTGGCATCGATGGTCTCGGCCATGAGGTCGAGGGCGGCCTGGCGGCCTTGGAGCAGGTCGTCGCCGACGAGGCGGCGGTACTCGGCCTCGCCTTCCTTGTCGTCGATGTAGGCGGGGGGGAACAGCCGTCGCAGCGCCGGTTCGTCGGTGTCGGCGAGGAGTTCCTTCAGCTGGCCCGGGAGGCCCCGCAGGAGTTCACGTTCCTCGGGGGACAGCCGCAGCTGGTAGCGACCCGAGCGCAGGCGCTTCACCGGGCGGCGGAATACGGCCATGTCGTCCTCGGTGTCTGCGGGGTCGTTGGGGTCTGTGGGGTCGTGGGGGTCTGTGGGGTCGTCCGCCGTGTGGCCCTCGGCGGGGTCACGTGTCGTGCTGCATCGTGGCCCACAGGCCGTGCTCGTGGAGTCGGAATACGTCCAGTTCGGCCTTCTCCTTCGGCCCGCTCGAAACGACCGCCTTGCCCTTCAGGTGGACGTCGAGCATCAGCTTCTCGGCCTTCGCCTTGGGGAAGCCGAACAGCTTCTGGAACACGAAGGTGACGTAGGACATGAGATTGATGGGGTCGTTCCAGACGATGACGATCCACGGGCGGTCCTCTTTGTTGGACTCGTCGATGTTCGGCAGGTCCGTCCGGACCGGTGCGGGGGCGATGGTGGTCACGATCGTTCCTCGGACGCCCTGGCCCTCGCCCTAGGCCTTGGCCGGCGCCAACACGGCGTCAGCGTCGAGGGCGCCGGCGGTCGCCGGGGCGGTGGCGGGGGTCACCGCGGGCCGGCTGTCCGGTCGGGTGGTCAGTCCCAGGGCGAACTGCACCGTGACCGCCCACAACGACGCGGCCAGGGTCACGTGGATGGCCACCATCCAGGTGGGAACGCCGCTGAAGTACTGGAGGTAGCCCACTCCTCCTTGGAGCAGCAGGAGGATCAGCAGGAGCTCGCCCCGGCGCATGACCTCGGCCGGTGCCCCGACGCGCACCATCCGCCACAAGGTCAGCACGGTCAGGCCGAGAAACAACAGCACCGCGGCGCTGTGGAACTGGGCCACGCGGTGCAGCGACAGCTCGAGGCGCCGGGCCTTCGGGTCGCCGCCGTGGGGCCCGGTGGAGGTCACGACGGTGCCCAGGAAGATCGCGACCGCGGCCGACACGACGAGGAGGCGGCCCATGATCAGGTGTTCCGCCGGTACCAGGGGAGTGACCGGTCCTCGGGGTCGGACCCGGCCGCGGGCATCGGGTGGGGCGTCGTCGAAGCCGGCTCGGTGGTAGAGCACAACGGCATTAAACAAAAGTACCAGAGAAAGCATGAAATGAGCCATGATGAATGGTGGCGCCAGATTGTGGCGGACCGATTCACCGCCGAGCACGATCTGGGCGATCAAGCCGCCGACCAGGCCCCAGGACAACCACGTGAGGTCCCGTCGCCGGGGCCGGCGGACCGATGATCCGAGCACCGCGGCGACGATGGCGAGGGAGACGGCGCCGGTGACGACGCGGTTTCCGAACTCGATGACAGCGTGGTACTGCCACGGAGCGACGACCTGGTTGCGCTCGCAGGTGGGCCAGTCGGGACAACCCAGGCCCGAGCCGGTCAGTCTGACGGCGGCGCCGGTCACGATGATGAAACCGAGGGCCCACACGCCGAACAGGCACACGCGCCGGTAGGCCAGCGGCGAGAGCCGCAGGCGAGCGTTGCGCGGGTTTTCAGCTGCCGATTCCACTGATGTGATGCTACGACACCGCCTGCGGGCGACAACCAGCAGCCGCGGGGGCGGCCGGGGAGGGGCCCGGGGGCGGCCCGGGAGGGGCCCGCGGCGCGGGACTGGCGGCCACGCGGGACCCCTTGATGGGCCGATCTGAGAGCTTCCTCGCTGCCCCGCTTTGTCGCCGCTCACCCAGTCGCCATATTGTCGGACCTGATGTCGCGATCCGTGTCCTGGAACGAGTGGCCCGCGTGGCTGTAAGCGCCGCTCGCTTGCCTTCAATCGCGGACCTTTCGGTCCTTGGCAAGGCCAAGGCGTACGTCTCGCTCACCAAACCGCGCATCATCGAGCTGCTGCTCGTCACGACGGTGCCGACCATGGTCGTCGCCGCCCGTGGCCTTCCAAACGGCTGGCTGATCCTCGAGACCCTGATCGGCGGCACCCTCGCCGCCGGCGGGGCCAACGCCATCAACATGTACATCGACCGCGACATCGACGCGATCATGCACCGGACGTCGCGACGCCCCCTCGTCACCGGCGCCGTCACTCCCCAGGCAGCACTCACCTTCGCGGTCGCGCTGGAAGTGGCGGCCTTCGTCGAGTTGGCCGTGCTCGTCAACCTCATCTCCGCGGTCCTGGCCGTGGCCGCCACGTTGTTCTACGTGTTCGTCTACAGCCTCTGGCTGAAGCGGACCTCGATGCAGAACATCGTCATCGGCGGTGCTGCAGGCGCCGTGCCCGTGCTGGTGGGGTGGACGGCGGTGCGGGGATCCCTGAGCCTGGCGCCGATCGTGCTGTTCGCCGTCATCTTCGTGTGGACCCCGCCTCACTTCTGGGCCCTCGCCATCCGCTACCGCTCCGACTACGTGGCCGCCGAGGTGCCGATGCTGCCCGCGGTCATGTCGTTCGAGTCGACCGCCCGGCGCATCGTGGCCTATTCGGTCGTGTTGTGGGCGACCACCCTGCTGTTCGGCGCCGTCGGCGGCGTCGGCGTCCTCTATTGGACCGCAGCGGTCGTCCTCGGCGCCATCTTCCTCGTCTACGCCGTGCGGTTGTACCGGGAGCGCACCGAGGC
>JAUTXN010000338.1 GCA_030838045.1 Acidimicrobiaceae bacterium
GTAGAGAACGACCCGGCCAAGGTCGAGACGGACCTGGCGGAGGGTGTCATTGGTTGCCCGGCGTGTGGCGGGCGGTTGGCCCGCTGGTCGTTCGCCCGGCGACGACGGCTGCGGGGCGAGGCGGGCCCGGTGGAGGTTCGTCCTCGGCGAGGCCGGTGCGTGGCGTGCCGGAAAACCCAGGTCCTTCTGCCTGATTTGGCGTTGGGGCGCCGGGTCGACGCGGTGGCGGTGATCGGCCGGGCGTTTATGGCCGCGGCGGCCGGGGCGGGACATCGCAAGGTGGCGGCGGCGTTGGACCGGCCGGCGTCGACGGTGCGGGGTTGGCTGCGCCGGTTCCGGTGGGCGGCGGTGCGGGTGGCGGCACATTTCACGGTGTGGGCTCACCGCTTGGACTCGACTTTGGCGGCGCTCGACCCGGTCGGCTCGGCGCTGTCGGATGCGGTGGACGCGGTTGGGGTGGCAGCCCGGGCGGCGTCGTTGCGGTTCGGGCCCCGGCCGGGATGGTCGTGGGCGTCGGTGCTGACCGGCGGCGCCCTGCTTTGCAACACGAGCTCACCCTGGCCGACGCCATAAAAGAAAAGCACCCTTCGTTTTTCGCTGCGTCGCGACCGGGGGACGGGCGTTTCGTGAAGGAGGGATATCAATGACTGACCGGGCCACCGAGGTAGCGCTATTCCGTTACGCACTGATCCGAGAGGCGGCCGACCCGAAGTTGTCCAACGCCGAGCGGGGACGCCTGGTGCGCGACCTGGCAGCGGGGGCTCATGTCGGGCCGGGCGGTATCGAGGTCCGGGTGGGCCGCTCGACGGTCGATGAGTGGATCCGGGCGTGGCGCAAAGGCGGGTTCGAGGCGTTGAAACCCAAGCCCCGGGCCTCGTCGCCGAAAGTTCCCCGCCACGTCCTTGACCTGGCGGAGGCGTTGAAACGCGAGAACCCGGCCCGCACCGCCGCCCAGGTGTGCCAGGTCCTGGCCGTGGCAGTCGGCTGGGCCCCCAACCCCCGCACCGTTCAACGCCATTTTCATCGCATCGGGATGACCCGGGCCTCGCTGGCGGCGGGCAAGGCGGTGGCGTTCGGCCGCTTCGAGGCGAAGCGGCCCAACGAGCTGTGGGTCGGAGACGCCCTACACGGGCCGATCATCGGAGCGCACAAGGCGATCCTGTTCGCCTTCTTGGACGACCATTCCCGCCTGTTCACCGGGTATCGGTGGGTCACCGCCGAGGACACTCTGCGCGCCGAGGCGGCACTGCGTGTCGGCCTGGCCAGCCGGGGGGTGCCCGACGCCGTCTACTTGGACAACGGCAGCCCGTTCGTGTCGCACCAGTTGCTGCGGGCCTGCGCCAGCTTGGGGGTCCGGATGATCCATTCCCGGCCGGGACGCCCCGAAGGACGCGGGAAGATCGAACGGGTCTTCCGCACCGTCAGAGACCAATTCCTCGTCGAGGTCACCCACAGCGAAATAGGTTCGGTGGCCCGGCTGAACGAGTTGTTCGCGGCGTGGGCCGAGAGCGTCTATCACCACGCCACCCACAGCGAAACGAACATGACCCCCTTGGAACGCTTCGCCACCGGCGCGACTCTGCGTTACCCGACCGCCGCTCAGCTGCACGAGGCGTTCTTGTGGTCCGAGACCCGCACCGTCACCAAGACCGCCACCGTCTCGTTGTTCTCCAACACCTACGAGGTCGACGCCGCGCTCGTGGGCCGCAAAGTCGAGTTGGTGTTCGACCCCTTCGACCTGACCGACATCGAGGTCCGCTGGTCGGGCCGGCCCATGGGCGCCGCGGTGGCGGTCACGATCGGCCGTCACGTCCACCCCCAAGCGCGTCTCGAGCCGGGAGGCGCTCCGCCGCCACCGGCCACCGGGATCGACTACCTGCACCTGGTCGAATCACGGGCCGACGCCGAGCTCGAACGGCGCATCTCCTACTCCTCCATGCCCGGCGACGACCAGCCGACGATCCCCGGCGCCGACTGGCAACACATCGGCCCCGCCCGCCGGGCCGGCGACCACGACAAAGACGACAACAGCAACGAGGACAACGAGGAGCTGTCCCGGTGAGCATCGCCCGGCTCCGTTCCCATTGGGGGTTCACCCGCACCCCGTTCACCAAAGACCTGGCCCCGTCCATGCTGCACCGCTACAACGGTCACCAAGAAGCCGTGGCCCGGATCTCCTGGTGTGTCGACGAGGCCGCCATCGGGGTCATCACCGGCGAGGTCGGCGCCGGGAAAACCGTCGCCGTGCGAGCCGCCCTCGCCGAACTCGACAGCTCCCGGCACACCGTCATTTACTTGGGAAACCCTGCCATCGGCGCCCGCGGCCTGTACTACACCATCGTCAACCGCCTCGGCGGCGTCCCCCGGTTCTACAAAGCGTCGCTCATCCCCCAAGCCGCCGACGCCCTCGCTGCCGAAGTCACCGAACGGGGACGCAAAGTCGTCCTCGTCGTCGACGAAGCCCACCTGCTGGCCGCCGACCAGCTCGAAGAACTCCGCCTTTTGACCAACGCCGACATGGACTCCACCAGCCCCTTCGCCCTAGTCCTGGTCGGCCAACCCACCCTGCGCCAACGCCTCCGCCTCGGCGCGTTCGCCGCCTTGGACCAACGCGTCGCGCTGCGCTACGCCATCCCCCCCATGACCGCCGCCGACACCGGCGACTACATCGCCCATCACCTCAAACTGGCCGGACGCTCCGACACCCTCTTCTCCGACGACGCCGTCGCCCGAATACACAAAGCCGCCCGCGGCCTGCCCCGGGCGGTGAACAACCTCGCCGTCCAAGCCCTCATCGCCGCCTACGCCAACGGCGCCGCCATCGTCGACGACAAAGCCGCCCGGGCCGCCGTCACCGAAGTCACCGCCGAATGACCCACCCCGACAACAACGACTTCTGTGACATCCCGCTGCGGATCACCATCACCCTCGACCTCCCCGGCTACCTCGGCACCGACACCATCGCCGCCGGCGCCCTCCTCAACGTCCTCAGCCACCTCGAACACGACGGGATCCGCCCCACCCGCACCACCCTCGAAATCACCGAACCAACGACACCCCCAGCATAAAAACCGACACCACCAGCATCCCCGGCGACACCACCAGCATCAACCGTGCCGAAGCACCGTGTCGCCGCCGTCCTCAACCAGTCAGTCGGTCAACAGGCGGCCGCCATGTTCGTGTCCAAATGGGTGTCGACCCCGCCCACGACCGTCACGTCCGACCGGGTGCCGACGACACCGGTTTCTGCCATGGTGGTATTCACTGCTGTCCCTTCATTGCACAAGTGGATGGGATGGCACACACCACCGGACGACGGACAAGACAGCGAAGAGTCTCTGAGACAGACCCCTACTAGTAGGTCACTCCGTCCGACGGTCGGTGCCACATGGGCACCTCGAGCTCGGCCGACGAATCGATACAAAGACAACCGAAGGCGTCAGCCCCAAAGTTAGAGTCAGACCGAGCTCGAGGAACCCACCAACACAATGACAGTTCCCCGGGACCGAAAACTGGATGCCGAACCCGGAAAGCCATTAACTACATCATCGC
>JAUTXN010000031.1 GCA_030838045.1 Acidimicrobiaceae bacterium
GCGACGATATCGGTGTCGCGTACCGTGGCGCGAAAGATGTCCGCCACCGACGCGATCAGCTCGTCGCCGGCCAGGTGACCCAAGGTGTCGTTGACCTGCTTGAAATGGTCGAGGTCGACGACGAGCAACGCCCCGACCGGCCCGTACCGCGCCACCTGGGCGACGTGACGGTCGAGTTCGGTCTCGAAGCCCCTCCGGTTCAGCAGTCCCGTGAGCGGATCGTGGTCTACCAGGTTCTCGAGTTCCAGCTCCAGATGCTTCCGGGTCGTGATATCCAAGTAGTGGGTGAGCATGTGGCTGACACGACCGCCCTCGCCAACCACGGGGGCAACCGACACCGCCACCCAAATGGCAAGTCCGTTGGCGTGCATGAAACGTCGTTCGACGCTGACGTGATTTATCTCCCCGGCCACCATGGCCTTGACCAGCGTCCCAATCTCGTCGGCCTCGTCGCCATGGCAGATTGAACGAACCGAGGCACCGACGAGGTCCTCTTCGTGGTACCCGAAGAGTTCGCACAAGGCGTTGTTGACTTTCAGGTATCGACCATCGAGGTCAACCTCGGCCATCGGGACCGGGGCCGAGTCGAAGGCGACACGCCATCGTCGCTCCGACCCTTCGAGCGCCAAGTTGGCGTCCCGGCGGAGCGTCACGTCACGAGCCGAGGATTGGATCTCAAAGTCGCCGCTCGGATCTTGTACGAGTCGAGCTGCGGATTCGACCCAGACGAACGAGCCATCCGCTCGCAACGCCCTGCGGGTGACGGTGACGGTCTCACCCGTGCGCACCGCCGCCAGCGCAACGGCGGGCATGACGTCATCGGGATGGCAAAAATCGATGACGGGACGACCCACGACCTCCTCCGGTCGCCAACCGAGCAAGGTGTACGCCGACGGGGAGACGTAGCGGATGATGCCATCCAGGCCGCAGCGAACGACCAAGTCGGTGGTGTTGTCCAACAGCAGGCGCAACTCTCGCTCCGACGCCGCGAGGCGGCGGTGTTCGATCGCGACCCGACGGGCTGCCACCAGTCGGGCATGGAGCTCGCTGGCCACGAAGGGCTTCACCAGGTAATCCTGGGCACCGCAGAGCAGCAACCGGCTCACCTCTGCGGCCTCCGAACGACCGGACAGGACGACCACCGGGATCCATGCCGTATGTTCCGACCGTTTCAGCTCGGCGAGCACCGAAAAGCCGTCCGCGTCAGGGAGACCAAGGTCCAAAACGACGACGTCGGGATCCACAGACCCGATCGTCTGCAGACACTCGGCCGCGGTCGCCGCTTCGGCGACGTCCCATCCGGCGGCTTGAAGCGCCAGACGCGCGGTAAGTCGCAGAAGCTCGCTGTCCTCGACCACGAGGACCCGGGGCGCCGCCTTCGCCGTCGACGCCGCCCCCCGCAAAGAGTCCATCGATACGGTATCGGCGTGTTTCCCGCCGGACTGTATGGCGGCGGCATCGAAGGGGTTGGCTATCCGTTGATGAAGGGCGTACCGGCCGTTCGAGGTGCGCCGAGCGCCTTGGTCACCCGCTCCCGGAGCTTGGCGTGGTTGAACGGCTTGGTCATGAACTCGTCGACGCCGGTCCGCTCAGCCCGTTCGCGTTCGGCAGTTTGTCCTCCAGCCGTGAGCATGATCACGTAGGGCTGCCGGGTCAGTGTCCGGTCGGCCCGCAGCTCCTGGCACACCTCGTACCCGCTGCGTTTGGGCATGCTCGCGTCGATGACGACGAGTGCCGGCGAGACCTGGCGTATTCGAGCCAGCGCCTCGTCGCCGTCGCACGCTCCGACAACGTCGTGGCCCTGGTCCTCCAGCAGCACGGTGAGCATGCGCAGGACCAACGGCGAGTCGTCGGCCACCACGATGGTCACGACGCGCCCGCGGGGGCTTGGGCGAGGAGGGCCGCGCTGGCCCAGGCGACTTCGCTGCAGATGCGGTCGAGTCCTTCGGGTGCGGTCAGTTCACCGTGGGCGGCAGCGTCTTCGAGGAGCGCGCAGGCTGACGCCACGCCGGCCGCGCCCATGGTGGCCGAGGTACCGCCCAACCCGTGCGCCAACAGCTGCACCTCGGCGATGTCGCCGCGCCCGGCGGCGTAGCGCAACTGGCCGACCTGGGTCGCCGCCTGGTCGAGGTACTGGTCGACGAAGCTGCGCAGCAGGCCCGGATCGGCGCTGGCCTCGGCAAGTTGGCGCAGCCAGTCGAACTGGGCGGCATCGAGGACGTCGTCAGCGCCGTGGAGATCGTCAACGCCATCTGCATCGTCAGCGCCGAGAACATCGACCGCGCCGAGAACATCGACCACGCCGTTTGTGGCCTCGCCTCGGGCACCGTCGACGGCAACGGCTTCGTCGGCGGCAGGGTGATCGGCACCAACGGGGTCCGGTTCGTGCAGCCACCGGTCGAGGGTCCGCTGGAGCTCCCGGATCTTGATCGGCTTCGACAGGAAGTCATCCATGCCCGCGGCCAGGCACCTGTCCCGGTCCTCGGAGAGTGCGGCGGCGGTCATGGCGATGATGGGCATGTGGTGGCCGCCCGCTTCTCGGCGGCGGATCTCCCTGGCGGCGTCGAAGCCGTCCATCAGAGGCATGTGGCAGTCCATCAGCACCGCGTCGTAGGAACGGCGCTGGAGGGCATCGAGTGCTTCGATCCCATCGGCGGCCACGTCGGAGCCGTAGCCCAGTTTGGCCGCCATGCCCCTGGCCACTTCCTGGTTGATGGCCTGGTCCTCGACGACGAGAAGCGTCCCCCGCGACCGTGCCGCGACCGTTGGTGCTGGCCGAGCGACAGGCGCATCGCGGGTGTGGGGCGCCACGGCGCGTACCAGGACGTCGTAGAGCGCCGAAAGGCGCACGGGCTTGGTCAGACGCGCCGCGAACCCCGCCCGGGTGGCGTCGGCGGATTCGACGGTCACGGAGCTGAGGAGCACCAACTGAACCGCGGCCAGATCAGCGTCGAGCCGCACGGCCCGGGCCAGTTGAAGCCCGTCCATGCCGGGCATGGCCATGTCCAGCAACGCCAGGTCGTAGCCTTCGCCGTCCGCCACCGCCCTCCGTAGTCCATCGAGGGCCTGGGCGGCGTCGGTGGCCATGTCGGCGGTGATGTCCCAGTTGCGCAGCTGGGACGCCAGCACCAGGCGGTTGGTCTGATTGTCGTCGACCACCAGCATCCGTCGACCTGCCAGCGAGCGTCGGTCGGCGTCTATCGGGGCACCCGGGGCCGAGGCGAGTGCCAAGGGGAGGCGTGCCCAGAAGATGCTGCCCACTCCGGGGCGCTCGTCCACGCCCACAGTGCCGCCCATGGCCTCGGCCAGCCTCCGACAGATCGCCAATCCCAGGCCACTGCCCCCATAGCGACGGGTGGTGGACGCGTCGGCCTGCGAGAACGACTCGAAGAGTCGCTCGGCCAGCGCCGGAGCGACGCCCACACCGGTGTCGGCTACCTCGAAACGCAGCACCATTGTGTCGTCGTCGCCTGGGTCGTCCAGCCCGGCCCGTATGACCACTTCGCCCGAATCGGTGAACTTCACGGCGTTGGTGGCGAAGTTGAGCAGGATCTGACGGACCCGACCCACGTCACCGCGCACCGAAGCAGGGACCTCCGGTCGGCAGTAGGTGACCAGTTCCAAGCCCTTGGCCCGAGCTGACTCGGCAACGAGCGCCGCCACCTCCTCGATGGCGTTGGCCACCTCGAAGTCGACGGTCTCCAACTCGAGCTTGCCCGCCTCGATCTTCGAGAAATCCAAGATGTCGTTGATGACGCCCAGCAACGCCTCACCCGACGCCCGCACCCCTTCGGCGTGGTGGCGTTGCGTCTCGGTCAGCTCCGAATCGAGCAACAACCCGGTCAGACCAATCACACCATTCATCGGTGTGCGTATCTCATGGCTCATCGTGGCCAAGAAGTCGGACTTCGACCTCGACGCCTCCAGTGCCAGATCACGAGCATCGGCCAGATCGGCTTCGGCACGCTTGCGCTCGGTGATGTCACGAAGGAAGGTGCTCATGCGCCACTCGTCCCCCGATCCGTTCTGCCAGACGGCGAACTCGGCGGGGAAGCGGTGACCGTCCTTGTGCATCACCGTGATCTCCGTGCGGCCCGTCGATAGGGTGCCGTCGCCCATCGGGAGCAAATCGGCCATTCGTTTCCTGTGGTCCTCGAGGCCCTCAGGAGGAATGATGGTGTCGGACAATCGCCGTCCGATCGCTTCGGCCTCCGTCCAGCCGAAGAGGGCTTCGGCCTGTCGGTTCCACGCCCTCGACACACCGGCGGCGTCTATCGATATGAACGCGTCGCCAGCTGCTTGGAGAATGGCGCTCGTTCGCGCTTCTCGCGCGATCAACGCCATCGCCGCCTCCCGCCGCAGTCGCTGCGCCCGGGCCAGCCCGACGATTCCGGCTAGGAGCACGAGACCCAGCAGGCCGGCGACGCTCATAACGGTCGAACGCAGCCGGCGAACACTTGCGAGGGCGTCGCGTGCGGGAACCTCGGCGACGATCGACCAGCCCAGCCCTGGGACGGGAGCGAAGGCCGAAAGCGAGTCGCCGTTGCCCGTGGTCGAACGCGTCTCGCCAGAACGGCCGGCCAAGGCCGCGGCAACTCTGGTGTCGGCGGCCCCCGAGCTGAGTCCTTGAAGCCCGACGGCGCTCTTGGTGCTTCCGATCAGCACCGTGGCCTCTCTGTCGGTGATGGTCAGGCGGATCCCCTGGGCCTGGGCAATCTGGTCTGCGATTGCCCGCATGTAATCGAGTCTGTATTCGATCCCGAGGATGGCCAGCGGTCGGCCGGAACCGTCACTGCTGCTGGCTCGAACCAGCACCACGGCCCCCACCACCAGGGGGTGACCGGGAAGATCCGCCCGGTAACCGTCCGACACATAGCCATGGTCGAAGGCCTTCACACCCTGGCACCAGTCCCGGGAGGCTTGGTCGGCTCCCACCAGTTCGGGTGTGACCGGCTCGACCTGCGTCACACGGCAACTGGTATCGGCGACGAAGACCCCGGCGATTCCCGGCTCGGCCCACCGGAGCTGGGCCAGCTGCGAATCGATGGCGGGGCGATCGAACTGCGCCGAGGTGCCGTCGGCCACGGCGTCAATGAGGGCCGGCCGGCCGGCATATGACGCCGCCAGCCCGGCGACACCTCCCATCCCCTGCTCGAGAAGCACCGCGGTCACCGCAGCGGTTGTTCGCACCCGGGCCTTGACCTGGCCAACGACCGCCTGATCGGTCAGGTGGATGGTGAGGTAGGTGAGCAGGCCCAACGGGACGATGGAAAGGAGGGCGAACATGCTGACCAGGCGCAGAACCAGCAGGTGGCCGCGGACGCCGCGCACACTCTTGGGTGGCGGCGGAGATTCAAGAATCATCACCGGACTCCCTCCGCCGTCGATTGGTCATGGGCGCAGGACATAGCCGGTGCTGCGAACTGTTTGGATCATGCGCGACCCGTGCACTTCGAGTTTGCGGCGCAGCGAGCTCACGTGGACCTCGAGCAAGTGGTGGTCGGCGTCGTACCCCCAGACCTGACCAAGGAGCTGCCCGGCGACGACGACTTGTGTGCGCTTGCGTATCAGCACGCCGAGGATCTTGAACTCGGTGGCGGTCAGATCGATGGGCACGCCGGCTCGGGTTACCGAGCGGGCGCCCTCGTCCACCACGAGATCGCCGCACTCCCAGATCTGGGACACGGGATGGCCGGCGCGCCGCAGGACAGCCTGCACCCGCCACGACAACTCCTCGGGATCGAATGGCTTCACGATGTAGTCATCGGCGCCCATCTTGAACCCCGCATGTATGTCCTGGGCCGAGTCGGCCCCGGTCACGAAGATGATCGGGACATTGCCGGCGCGACGCAAACCGTGGGCGACCTCGAGGCCATGGCCGCCGGGCAGGCATCCGTCGATGAGGGCCAGATCGGGCTGGAACGCCGCCGCGGCGTCGAGTGCCGCGAGTCCGTCCGCGACCGCGAGGACTTGATAGCCGTCGTTCTCGAGGATCTCGACCAGCAGGTCGCGCGCCGAACGGTCATCTTCGACGACGAGCACCCGCAACTCTGTGGGCGAGCGGGGCAGCCTCGCATCGACGATCGGAGTGGGCATCATCGCAGCCGCCGTGCCGGGACTACTAGGCGTCCGGCGGGTTCGTCGAGGCTTTGCACGAACACCGCGGCATCGTTCATGGAGACAACTTGACTGACGCATCGTGACGCACGCGTCACGCGCTCGTGACCGAGCCCTGCGAGCAGGGGAAGGCCGTGGCGCGAGATTCGAGTGACAACCCCGTCACGCTCGCGTCACGGGCCGTCCGTCAATGTGCACTCGATGACAGAGCCGTCTGCTCGAAGTCACGCTGCCGCCAGCCGGTATGACCATCGCGAGCTATACGGCACCGACGCCTTCCGGGTCGACACCGTCTGCGCGCTCATCGTTCTGGCCGTACGCGACGGAGGCACCGAGATCGTTGTGGCCAACGCGGCTCACCGCCACGTTTTCGAAGCCGCACTGAGTGAGGCGGGCGTCGATGTCGACTGGGCGCAGCGGGCGGGCCGGTACCTCGCCTTCGATGCCGTGGGTCTCCTGACCCGGTTCATGATCGAGGGGCGCCCCGATGCGGCGCTTTTCCGAGAAACGATCGGTTCGGTCCTGCGAGATGCGTCGCACAGCGGACGCCAAATCGGCGTCTACAGCGAGATGGGGGCCGTCCTGTCGGACGACGGCGACGACAACGCGGCGCTTGCGCTCGAAGGCCTTTGGATTGATCTTGCGCGCCTCCACCAGTTCCAGTTGCTGCGCGCCTACCCGGGACTGCAGCCGAGAACGGCAGCCATGAGCTCGGAGCTCGTTCGCCCGCGGCACCGGGACGGCGGCGCTGCGACCGGACGTGCCTACCAGACCAAGCTGGGTGACAAAGCCATTCGTGTGGTCCCGGCCTGGGCTCGCCAGCTCAGACGCCAACGATCGTCGGCGCTGCCCGCGGCCGCGACTGCCGGACGAATCGACCGGCAGCGAAGCCATGATCCTCCGGCGACGATGGCGCCAGCCGTGCCTCTCCGAGTCCTGGTCGTCGACGACAGCTCCATGATTCGCCTGCTTGTCCGCCATTGCCTGGGCGACTCGGACCGCTTCGAGGTGATCGGCGAAGCGGTCGACGGGCGAGACGGGATTGATCAGGCGGCGACCAGGCACCCCGACATCATCCTGGTTGACTGCAGGATGCCCGTCATGGACGGCCTTGAGGCAATTCCCCACCTGGCCAGTTGTTCGCCTCGATCGTTGATCATCATGTTGTCGGCAAATGTCGCCGACACCGGTGCCCAGGCACTCGCCGCGGGTGCCTATCGCTGCATCGAGAAGAATCAACAATGCGATGGGCTGCTCCGCCAGATCACCGCCGCCTGGGAATCCTGGGCGATTCGGGCCGATCCTTCCAGCCGTCCCAATTCATGAGTCGTCAACCGAGGCGGGAGGAAAGGCACGCATGTCGACGGATTTCAGCGTCGACTTGAGCGGTTCATACTCCGATATCGCATTCCGCATGACGGGCTGCGCCACTGCGAGAAGTGCTCATGGTGGTTGCCGAAGCCACCGACACAATGCCGGTGGCCCTCCCCGGAACACTTCCCCGACTTCGCAAGATCCTGGCCATCGCGTTCGTGACGGCGGGAAGCATTGCCCTTCCACTGCTCCAAGGTGTTCCCACCGCATCGGCCAACCCACTTCCGGTGGGGTCGACCGGCGGCGCCAACCTTGTCTTCAGCGACGAATTCAATGGCACCACTCTTAACACGACCAATTGGCACACCTGCTCGTGGTGGTCGTCGACAACGTGTTCGATCGAGACGAACAATGAGCTAGAGCTTTATACCAAGAACAATGTCTCGGTGAGCAACGGAGTACTCACACTCCAGGCCCGCAGCGAAAACGCGGTCGGATGGAATGGCAAGACGTATAACTACACATCGGGCATGATCAGCTCCGGCGGTCGAAGCGGTGAGATTGCACCGGGCTTCACCTTTCGCTACGGCTACATGGAGACACGGGTCAAGGTCCCGGCGGGCCAGGGTCTCTGGCCTGCCTTCTGGACGTTGCCCGCCGACTACTCGTGGCCGCCGGAAATCGACGCAATGGAAATCTTGGGGCAAAACCCCACCGTCCAGAACATGACATATCACTATGTCAATTCCAGCGGCACATCCACGAGCGTCGGAAGCACGTGGACCGGTCCTGACTTTTCCGCAGGCTGGCACACCTTCGGCGTCGACTGGCAGCCCGACGCCATGGTTTGGTACGTCGACGGCGTCGCTCGGTGGCGCTTGACCGATGCCGCCGCCATCACCAGCAAGGCGTCCTACCTCGTGCTCGACCTGGCCGTCGGTGGCAACTGGGCGGGCTCTCCCAATGCCTCGACCGTGCTTCCTGCCAACTACCTGGTCGACTACGTCCGGGTCTGGGACCATTTCGGTACGGCCGGCTCGCCCCCTTCGTCCTACGCGGCGGCGGTCACGGCCGACCGGCCCGCCTCCTACTGGCGGCTCGGCGAGTCGGCGGGCACGGTCGCCACAGACTCGATGGCAACCAACACCGGCACCTACCTCCGCGGCGTGACGCTGGGGTCAGCCAGCCTTCTGCCCTCGGACAGCACCAACCTGGCGGCCTCGTTCGACGGGGCCAACGATGTCGTGTCAGTGCCCAGTTCGGCCGGCCTCAGCCCCACGACCACGGTTTCGGTCGAAGCCTGGGTGCGCCCCGCTGCCATACCCGCGAGTGGAAGTTTCGCATCCTTGGCGACGAAGGCGGAGTCGTATTCGTTACAGCTGAACGGGCCGCGCCTCGAGTTCACGACCATGCGCAACGGCATCCGCCGCCGGGTTCAGGCCCCGGTGGGGGCGGTGATTCCCGGGCACACCTATCACGTCGTCGGCACCTTCGACGGCTCCACCCAACGGCTCTACATCAATGGCGCCCAGGTGGCATCGGCACCGTTCTCCGGGGCAATGACCGTCAACGGCAACCGGCTGGCACTGGGTTCCTGGGACACCAACTCCGAGTTCTTCTCCGGAACCCTCGACGAGGTGGCGGTTTACTCCAAGGTGCTGACCCCGACCCAGATCACCAACCACTACCTCCAGGGCACGACGGCTGGCTAGCAGCTCACGCGGCCGGCAACAGCAGCCCGAACGAGGCGCCGCCACCGGGGCGGTCCTTGATCCGGAGCTGACCGCCTTGGCCCAGCACCAGGCGCGACGCGGTGTGCAGTTGCATCTCCGTGGCCCGAGGCGGGCGTCGCTCCACGCAGTCCGCCCGGCGGTGCCGCCGCGGGGAGATTCGGGGCGCTCGGACCTCGACCCACAGTACCGACCACTCCTCGTCCGCCTCGCCCCGTACCGTGATCGGGTTCACCGGCGCTCGTCGACTCACGTAGTCGAGGAGTTGTCGCGCCGCCTCCAGCGTCTGCTCGGGTGACCCTGACGCTTGCAGGTTCGGCGCCACGTCGAGCTGGAGTCGCTGGCACCACACCGGATCGTCAGACAACTGTTGCGCCACCTCCGCCAGACGCACGAGGCCGGCTTCGGGCTCGTCGTCGCCCGAGACAAGGTGGTGCAGGCGCTCGAACTCCGAATCGAGCACCCCGTGCAACGACGTCCGATCCGCCGTGGGCAAGGTGGCACCCTCTAAAAGGTCGGCGGCACCCTCGAGCGCAGTCAGGCCGTTGGTGATGGCGTGACGGCGGCGTTTCGTGTCCGCGTCCCGGACACGGTCGCGCAACGACGCCGTCTCTGCGTCAACTTCGAGGTCGAACATGGTGCTGGTGACCCGGTGAAGCCGCACGGCGCAGAACCCGGCCATCGAGACCGCGCCCGTCGCCGCAGCGAGCGCGGTGCCCGGGATCCAGTTCATCGGTTCTCTCCCACCAGTCGATTGCCGCCGCCCTCCGAACGGGCCCGTCATCTCAACGATTGTGAGCATGAGTGGCGAAGCGACGAATCCCCAATATTGATGATGATGTCGTCTTTAGTCATTTTCGTGTTTCTGCCGTTAGATCGCATTTTTCATCAAATCTGCTGACGAAGTTGACGTTGAAGACGGTCAGAGTGAGCCGGGCTGACACGTCGTCTGGCTGGGTACTGAAGAGGAGGGGCGCTGTAGATGTCGATAGCCATCGCCGAAACCGTGATCGCCCGTGACGAGCCGACACGGCTACTCACGCTGACGCAGCCGGGGGCAACCGGACCCAGTCGGGTGGCGTCACGCCACCCGTCGATCAGCGTCGTGATCCCGACGCTGAACGAGGCACAAAACCTGCCATACGTGCTCGAGCGCCTCCCGGCCATGGTGAGCCAGGTCATCATCGTCGACGGGCACTCGACCGACGGCACGGTCGCCGCGGCCCTCCTGTGCCGGCCTGATTCCACCATTGTCATGCAGACCGGCAAAGGGAAGGGAAACGCCCTGACCTGCGGCTTCCGGGCCTCGACCGGCGACATCACGGTCATGTTGGACGCCGACGGCTCGACCGACCCGACCGAGATCCCACGGTTCGTCGCCGCCTTGACCAACGGCTACGACTTCGCCAAGGGCACCCGCTTCGTGACCGGCGGTGGCAGCACCGACATCACACCGCTGCGCCGGTTCGGGAACTGGGGCCTGACGTCACTTGTCAACCGCATTTGGCACGTCCGCTACAGCGACCTCTGTTACGGCTACAACGCCTTTTGGACTTCGTGCCTTCCTCCGGTCGCCGAATCGAACGGCTTCGAGATCGAGACTCTGATGAATATTCGGTTGGCGTTGGCGAACACCAACGTGATCGAGGTACCGAGTATCGAGGCCGCCCGCCGGGAGGGATCCTCCAATCTGCGAGTCGGTCGGGATGGCACGCGGGTGCTGCGAACCATCTTCGCCGAGTGGCTACGGCCGAGCTGAGATGGCCGCGGCTCCTTATCCCGGCGAGATGAGCGTCGTCATCTGCGCCTACACACTCGATCGCTGGCCCGACCTTCAAGCCGCCGTCAAGTCAGTCCTCGACCAGCAGCACACGGTCGAACGGGTCATCGTAGTGATCGACCACAATCCCGAACTGCTCGACCGGGCCCAGATCCGGTGGCCGGCGATCGACACCACGGCGTCGGGCGCGGTCGTGCAAGTCGTGGCCAGCCGAGGCCTCCTGGGGCTGTCAGGAGCGAGGAATACCGGCGTCGCGGTGGCCACCACCGAGATCGTGGCGTTCCTCGACGACGACGCAGTTGCCGACCCCACCTGGACCCAATGGCTGCTCGCCCCTTACTCCGATCAAGATGTCATTGCCTGCGGCGGGGCCGCCGTGCCCGCCCTGGACGGGCGCCGGCCACGGTGGTGGCCGCTCGAGTTCGACTGGGTCGTTGGCTGCTCGTACGTCGGTCTTCCAAGCCGCCAGGCTGAGGTCCGCAATCTCATCGGCGCCAACATGTCGCTTCGCCGCCAAGCCGCGGTGGACATCGGGGGTTTCGTGGAGGGTATCGGCCGCGTCGGAAGCCGGCCGCTCGGCTGTGAGGAGACGGACCTCTTCATTCGCCTGTCGCGCCGCTGGCCGCACACCCGCGTCGTCTACGAGCCCCGGGCGCTCGTCCACCACCGCGTCCCCACCGCTCGATTGACCTGGCGGTATTACCGGGCCCGATGCTTCGCCGAGGGCCTGTCGAAGGCCAAGGTGGCCGCCCATGTCGGCCGCGACCGGGCCTTGGCCTCCGAGCGCTCATATGTGTGCCGCGTCCTACCCCGGGCGGTAGCCCGGGCCTGTCTCGGCGAGGGAGACGCTGGGAATGCTTCCCAAGCGATCGCCATCAGCTTCGGGCTCTTGGTGACCACCGCGGGCTATGCCAGCGGCCACCTCGCGGCCATCAGGCCCCCCTTTTCCCCGACAAAGAAAGTCGCGGCATGAATCGGCCCCGGCCGTCGCGGCCGCGAATTCCGTTGTTGGGATACCACAGCGTCTCGGATTCGCCCGAGAGCGCTATCGCTCCATTTACCGTCGGATCCGACGAAATGGCTCGCCAGCTCGATCTCGTGGTCGCCAGCGGCCGGCGAGCCGTGACCGTTTCGGAGTATGTCGAACTCCTCGATCGCGACCCTTCGCACGTTCACGACACCGTTGTCATCACCTTCGACGACGGGTTCGAGGACAACCTCACCGTCGCCGGGCCCTTGCTGGCGGAACGCCAGTTGCCCGCCACGGTCTATGCGACGACCGGATTCCTGCGGGGTCCGACCGGTGCCAGCGCCTTCCCGACACTTGGGCGAATGATCGCATGGCACGACCTTGGCGGCCTCGAGGCCGCGGGGATCGAGATCGGGGCGCACGGCCACAGCCATCGCCCGCTCGACGTGCTGACCCACGCCGAGGCCCATGAAGAAATCACGCTCAGCAAACAGCTTTTGGAGCGCTCGCTCGGCCATCGCGTCTCGAGCTTCGCCTATCCGCATGGCTACGCCAACCGATGGACGAGAGACGAGGTTCGACGGTGCGGTTTTCGCTCGGCGTGCGGGGTAAGGAACGCGTTCAGCCATCCCAGGGACGACCGGTGGCTCCTGGCCCGCCTGACGGTGACGGCCACGACGCCGACCTCGCAGGTCCGCTCGTGGCTGGACGGGTCGGGGGCACCGACGGCCAGCCGGCACGAGGCCCTGCGGACCACGGCGTGGCGGGAGGCCAGGCGGGCCCGGGCGGCCGGCAGGCGGGCCCGAGTGACAATGGGCTTCCGCGTCCCGGCGGCATGGTGAGGCCGCTGCTGGTACGCGAAAGGCGTGGGGGGCCCGCCGTGCGCCGCACCTCCCGGCGGCGGTCGGGAGGTCCGATCCGGCTTCTCGACGTCGAGCTCACCGACCCGATCGCCGAGCAGCTCCCCGCCGGCAACCACGAGCGGGTTCGCATCCTTGTTCGCCTCCACGGTCACCCGCTCGGAACGGTCAACCTGCCCGCCGGCGGCGCTGGGGTCGGGTCCCTTGACCCTGCTCTCGTGGCCGCTGCGGTATGGGACCAGCTGGCAGAGCGCATCGTCGGCCACTGCGAGCACGACGGGCTCGACGCGCCGGAGACACTGACCGTCGACGGATTCGATCACCCGGCTGTGACGGCCTGCTCGTGGCGTTGCTCGCGGCCGGGCGCACCATTTCCCTTCGCCACCGTCGTGATCACCACCTGCGGCGGCCCCGGAAGCCGCCTGGCGACGACGGTGCGCGGGGCGCTGGCGCAGAGCTACCCGAGCTTCGAGGTCGTCGTGGTCGACAACCGCCCGTCGACCTCGGGCGTGCCTGCCCTCCTCGACGGGGCGTTTCCATCGGAGGCCCGCCTGCGCTACGTGGCGGAGCCGGCCCCGGGCCTGTCGCATGCCCGCAACGCCGGAGCGGCGGAGGCAACGGGCGAGCTGGTGGCCTTCACCGACGACGATGTGGCGCTCGACTCCGACTGGCTGGCGTATCTGGTCGCGGGATTCGACGACCCCGCCGTGGCCTGCGTCACCGGTCTCATCCTGCCGTTGGAGCTGGAAACCGACGCCCAACGCCTGCTGGAAGAGTTCGGCGGCTACGCCAAGGGGTTCGACCGCAAGCGCTGGGACCTCGACGAGCACCGACCGGACAACGCGCTCTACCCCTACACCGTGGGTGCGTTCGGCTCAGGGGCCAGCGCCGCCTTCCGCGGCGACGCATTGGCAGCCATCGGCGGCTTCGACAATGCCCTCGGTGCCGGGACTGCGGCGCGCGGCGGCGAGGACATCGACATCTACGTCACCTGCGTCCAACACGGTTACCAGATCGTCTACGAACCGGCGGCGATCGTCCGCCACGCCCACAACCGGGAAATGGATCAGGTCCACCAGAAGGTGCGCGACTACGGCGTCGGGCTCGGCGCCATGCTGACGAAGCACCTGTTCCGAGACTGGCCGACGTTCGTGGCGATGTTGACGCGCCTCCCGCTCGGCGCACGGCATCTTCTCGGCCGAGACTCGACCAAGAACGCGGGGCGCACGGGCTCGTACCCGGCGTCACTGATCGCCGCCGAACTGGCGGGTCTGGTGTACGGGCCCTTCGCATACCTCCGAAGCCGCCGCAGCTCATGAGCACGACCCTCCTGCGCGTCGACGCCCCGGTCGACGCGCCCCGCACGGCGGACCCGGCAGCGACGTCGACGCCGCCCTTGCCCCGGCTCGTGGCCCTGCCCCCGACTCCGAGGTCGGTGCCGGCGTGGCGCCGTGACCACCTGGCCACGACCGCGTGGGCGCTGATGGCCAACACCGGCGTCACGTCGTTGCTCGGGCTGGTGTTCTGGGCCGCAGCCAGCGCCATCTACACACCGGCGGAGCTCGGCGCCAGCGCGGCGCTCATCTCGGCGATGATGCTGCTGTCGGTCATTTCCCAGCTCGACCTGGCCATGGGGATCTCGCGGCTGCTCCCGCAGTTCTTCACCCGCCGGTGGCGACCGGTCCTTGGTGCCTACGGCGTCGCCGCGGCGGTCGGAGCGGGCGTGACCGCGGCCTTCGTGCTCGTCGCCCCCCGACTGTTCCCGGCGTTCGATTTCCTCACCCACTTCGGGGCGCTCGGACTCCTCCTCATCCTGGCGGTGGTGCTGTGG
The DNA here is from genome assembly GCA_030838045.1 of Acidimicrobiaceae bacterium. Lineage (GTDB taxonomy): Bacteria > Actinomycetota > Acidimicrobiia > Acidimicrobiales > Palsa-688 > JALYXV01. Next base: position 14,603 of record JAUTXN010000031.1, read on the forward strand.
AACGTCTTCGCCCTGCAGGACGCGGTGCTGGCGTCGGCGCGGTGGGCCGCGGTCATCCCCCTCGAAAACGGCGTCTTCGGCGTCCTCAAGATCGGGTTGATGGTGGTGCTGGCGCACCGCGTGGGCGGCCAGGGCATCTTCGTCGGGTGGGTGATCGCCATGGGAATCACCCTGGTGCCGGTCAACTCCCTCATCTTCGCCAAGGTGCTCCGGTCGCGGCGGTCGCGGCGGTCGCGGCGGTCGCGGATCGACCCATCACCGCCAGAGAACGCCGCCCCCGTCAGCCCTGTCAGCCCTGTGAGCGTGAGCCCCAGCCCCGAGAACCCCAGCGCCGTGGACCCCGTCAGCGTGCTCCCGATCAGCAACCGGGCCGGCGTCGCCCGATACCTGGCCGCCGACTATGCCGCCGGCCTCCTCAACCAGGGATATACCGCCGTACTGCCGCTCCTCGTTCTGGCCGTGCTGGGCCGTGGGCCCAACGGCTATTTCTACATCGTCTTCATGGTCTCGGGGGCCGTCCGCGCCATTGCCCAGAGTATGAGCACGTCGCTCGTGATCGAGGGGTCCCACCACGAGGCACGCGTCGCCTCAATGGCCCGACTGAGCGTCGTCCGCTTCGCCAAGTACGCACTGCCCGGAATCGTCGCGCTGGGTCTCGGCGCCAACCTCCTCCTGAAGCCATTCGGTGCGGCATACGAACACAATGGTGCGACGTTGCTGCGGCTGTTCCTGGTGGCGGCACTGCCACACGCCGTCATAACGATTTACCTGAGCCTCGAACGCGTCCAGGCACGAGTCAACCGGGTGCTGGCCGTCGAAGCGCTTATCGTCGTGCTGGTCACCGTCGGCGCGGTCGTGGGAATGCGTCGTTACGGCCTGGTCGGAGTTGGCGTAGCCTGGCTGGCAGCACACACCGTCGTCGCCGCAATCGTGGCTCCGGGATTCTTGCGAGCATGCCGGCAAAACGACGCCTGAGAATGCTCGGAGCCTTCGCTGAACGAATTCGGCATTACGCAGTTTCCGGCGCGCCGCATTGTCCTGGTAGACGTGGCGGCCGCTGCCGTCACGATCATCCTGGCGGCGATCGTCCGCCTCGGAGCAACCGGACCGATCAGGGTCGTCCTGGCTCTGGCGTTCGTGACCTTCGTGCCTGGATGGGCCCTTTTTGGTCGATCGAGAATCGTCCATGGGGTCTCGAGAGTCGCGCTCGCGGTGACAGCCAGTTTTACCGCCTGTCTCGCGGCTGCAGTGACGATGGCGTGGCTTGGTTCGTGGCACCCGGTCGCCCTTTTCTACGCCTTCGGCGCCATCACCGTCATGGCCCTGCTGCGCCCGTCACGACGGGCCCGTCGTGACGGCACCGTCAAGCCCGCCGCCCCGCCTGCCGCCGAGCCCGCCGAGCCCGCCGCCAAGCCCGCCGCCGAGCCCGCCGCCCCGCTCGTCGCCGAGCCCGCCGCCCCAATCGCCGAACCCGCCGCCCCAATCGCCGAGCCTGTCCCGGAACCCGAGCCCGCGGCCCTCAGCGAACCCGCGGCGCCGATAACGTCGACTCCCGCTCCTCCCGAAGCGGCTCAACCAGGGAGGCTCGCCTTGCGTCCGGAGGACCTGCAACTCACAGGCGTCACCATCTTCAGCGCATTCCCGTCGAGGCCGCCCTTCTCGCCGCACGAACTGCCCGAGTTCTTCGCCCGCATTCACGAACGTCACCCCTTCGTGTCGTTCAAGCTCGACGGGGACACCGGGGCCGTCATGGAGACCACCGATTCGTGCCGGCTCGTGGTCCGCCGCGACTGTCTCGAATATCGCGAGATGTCCACCGACTTCGATCAGATCAAGGAACACGCCGTCGATGTCTTCGAAGAGTTGCAGACGCGACTCGGAGTCGCTGCCCTCACCACGCCGTCGTGCCGCCTAGAGGCGCGTTGGGACCTCGAGACCAACGGCGGCGTCCGCACGTCGCTGTACGAGCAGGTTGCCCGGCTGCACCGCTCGGAGGTGATCCTGGGAAGCACCGCGCCGGTGGGCGTGATGCTGCAGTTCACCGGGACCGGAGCGACACCCGCCTGCACCTGGCGCCTGTCGGTGGAGCCACACGAGGGCGGCGCGGTGCTGGTCGATCTGACGACCGACTACGCCCACGACGCGGACGATGCCCCGGCATTGGGCGAAACACTCGCGCTGGCCCATCGGTTCCTCATGGAAAAGGTGGCCCCGTTCGTCGCTTCCGTAGGCCGCCCGACGACCGGCGAATAGATGATCGCCGTCGCCCGGCCTCCCCCGGCCCGCGCCGACCCATCCAATCGGCCTGCTCTCTCGCCCCGGCACCGACGGGTCGGGCCGTCCGACGTCCTGCTGCCCGTCGCCATGATGGTGTGGTTCCTGGGCGTGCACATGACCAACCCCGACGCCATGAACGACTGGGGCCTGCTGGCCGCCCTCCCCGTCGCCTTCTACATAGGTGTCGGGCTCCTGGCGGTTTCCATCGGTTGCCTGCTGGCCGAGGACAAGCCCTCGCCACTGCGGCTCGGCCTTCACCTCGTGGCGCTCGTCGTGGTGCTCCACGGCACCGTGCCGCTGATCTTCCCCGAGACCAACTACCCGTGGGCCTACAAGCACATGGGGGTGGTGGGAGCCGTCAACCGGCGAGGCGGGCTTGACCCGACCGTGGACATCTACCAGAACTGGCCGGGTTTCTTCGCCCTGGCCGCGTGGTTCGACAAGCTCGCGGGCGTCGGCGACCCGCTGTCGTACGCCAAGTGGGCGCCGGTGTACTTCAACCTGCTTCTGTGCCTCGAGCTGGCCTTCGTCTTCCGATGGCTGCCGCTCGGGCGGCGTGAGCGCTGGCTCGGCCTGTTCCTCTTCGAGGCCGGCAACTGGGTAGGCCAGGACTACTTCGCTCCCCAGGCCCTCGCGCTCGTCCTCTGCCTGGCGGTGTTCGGCATGGTCCTGGCCTGGTTCCAGGTCGAGCGACCCCCGGCCCCGCTGCGATGGGCCGGACGCATCACACGACGCCTGGTCAAGGCCCGGGTGCAGCCAGCGCCCGATGCTGCCCCGTCGAGCCCGCCCCGTGTCGCCATGGCGAGCGCGCCGTTGACCGAACGGTCTTTGTGGGCACGAATGCGCCTGGGGGGTGGGTTGGCGCTTACAAAGCCACCCAGATCAGGGCGCCCGGCCGCAGCCGACAACACGGATGCGCCGCTCACCGCCCGGTCGCGTCCATGGGCCCTGGTATTCCTCCTCGCGGTCTTCGCCGTGGTCGTCGTGACCCACCAACTGTCGCCGTACCTCGTCGTCGCCGGAATCGCCCTCATGACCGCCGCCGGTGGCGTACGACCCCGATGGATCGTCGTCGCCTTCGCCGTCGTGACCATCGCCTACCTCGTCCCCCACCTCGGCTACCTCCGCAGCAGTCACAACCTCGCGGGCTCGCCTCTGAACCCGCGCGACATCCTCAATGCACTGAGCAACCCATTCGACAACGCCCGAAGCAGCGGGTTCGACGGCGGCCACGCCCTCCCCGGGCGGATCATGACGGCCCGCGGCGCCCCCGCCCTGATCGGGGGGCTCTGGCTGCTCGGGGCGGTCGGCGCCCTGCGCCGCCTGCGCAACGGCCGGCCCATGCTGATCCTGGCCCTCCTTGCCGGTTCGCCGGCGCTGCTGGCGTTCGGGCAGAACTACGGGGGCGAGGCCATCTTCCGCATCTACCTCTTTTCCCTGCCCTGGGTCGCGGCCCTCGCTGCCAGCGCCCTGGCACCCCGGTCAGGGAGATGGCGGCGGCGGACCGGCGCCCTGGTCGCCGTCACCCTTTCGGTGGCGCTCGTGTTGTTCATGTCGGCCTTCTACGGTGCGGTCGAGCTGTACCGGGTGCGCCCCGGGGCGGTCGCGGCGAGCCAGTACTTCTACGACCACGCCGAGCCGGGCAGCGTCGTCGGCTTCGGCGCACCCAACTTCCCGGGCCGGCTGGCGGCCAACTACGGCGAGTTCGCCAGCGGGTCCACACCGCCACCGCTCACCACACTGCCCGCCTTCCAGGGGCACCTGCTGGGGGCGGCCGATCTGCCCGCCCTCTCGGCGTTGTACCAGACGCATGTCAGCGGGACGTCCGGACAGGTCTACCTGGCGCTGTCCGCCGACGAGGACGCCTACGCCGAGGTGCTCGGCTTCATGCCCAAGGGTTCGATCGCCAGCCTTGACCGGGCGCTCAGCGCGTCGCACTCGCCGCACTGGCGCGTCATCTACCGGAACCACGACGCCGTGATCTACCGGTACCTGCCCGACGGCGCCGGCGCGCCCTGAGCGCCCGGGTCGCCATGGCCGCGGCCGGCCGGGCCGACAACGCGGCGGCGGCGAGTGCCGGCATGGGGTCGGCGGGCGCCCACCAGGCCAGCGCAGTGCGACCCCGAGGGATCTGGACCGAGGACCGTCGCCCGCCCGACCCGGAAACCCACGCAGACATCAGGGCGGGCGCATCGAGATGTTCGACCCGCAGCCCACGGTCGTATACCTGGGCGCCCCGGGGAACGGGGCGACCGGTGAGATCGAGGTGCAGTGCCCGCGCCACGTCCACGCCGCACACGTTGCGGAACAACTGCGCCTGGGCGCCGAGCCGCGGGTTGAAATCGAGCAGTTTGTAGGTCCCGGTTGCGCCGTCGGCCCGCCAGTCCAAGTCGGCGACGCCGCAGTAGCTGACCTGGCGGCACAGCTTGGCGGTCATCTCGGCGATGGCGTCATTGGGTTTGGCATACAGCAACGACCCGACTCCGCCGCGCGGTGGCCAGCACCTGACTTTCACGCCGGTGAAACACACCACAGCCCTCGAAGAGGCGTCGCAGTGCACGTTGACCACCCAGTCGGCGCCGTCGCCGCCGGGCACCAGCTCCTGCACCAACACGCTCGGCATCTCGACCCAGTTCCGGGCCAGGTGGCGCAACGCCACCTCGTCGGCCACGACCGTGCTCGACCCGACGCCGGGACGGAGCAGCCGTTGCCCGGGCCGGGCATTCTTGACGACCACCGGGTACCCGATCGACGCCGCGCGGGCCACCATCTGATCGACCGATTCCGGCAGGAACGACATGGGGTAGGGGATGCCGTGCGCCGCGCACTGTTCGGCCAGCGTGTCCTTGTTGGCCAGCGACCGCGGCAGTCCCGGCGCGACCGCCGGGCTGATGAAGCACTCCTCCAACTCGCCCGCGTGCTCCGCCAGCAGCAGCGCCGCCTCGTCGTCAGTGGGGAGGGCGATGGCCCGATCGGCGTGGCCGGCGCGGCGCGACCGGCGGGCCAGGTCGCGCCCGACCGCGAGCAGGCCGGCCACGAGTTGGTCCGGAGCCTCGAGTCCCGTCGTCGGCCACACGACCCGTCCCCGCAGGTAACGCGACAGCGCCGCCGGCGTGGCGCGGCTCTCGGTGACCGCATACACCGGGACGCCGCGACGGCCGAGCGACCGGATCACCCCGACCCCACCGTGGTGCAGCGGATACGGCCCGATCTTGACGACCAGGAGGGGAACCGACGTGTCGAAGTCGAGTGCAGCGCGCATCATCGTCGGCCCGGCGGGATCTCGGCCACGGCGGTCGTGGCGGCGGCGCCGGTGTCCACCATGAGCGCACGCCCAGCGTACCTGGTCGATGCGACACCGCCATCGGTTGCCAAGGCGGTCGGGGAAAGCGTGGCGGGGCGCGGTTCAGGCGAGGCGGAACGGCACGCGAGGTGCCGAGCCAGCCGAGCCGGACCGGATGCGGGCGGGGAAGCATGGGATCGCCCGACGGCGAACATGCCCGATCCCCGGCTATGAGCCGGGCTCAGCGCCGGGCTCGGCGCCGGATACCGTCGCCCGGCGCCGGCGGCGGACCATCAGCACGGCCACGGCCACGGCGGCGACCACAACGATGGCTCCGCTGATGAACCAGCCCCGGGCACCTGACGTGGCGCGGCCCCCGGACACCGTCGTTGTCCTGGTGGCCGCCGACTGGCGCCCGGCCGGGAGCAGATCGGAGTCCGACGCGCAGACGATGGGCGGCGCGGTCGCAGACGCGCTGGCGCAGGCCACCGTCGCCAGCCGCAGGAGTTCCTTCGGAGTCGCCGAGACCGACATCGAAGTGTGGAACGTGGCGGTGCCCGTGGCGCTCAGGTCGACGACCCAACGAACCGTGCCCGGCGTCGCCTGGCCAGCCGAATCCGCCGATCCGAACGTGAGCCCGCTCGGCACGCTTTGGGTCACGTACAGGCCGCTGACCGGGGTGGTGCCCAGGTTGCGGACCGTGATCGCGTACGTGAGCGTGTCCCCGGCGGCCGCAGACGGGTGCCCGTCGTCGACGGCGATGCTCAGCTGGGGCGCGGGCGGCTCCGCGGCGGCGGCCGCGTTGGCCGTGGCGACGATGATGGGCAGCCCCACCAAGAAGGCGACAATGAGGGCGCGCGCCGGCGAGGAACTCCGGTGTTCGTCGATATGCATGAGTCTCCTTCTTGCGCCGGAAGTCGGGTCATTGGGCGCTGACGATGTACTCCAACGTGGCCGAATAGGTGTCCGGCGCCACGAACGGGATCTGGACCTGATAGTCGTTGCTGACCGCGTCGCCGAGGGGCGCCGACGCCGCATTCTGCTGGTGAACGATCAGGGCGTTGGCCACCGAGAGTGCCCGGAATCCGGGTGAGCCGGTTTCCCGCACGCTCATCTGGTCGACGGGGATGACGTCGTTGTTGCCCGGTAATGACCCGCTGAGCCGAGCCGCCGCGGGTTGGACGGTCACCTGGTACCCACTGGTGCTGTTCGTGATGACCGTCATCGTGACCGCGCCGGTCGAGTCCACCGTGGTGTGCGGTACGCCGGAGAGCGTGAACGAGGGCGTGAGACCGGTGAGTGTGATGCTGCGGGCGGCGACGGATGTGGAGGTTGCGCACCGGGGGTCGACACTGCCCGTCGTGCACGTGCTGCCCACCGTGGCCGAGACCACCCGATTGGTGAGAACGGCATCGCCCGTGCCGGCGATGTTCGCGGTGACGGAGTAGCTGATGGTGACGGTCGCTCCGCGTGGCAAGGCGCCGGTCCAGGCAATGGTGCCTCCGACGAAGCTGAGGGCTCCGGTGTTCGCGGCGGCGTCGGCGTTGTAGGTGGCATCGTCGAGGACGCCGGCCAGCGGGTCGGTGAGCGTGGCGGGGGCGTAGTCGGCCTGTCCGGTGTTCGTCGCCGTTATGGTGTAGCCGAGCGACCCGCCCGCCACGACCTGGCTGGCCGCCGCGGTCTTGGTGACCACGAGGGCGGGCACCAGCACGGTAACGGTGCTCGAGCAGCGCGGGTCGCTGCCGGACCTGCAGTCGGCGCCCGCCGTGGCCGACGACACGGTGTTGGTGAGGGTGCGATCTCCGAGAGCGGGGAAGTACGTCGATACGGAGTACGTGATCGTCGCCGTGGTCCCGATGTCCAGGGCGCCGCTCCACACCAGCGTGCTGTTCGAGTAACCGACGGTCCCGGTGCTGGCGGCCGCGTCGCCTCCGTAACTGGCATCGTCCAGCACGCCGGTGAGCGGGTCGCTGAATCCGGCGGGGGCAAACGCCGTCTGACCGGTGTTGACGACGGTCACGGTGTAGTGGACGACTGAGCCCGCCACCACCGACGCCGTGTCGGCCGTCTTGGTGATGAGCAACCCGGGTATCAGGACCCGTAGTTGCGTCGAGCACTGGGGCAACGTCCCGCCCGGCGGGCAGGTGCTGCCCGGAGCGGTCGAGGTGACCCTGTTGATGATCAACTTGTCACCGGTGTCAGGGTCGTGCACCGTGATCGAGTACCTGACGGTGACGCTGGCCCCGATCGCCAGATCGCCTGTCCAGGTCAGGGTCGGGGCTGCGAAGCTCA